>NZ_JBVJKN010000002.1:0-488779 GCF_055585225.1 Streptomyces sp. NPDC053673 | reverse complement strand
GTGGGCGCGGGACTGATCCACGTCCGGCGCGGGCGTAGGCGTGGGCGCGGGACTGATCCACGTCCGGCGCGGGCGTAGGCGTGGGCGCGGGACTGATCCACGTCCGGCGCGGGCGTAGGCGTGGGCGCGGGACTGGCCCGCGTCCGGGTGCCGGACAGGCCTGGCCCGCGCCCGGTGCCGGACAGGCCTGGCCCGCGCCCGGTGCCGGACGGGCCTGGCCCCGCGTCCGGCCCCAGCGCGGGCCTAGTCCGCGTCCGGTGCCGGTGCCGGTGCGGGCAGGGGGATCGCGGCGCGGTCCAGGAGCCCCGTCCGCGCCGCCAGGGCCGCGGCCTCCAGCCGCGAGCCGACGCCCAGTTTCATGAGCACGCGCTGGACGTGCGTACGGGCCGTGCTGGGAGCTATCCCCATGCCCGCAGCGATCAGCCGGGTGTCCTCGCCCTCCGCGACGCGTACGAGCACCTCCACCTCGCGCGGGGTGAGCATCCGAAGCAGCCGCTGCCCCTCGTCGTCGGGCTGCGCCGCCGGGTTCAGCAGCTCGGCGAACGCGCCCTGGAGCAGCTGCGGCGCCACCGCCGCCTCCCCCGCCCGCGCCTTGACCATGGCCCGCTCGACGCCCTCGATCCGCTCGTCGTGCCGCACATAGCCGGACGCGCCGGCCGCGAAGGCCGCCGCGATCCCGCGCGGAGAGGGCACCGGGCCGAGCACCACCACGGCCACCTGCGGCCGTTCCCGCTTGATCCGCACGATCGGGTCGAACACCCCGGGCTCCGCAGGTGTCGCCGTCCCCAGCAGGCACACCTCGGGCGCCCTGCTCACCACGAGCTCGGCCGCCCCCGCCGTGGGCGCCGCCGCCGCGAGCACCCGGTGCCCGCGCAACTTCAGCGCCGAGGCGAGCGCCTCGGCGAGCAGTCTGTGATCGTCGACCACCATCAGCCGCACACCCATCGAGCAACCCCCCAAACATCTGGAGTCGGCCCCCCGGCCCCCCAGCCCTCTGACACCCCCAGCCCTACTGACCCGGCAAGCTACACGCTTGTTCGACGTTGCGCCCGCCCTACGCGTCAGAAATCCCTCGGATCGGCGAAATGCGTGTCGTTCAGGGCAAGTTGACAGCGCCGACAGAACGGAGGAGGTCCCCTCGCCGGCCGGCGAGGGGACCTCCTGATCGCTTCACGGTCAGTTGGTGGTGAAGCTGAGCGCCAGATACTCCAGATCGCCCGAGCCGGAGCTGCTCGGCTTGCTGAGCATCGTCTCGGACATGAACAGCCGGCCGTTGGTGTACTTGATCTCGGCGTAGTCCATGCTGAAGCTGGTCTCCGCGTCCCGGATCGACTCGTCCGCGGGGTTCTCCAGCAGCACCGTCTGCTTGAAGGTGCCGCCGTCGATGCTGATGATCTGGCCGCCCTTGTCGTACGGGGGCCGCTTGTACGCGATGATGTTGCCGCCGTCCATGCGCAGCGGGTAGATCGTGTACCGGTCGCCCGCGTCGGCCTTGTCGGTGGTCGGCTTGCCGGTGTTCAGGTCGAACGACACGATCTCGTTGGTGTCGCCGTATTCGCCGCCGCCCTCGTGCTCCTCCGTGGGCAGGTACAGCCGGCCGTTGCCGACGACCGCGTTCTGGCAGGACTCGACCTCGGTGGAGCCGCAGCTCGCGTCGAACCGGTCGGCATCCGCGGCGATCTTGACCTTCAGCTTGCCGGTCTTCTCGTCGACGACGAAGAAGTCCGAGATGCTGCTGCCGTCCCCGGCGGTGTCACCGACGTCCGCGGCGACGACCAGCGGCTTGGTGGAGACGATGCCCGCGTACTCGACGCCTGCCGGCATCTTGAACGAGGAGGCAGGCGCTCCGGTCGCCGGGTTCAGCGGCTGGATGACGACGTGCTGGCTGCCGTACTCGCCGCACTTGCGGGCCGCCACCAGCGCCTCGCCGCCGCCGTAGCCCATGTCGTAGCAGTTCTCGGCGTTGGCCTCGGGCTTCCAGCGGATCGCTCCGGTGCCGAGGTCGAAGGCCGCGCCGCCGTCGGTGCCGCCGGCGGCGACCGTGTTGCCGCTCAGCGTGATCTCGTTGTAGCGGACCTTGTCGTCACCGGTTCCCGTGGTCGACTTGGTCCACAGGAGCTTGCCGGCCTTCAGGTCGATGGCACCCACCTCGGTGCACGTCTGGTAGTTCTTCGGCGGGACGCGCTTGGCGGGCTCGAAGGCGATCGCGGTCTTGTGGTCCGCGGTGGCGTGCCGGGAGGCCGCGCACACCTGACCGGGCAGCGGAATGGTCCACAGCACGGTGCCCTTGGCCAGGTCGTAGCCGACGACGGAGTTGATGCCGGTCTTGACGTAGGCCGAGTCGGTGACCCAGGAACCGACCACGCTGGTGGTGTCGGTGACCTTGGGCTGCGGCAGCTGGAAGGCCACCTTGGCCGCGGTGTTGGCGGGCGCCTTCTCCTTGCCGCCACCGCCGATGGCCTTGCTCTTGCCGCCGTCGGCGCCCTCGGTCGAGCCCTTGGCGTCGTCCTTCTTGGAGTCGTCGCCGCCGCTCGACGCGAACCAGACACCGCCGGCGACGATCAGGACCACCGCGACGACCGCCGCGATGATGATCTGCATCTGGGTGTTCAGCTTCTTGCCGCCGCCAAGGCCGCCCTGCTGGGGCGGCAGGTACTGCTGCTGCGCGGGCTGGGTCGGGTAGCCGTACGGCTGCTGCCCCATGGGCTGGGTCGGCGGCTGGCCGGGCGGCGGGGTCTGCGGATAGCCGTAACCGGCGGGCTGGCCGGGCGGCGGCGTCTGCGGATAGCCGTAACCGGGGTTCTGCGGGGCCGGGGTGGGCGCGCCGAAACCACCGGGCGGAGGATCCTGCGGGGCGCCGAAGCCACCGGGCGGAGGGTCCTGGGGCGCGCCGAAGCCGCCCTGAGGAGGAGCCTGCGGGGGCTGGTTCGGAGCCTGCGGCGGCTGGTTGGGCGGCTGCGGTGGCTGCGTCATGCGTACGTACCTCTGAAGAGAAGGAGTCTGTCGGTTCCGGGACGTCCGTCGGACGCGGTCACTTGCCGAAGGCCATCATCGTCTTCGTCTCTTTCTCTTCCTTGTCGTTCGACGCACTGACCCGGCCGCTCGCGATGAAGAAGCGGCCGTCCTGGTAGGCCAGCTTCGGCGACCAGAAGGAGCTCTCGATCTGGGCGGTCGACGCGGGGTTCTGCAGGACCACGGCCGGCTTCCCGCCGGTCGGTGCCAGCGTCGCCACCGCGCCGCCCGCGTTGTACGACGCCTCCATGTACAGCAGGACGCTGGAGCCCTCCATCCGCAGCGGGATCATCGTGCGGTCGGCGGGCGCGTCGGCGCGCCACTTGACCTTGCCGGTGCCGAGGTTGAACGCCACGACGGAGTTGGTGCGGGCGGCGCCGCCCTCCTTGGGCTCGGTCGCCATGTAGAAGGTGTTGGCGTCGGCGGCGACGCCGACACAGCCCTCCAGGGTCTTGCCGAAGACGACGAAACCGCCGCCGCAGCGGGGCTGGAAGCGGTCCTTGCCGCCGTCGATCTGCGAACGCAGCGTGCCGTTCGCGTTGAGCGCGATGACGCTCCACTTCTTCTGTTCGCGCTGGCTCAGCGAGACGACCAGGGGGCTGACCGAATAGACCTTGTCGACCTCCCAGTTGGCCGGGAGCTTGTAGGTCCACTTGGCCTTGCCGGTGACCGGGTCGAGCTCCTGGAGCTGTTCCTGGGTCTTGTCGATGTCGCCGGTGCGGCAGGACTCGGCGGCGATCAGCTTGGGGCCGCCGGCGAACGCCTCCGGCTGGCAGTTGCCCGGCAGCTTGCCGAACAGCGGCTTGCCGTCGCTGATCCGGAACGCATCGGCGTTGCCGGTGCGGGCGGCGGTCACCGTGTCGCCGCTGATCGCCAGCGTGATGTCGGAGAGCAGGTCGAAGGCGCCCTTCTTGGTGATCTCCTTCTTCCAGCCCGCCTTGCCGGTCTTCAGGTCGACCAGCTGCATCTGGGTGCACTTGGCGTCGCTGGTGGTGCCGTCCTTGAAGCCGATGACGAGCTTGCCGTCCTCGGTGCTGCGGACGGGCGCGGCGCACAGCTCGCCGGGCAGCGGCAGGGTCCACTTCTTCGTGCCGTCGGCGACCGAGAAGCCGGCGAGCTCCTTGTACATGCCCTTGACGACGAGGTCGCCGACGAACCACGGGCCCTGTGTCTCGGCGCCGTTGCGCGGCAGGTCGATGTCGTTCTTCGTGAGCCAGAGCACCTTCGACTCGCCGTCCTTGCGACCGGCGTTGAGGTCGTCCGCGGCGTTGCGGCCTCCGCCGCTGCCGTCGCCCTGGTCGACGGAAGCCGAACCGCTCGGCCGCGGCGACGCGCTCTGCTTGGCGTCGGGCGACTTCTCGTCGTCACCGCCGCTCAGTGCGAACCAGGTGCCGGTCCCGATGACGAGGAGGGCCGCCACGGCCGCACCGATGACGACACCGGGCTTGCCCTTGAAGAAGTTGCCACTGCCGCCGCCCTGCGGAGGCGTGGGGGCGCCGGGGTACTGCGGCTGGGTCGGGTAGCCGTAGCCGCCCTGCGGCTGTCCGTACGGGCCAGGCTGCTGGTTGTACGGACCGGGCTGCTGGCCGTACGGACCCGGCTGGTTGTACGGGCCGGGCTGGCCGGGGGCCTGCTGCGGGTAGCCGTAACCGGGCTGCGGCTGGCCGGGCGGCGGGGTCTGCGGATAGCCGTAGCCGGGCTGTCCAGCGGGCTGTCCGGCAGGCTGTCCCGCGGGCGGCGCCGCCGGGGCCTGCGGCGGGACCGGCGGCATCTGGGGCGGCTGCGCGGGCTGTTGGGGAACCTGGTGCTGAGGATCCTGCGGAGAGCCGAAGCCTCCCTGCGGCGGTTGCTGGCTGGGCGGCTGAGTCATTTCAGCTCTTCCCCCTTTGTGCGGTCCACAGCCCGACCGGCCTCCCCCGCGATTCCATCGGGCAGTTGCCTGAGGAAAGGAGCGAATCGGACATGGATTGCGCAGCGTCACGTCAGTCGAGCGGGGTTTCTTTCTATCACCTGGCAGTTGGGAAAAACGGGGCCGGTCCGCCCCTGTACCCAAGGGAGAACCGGCCCGTGATGCCGTTGTTATCGGGAGTCCCGGGGGGCGCCCCGGGGCGGTGCGGTCGGCTCTGCACGCTTTCTTCGCACACGCCCTCAGGCGTCTTCGGCGAGCTCCAGCCAGCGCATCTCCAACTCCTCGCGCTCTGCGGCCAGTTCGCGCAGCTCGGCGTCGAGTTTCGCCACCTTCTCGAAGTCGGTGGCGTTTTCGGCGATTTGCGAGTGCAGCTTGGTCTCCTTGTCGGAGACCTTGTCCAGTTGCCGCTCGATCTTCTGCAGCTCCTTCTTCGCGGCGCGGACGTCCGCTGCGGACTTCTCCGGAGCGGCGGACTTCTCGGACGCGGCGGGTGCCGGGGCCGCGGCCTCGATCATCCTGGCCCGGCGCTCCAGGTACTCGTCGATGCCGCGCGGCAGCATCCGCAGCGCCGCGTCGCCGAGCAGCGCGAACACCCGGTCGGTCGTCCGCTCGATGAAGAAACGGTCGTGGGAGATGACGATCATCGAGCCGGGCCAGCCGTCGAGGAGGTCCTCCAGCTGGGTCAGGGTCTCGATGTCGAGGTCGTTGGTGGGCTCGTCGAGGAACAGCACGTTCGGCTCGTCCATCAGCAGCCGTAGCAGCTGCAGCCGGCGCCGCTCACCGCCGGACAGATCGCCGACCGGTGTCCACTGCTTCTCCTTGGTGAAGCCGAACTGCTCGCACAGCTGCCCCGCGGTCATCTCCCGGCCCTTGCCCAGGTCGACCCGGTCGCGCACCTGCTGGACGGCCTCCAGCACCCGCAGGGCGGGGTCGAGCTCGGCGACCTCCTGGGAGAGATAGGCCAGTTTCACCGTCTTGCCGGTGACGATCCGGCCCACGGGAGGCTGCTTCTCGCCGTCGCTGCGGGCGGCTTCGGCCATCGCGCGCAGCAGGGAGGTCTTGCCCGCGCCGTTGACCCCGACCAGGCCGACGCGGTCGCCGGGGCCGAGCTGCCAGGTCAGATGCTTCACCAGCAGCTTCTCACCCGCCTGCACCGTCACGTTCTCCAGGTCGAAGACCGTCTTGCCGAGCCGTGACGAGGCGAACTTCATCAGCTCGGAGGTGTCGCGCGGCGGCGGCACGTCCTTGATCAGCTCATTGGCGGCCTCGACCCGGAAGCGCGGCTTCGACGTACGGGCGGGGGCGCCGCGGCGCAGCCAGGCCAGCTCCTTGCGGACCAGGTTCTGCCGCTTGGCCTCCTCGGTAGCGGCGATGCGCTCGCGCTCGGCGCGCGCGAAGACGTAGTCGGAGTAGCCGCCCTCGTACTCGTAGACCGTGCCGCGTTGGACGTCCCACATGCGCGTGCAGACCTGGTCGAGGAACCAGCGGTCGTGGGTGACGCACACGAGGGCCGAGCGGCGCTCGCGGAGGTGGCGGGCGAGCCAGGCGATGCCCTCGACGTCCAGGTGGTTGGTCGGCTCGTCCAGAACGATCAGGTCGGGCTCGCCGATGAGGAGCTTCGCGAGGGCGATACGGCGCCGCTCACCGCCGGAGAGCGGGGCGATGACGGTGTCCAGGCCCCGCGGGAAGCCGGAGAGGTCGAGACCGTCGAACAGCCCGGTGAGCACGTCGCGGATCTTGGCGTTGCCCGCCCACTCGTGGTCGGCGAGGTCGCCGATGACCTCATGCCGGATGGTGGCGGAGGGGTCGAGCGAATCGTGCTGGGTGAGCACCCCGAGGCGCAGCCCGCCGCTGTGGGTGACCCGACCGGTGTCGGCCTCCTCCAGCTTGGCGAGCATCCGGATGAGGGTCGTCTTGCCGTCTCCGTTGCGCCCCACGACACCGATACGGTCCCCCTCGGACACGCCGAGGGAGACCCCGTCGAGCAGGGCACGGGTGCCGTACACCTTGCTGACTGCCTCGACATTGACCAGGTTGACGGCCATCAACGCTCCAGATGAGGGGATCGAACGGCCTCCCAGCCTAGTCGCCGGAAGTGACACCGCCCGCCGCGAGGGCCGTGCGGCCCTCTCGGCCCGTGCGCTCCACCAGGAGCCAGCCCACCAGGGCCATCGCGACGGCGGCCGGGGCGGTGACGGGGAACGCGATCAGCGTAGCCGAGCGGCCCTCCAGCAGACCGGCGAAGCCGACCATCGACAGGCCGAGCACACCGAGCAGACACAGGGTGATGCCGAGGGCGGCGAGCGGGCCCGGGCCGGGGGTGAGGGGTGCGGGCGAGGGCCGTTCGAAGCGGCGGAACACGGCGACCAGCACCGCGGTCAGGACGGCCGCGGCGGCGATCCGCGGCGGCGTCTGGGCCCACCAGGCGCCCGAGGCCGGGGCAGGCAGCGGGACGTCGAGGGTGAGGAGGGCGCCGTAGACGCCGAGCATGGCGGTGAGGTGCCACAGGAAGGCGGTCATGGCGATGCCGTTCGCCGCGACGACCGTGCGCCAGACCCCCGGCCGGGCGACCAGCCGGGCCCCGGGTCCGCGCAGCAGCTCCACCGCGCCGACCAGCCAGAGGCCATGGCAGAGGAGGGCGAGGGTGGGCGGGGCCATGTTGCTCACCCGCTCACCGGGCAGGCCCACCATGCTCAGTGGGTACGGCCCGAAGGCAACGAGCGCTGCGGCGCCAGTCAGGCCCACCCCGGCCAGAACGTACGGCTTCGGGATACGGCCGTCGGCTCGCAGGAAGCCGAGCTGGTGGACGGCCAGCCAGACGAACGCAAAGTTCAGGAACTCCACGAAGGGGACGCCGTACGCGAACCGGAGCACGTCCACCGCGACCGCCCCGCCCGCGAGCGCCCCGAACGCGCTCCAGCCGTACCGCTCGTGCAGCCTCAGCAGCGGCGGGGTGAAAGCCACCATCGCCAGATAGATGCCGATGAACCAGAGCGGCTGGGTCACCAGCCGCAGCGTGACCCCGGTCAGCCCGCCACGCCCGCCGAGCAGTTGGACGATCAGCGCGACTGCGCCCCAGACGATGACGAAGACCATCGTGGGGCGCAGCAGCCGGCGCAGCCGGGCGCGCAGGAACGCCGCGTACACGGATCCGTCCGGCTGCTTGCGGCGCAGCGAGCGGTAGGAGAGGGCGTGCGAGAAGCCGCCGACGAAGAAGAACACCGGCATGATCTGCAGCGCCCAGGTGAGGACCTGGAGTTCCGGCACGACGGCGAGCAGATTGCCGACGCCGTCGGCGGTGACGGCCGCCATCAGCCAGTGGCCGAGCACGACGGTCCCGAGTGAGGCGACCCGGAGCAGGTCGACGTAACGGTCCCGGGTGTCCGGTGTGGCTTCGGCGAGCGCACGAACGCTTGATCCCATACGGGTACGGTCGCGCCGAAGGGGCTCCGGGCGTCAGCGCTCTCGTACTCAACTCCCGTATGAGTACGCGACCCTGCCCGGGTGGACCAGGACCGGCCCCGGCCCTGTCCGGGCGATCTTGTCGGGGCCGCGACGACAGGGCCTGGGCCCGTGTCACCGGTGCGATGCGTCCCCTCGGCCCTCCGGGCCTGGGGAGACCCCATGTATCTGACGCCGCGCGCTGGTCCGCCGGGTACTGCGGGACAGCCCTCAGAGAACCGTCGCGCCGGGCGCCGGCGACTGTGCCACCCGTGCCGTGCGGCAGGTGCCCGAGGCCGTCAGGGCCTCGGCGATCTGGTCCGCCGCGTCCCCGTCCTTCGCGAGGAACGCCGTCGTCGGTCCCGAGCCGGACACGAGCGCGGCCAGCGCCCCCGCCTCCGTGCCCGCGGTGAGCGTGTCCGCGAGGGACGGGCGCAGGGAGAGCGCCGCGGGCTGCAGGTCGTTCACCAGCGCCCCGGCCAATGCGCCCGCGTCGCCGGTGCGCAGGGCGTCGAGCAGCAGCGGGGAGGCCACGGGGGCGGGGACGTCCACGCCCTCGTTCAGCCGGTCGAACTCCCGGTACACGGCGGGGGTGGACAGTCCGCCGTCAGCGACCGCGAACACCCAGTGGAACGCACCGCCGACCGGCAGCTCGGTGAGCCGCTCGCCCCGGCCCGTGCCGAGGGCCGCTCCGCCGACCAGGCTGAACGGCACATCGCTGCCGAGTCCGGCGCAGATGTCGAGGAGTTCGGCCTTCGACGCCCCGGTGGACCACAGCGCGTCGCACGCCAGCAGCGCGCCCGCGCCGTCGGCGCTGCCGCCCGCCATGCCGCCCGCGACGGGGATGTCCTTCGCGATGTGGATGTGGACGGCCGGGTCGATGCCGTGGCGGGCGGCGAGCAGCTCGGCGGCGCGCGCGGCGAGGTTCGTACGGTCCAGGGGGACCTGGTCGGCGTCGGGGCCCGAGCAGCTGACCGTCAGGGATTCGGCGGGGGTGACGGTGATCTCGTCGTACAGCCCGACGGCGAGGAACACATTGGCCAGGTCGTGGTAGCCGTCGGCCCGCGCGGCGCCCACCGCCAGCTGGACGTTGACCTTGGCGGGCACTCGTACCGTGACGCTCACTTCTTGGCCTCCGCGATGCGCGCGAACTCCTCCACCGTCAGGGACTCGCCCCGCGCCTGCGGGGAGACCCCGGCCGCGACCAGCGCCGCCTCGGCGGCCGCCGGGGAGCCCGCCCAGCCGGCCAGCGCGGCCCGCAGGGTCTTGCGGCGCTGTGCGAAGGCCGCGTCGACGACGGCGAAGACCTCGGCCTTGGAGGCGGTCGTCCTCACCGGCTCGGTACGCCGCACCAGGGACACGAGCCCCGAGTCGACGTTCGGCGCGGGCCAGAACACATTGCGGCCGATCGCGCCGGCCCGCTTGACCTCCGCGTACCAGTTGGCCTTCACGGACGGGACGCCGTAGACCTTGTTGCCGGGCTGGGCGGCCAGCCGGTCGGCGACCTCGGCCTGGACCATGACCAGCGTGCGCTCGATGGTCGGGAAGCGGTCCAGCATGTGCAGCAGGACGGGTACGGCCACGTTGTACGGAAGGTTCGCGACGAGCGCGGTCGGCTCCGGGCCTGGCAGCTCCTGGAGGTGCATGGCGTCGGAGTGGACGAGTGCGAAGTGGTCCTTCTTCGCGGGCATCCGGGCGGCGATCGTCGTGGGCAGTGCCGCGGCGAGTACGTCGTCGATCTCGACGGCGGTCACGCGGTCCGCGGCGTCCAGCAGCGCGAGGGTGAGCGAGCCGAGTCCGGGTCCGACCTCCACCACCACGTCGTCGGGGCGCACTTCGGCGGTGCGGACGATCCGGCGGACCGTGTTGGCGTCGATGACGAAGTTCTGGCCGCGCTGCTTGGTGGGGCGTACGCCAAGCGCTGCGGCCAGTTCACGGATGTCGGCCGGGCCGAGAAGGGCGTCGGGGCCGGCGGGATCGGTGGTGCTCACCGGTACAGCCTACGGCCGCAGTGCGGCCACGGGCTCGCCCCCCGCTGCACGTAGAGCTTCTTCGCCCGGTACGTCTGCTCATCGGCGGGGGCGTCCTGCGGTCTGCCGCGGCCGCCGAGTGCGTGCCAGGTGCCGGTGTCGAACTGGTACAGCCCGCCGTACGTACCCGACGGGTCCACCGCGTCCGGGCGGCCGCCGGACTCGCACTGCGCGAGCGCGTCCCAGTTCAGGCCGTCCGCCCCGGCGACCGAGTGGGGCAGCGGTCTGGTGCCGACCTTGACCCGCTGGGTCACCGGTTCGCGCACCAGCTCCTCGGCGATCTTCGTGGGTTTCTGCGTGACGCCGTTGACGGTGCGCAGGGCGTAGGTGACGCGGCGGGTGCCCTTGTGTCCCTGCTGTTCGACGACCTCGGTGCCGGTGTGCAGGGACGGGTCCTCGGTCGTCACGGTGTTGTACGGGACGGGCTCCTCGCGGACCTGCCGGCCGGCGGTGATCCGCATGACGGTGACGGTCTGGCCGTCGCGCGGGAAGCTGCCGGGCGGTACGGAGGTGGTGTCCTGGCCGCTCAGGGTGATGCCGGCCTCCTCGACCGCTTCGCGCACGGTCGCCGCGTTCGTACGGATGGTGCGTTCGCGGCCGTCGGCCATGAAGGTGACCGTCCGCTCGGTCCGTACGTGGAGGGCGAGACCCCTGCGGGAGATCGGCATAGAGCGGGACACGGACAGGAACGCGCCCTCGGCACGGACCCCGACCTGGTGCAGTGCCTCTTCGACGGTGCGGGCGGTGGTCCACACCTGGCGGCGCCGCCCGTCGACGGTGAGGGTGATCGGCCGGCCGTAGCGGACGACGATCTCGTCGCCGCTTGCGAGCGCCGAGCCGGGCGCCGGGGCGACGATGTCGTGCTCGCCGACGGCCAGCCCCTCGTCACCGAGCAGCTCGTTCACGTCGTCGGCGAAGGTGTGCAGGGTGCGTGGGACGCCGTCGACGCTGAGCCGGACGGCCTTGTCCGCGGCGACGAAGGCGGAGGTGCCGCCGGCGAGGAAGGCGACGACGAGCGCCTGGGGGACGATGCGGCGCAGGCCTTCCACGGTGCCGCCCGGTGGGCCGGGCCTGCGGCGACGGGCGGCACGGCGGGCCTCCGCACGGCCGCCCGTCGCCGGGGGTGCGACGGGCACGTCCGGGACACCGGACGCCTCGTCCGTGTCGGCGCCGTGCGCGGCTTCGCCGTACGCGCCGTACGCGTCCTCGCCGTACGCGTCCTCGCCGTACGCGTCCTCGCCGTACGCGTCCTCGCCGTGGATGAGCGCCGTGATGGTCGGCTCGTACGGGGACACGGCCGGGACCCGCACCGGGGCCGGCGGCACCGGCGGCGGGGGCGGGGGCTCCATGAGCCCGGCGGCGCGGCGGACGCCGCGTTCGGCACGGTGACTGCCCTGCGAAGTGCTCACGAGGCCGGGACCCTAGCCGAGCGATGTCACTCTCCAAAGCAACACGACTACGCAGTGTCGCGCCACTGACCCGTGACCCCTCCCGGAGTGTGACTGTTCGTTATCGTTCAGTAATCAAATGCGCGAGCCGTGTTCGCCGCGATCGCCTCCGACATGGCGTCCTCTCCGATCCCCCGCACCGCGGCCATCGCGCGGACCGTGACCGGAATGAGATACGGCGCGTTGGGCCGTCCGCGGTAGGGCGCGGGCGTCAGGAACGGCGCGTCGGTCTCCACGAGGACGAGCTCCAGCGGGGCGACGGCGAGGGCGTCGCGCAGCGGCTGGGCGTTCTTGAAGGTCATGTTGCCCGCGAACGACATGAAATACCCGGCGTCCGCGCAGATCCGGGCCATGTCCGCGTCGCCGGAGTAGCAGTGGAACACGGTCCGCTCGGGAGCGCCTTCCTCGGCGAGGATGCGCAGGACGTCGGCGTGCGCGTCGCGGTCGTGGATGACCAGGGCCTTGCCCCGCCGCTTGGCGATCTCGATATGGGCGCGGAAGGAACGCTCCTGCGCGGCGATGCCTTCCGGTCCGGTACGGAAGAAGTCGAGCCCGGTCTCGCCGACGGCCCGCACCTGATCGAGGCCGGCGAGCCGGTCGATCTCGGCGAGCGCGTCGTCGAGGGCCGCGTCGCCGCCGCCCTCCCTCGCCCCCTGCCGGGACCATCCGGCGCGGGGGGTCTGGGGGGCTTGCCCCCCGGAAAGGGGTGTGCCGTGCACGATGCGCGGCGCCTCGTTCGGGTGCAGGGCCACGGCGGCGTGCACGTTGTCGTGTGCGGCGGCCGTCTCGGCCGCCCAACGGGAGCCCTTGATGTCACAGCCCACCTGGACGACGGTCGTCACACCGACCGACGCGGCCTTCTCGAGGGCCTCCTCGACGGTGCCGCTCTGCATGTCCAGGTGGGTGTGCGAATCGGCGACCGGCACCGCAAGCGGGGCGGGCAGCGGCGGGGGCGTGTCGCTGGGCTTGGAACTCATGACCACGATCGTACGAGGACCGTGGCCATGGCCTCACTTACGGCGGTGGAGGCCGCGCAGGACCTCGCCGAGGCGCCGGTGCCGCGCGGCCTCGTGCCCGGCGTCGGGGCGGGGCTCCGTGGTCTCCGGCTCCGTGGCTTTCGGCTCCGTGGTCCCCGGCTCCGTGACCCTCGTCTCCGAGGCCCTCGCCTCCGAGGCGGGGACGGGTCCCGCGGTGGCGTAGTTGGGGGGCGTGATGTGCTGGCGCCGGAGCGACTCCGCGAGGGAGGAGACCTGTCCGCCACGCATGATGCGGACCTTCTGGCCACCGCAGTTGAGGCAGGCGAGATGGGTCAGCGGAGAGGGAACGAGCTGCCCCTGTACGCGGTACATGAAGAACGGCTGGCCGCTGCCGTCGGTGTGGTGCTCGATGTCGTAGGTCTGCTCCCAGCTGCGGCCGCACCGCATACAGGCGAAGGCGTACGACTCCTGCACGGTCTCGGGTGCGGCGACCGGGATCGGTCGTGTCCCGCTCGGGGTGCCCGCTATCTCACTCATGCCAGCTCCTCCTGTCCACTGCCGCCCCCTGTCACGCCGGGGGTATGTCTTTCAGTGGACGCCCGTTCCGGCGGGAGCGCACCAGGCCTTCCGGCTAATTGATGAGGATTTGGCCATCGCATTCCGGAAGGCCTGATCACGCGGTCTGAGCTTTGCCTTTCACGATAGACCTTTACCGTCGGAGGAGCCTGTTCCTGCCATTTTCTTTGCTGCCACGACCGCGTCGAAGACCTCCCGCTTGGGTACGCCCGCCTCGGCCGCGACCGCCGCGATCGCTTCCTTGCGCCGCTCCCCCGCCTCCTCGCGCACCCGCACCCGGCGCACCAGCTCGCCCGCGTCCAGGTCGCCGGGCCGGGGGGCCGGGGCGCCCTCCACGACGACGGTGATCTCACCGCGCACGCCCTCGGCGGCCCAGGCCGCCAGCTCGCCGAGACCGCCGCGCTTCACTTCCTCGTACGTCTTGGTCAGCTCACGGCAGACGGCCGCCCTGCGGTCCGCGCCGAACACCTCGGCCATGGCGGCCAGCGTGTCGTCGAGGCGGTGCGGTGCCTCGAAGTAGACGAGCGTACGGCGCTCGCCCTCGACCTCGCGCAACCGGCCGAGCCGCTCGCCGGCCTTGCGCGGCAGGAACCCCTCGAAGCAGAAGCGGTCCACGGGCAGCCCTGACAACGCGAGTGCGGTCAGCACCGCGGAGGGGCCGGGGACGGCGGTGACCTTGATGTCCTTCTCGACCGCCGCGGCGACCAGCCGGTAGCCCGGGTCGGACACGGACGGCATACCGGCATCGGTCACCAGCAGTACCCGTGCGCCGCCCTCCAGCGCCTCCACGAGCTCGGGCGTCCGGGCCGACTCGTTGCCCTCGAAGTACGACACGACCCGGCCGCGGGTGTGCACCCCGAGCGCCTGGGTGAGCCGGCGCAGCCGCCGGGTGTCCTCCGCGGCGACCACATCGGCGGTCTCCAGCTCGGCCGCCAGCCGCGGCGGCGCGTCCGCCACATCGCCGATGGGCGTCCCTGCGAGTACGAGCGTTCCAGTCACCGATCCAGTCACAGGAGCCATCCTCGCAGGGCGGGGAGACACGCCACGCACAGACGCGTTCCCTACGATGGCGCGGTGACCAGTACTGCCCCACAGGCCCTGCAGGGCCAGGACGCCGCTGAACAGCCGCCCTCCTGGCAGCAGCGCCTGCGCAGATTCGGCCATGTGCCGCGGCCCGGCATCGGACTGCGCGACCGGCTCGTCCCGCCGTACACCCGGCCCTCCGACCGGCTGTGGTCGCTGCTCATCGTCCCGCCGGGGGCGGCCCGGGTGGTGGAGCGACTGACAGCCTGGGGCGGCCCGCTGCTGGTGGCGCTGGTGGCCGGGGTGCTGCGGTTCTGGCATCTCGGCAGCCCCAAGGCGGTGATATTCGACGAGACGTACTACGCCAAGGACGCCTGGGCGCTGATCAACCAGGGGTACGAGGGCTCCTGGCCGAAAGACATCGACAAGTCGATTCTGAAGAATCCGGACGCGGTCACGATCCCGGTGGACCCCGGCTATGTGGTGCATCCGCCGGTCGGCAAATGGATCATCGGACTCGGCGAGCAATTGTTCGGGTTCACGCCGTTCGGCTGGCGCTTCATGGTGTTCGTGCTCGGCACGCTGTCCGTGCTGATGCTCTGCCGGATCGGCCGCCGACTGTTCCGCTCGACGTTCCTGGGGTGTCTGGCGGGCGCGCTGCTCGCCGTGGACGGTCTGCACTTCGTGATGAGCCGCACGGCGCTGCTCGACCAGGTGCTGATGTTCTTCGTGCTGGCGGCCTTCGGCTGCCTCCTCATCGACCGCGACCGGGCACGGTCGAAGCTGGCCGCCGCGCTGCCGGTGGACGCGGAGGGCGTGCTGCGGCCGGACGCAAGGATCGCGGAGAACCTGCGCCTGGGTCTGCGGCCGTGGCGGATCGCGGCCGGTGTCATGCTCGGCCTGGCCTTCGCGACCAAGTGGAACGGGCTGTACATCCTGGCCGCGTTCGGCCTGATGACCGTCCTGTGGGACGCGGGCGCCCGGCGCACCGCGGGTGCGGTGCGCCCGTACCAGGCGGTCCTGCGGCGCGACATCCTGCCCGCGTTCGTCTCGACGGTGCCGGTCGCGATCGTCACGTACGTCGCTTCCTGGACGGGCTGGATCGTCACCGACAAGGGCTACTTCCGGGACTGGGCGCAGAACGAGGGGCGCGGCGGGGCCTGGACCTGGCTGCCCGACTGGCTGCGCAGCCTCTGGCACTACGAGACCGAGGTGTACGACTTCCACGTCAACCTCACTTCGGGTCACACGTACCAGTCCAATCCGTGGAGCTGGCTCGTGCTGGGCCGTCCCGTCTCGTACTTCTACGAGGACCCGGCCCCGGGCACCGCCGGCTGCCCGGTGACGGCCACGGAGAAGTGCGCCCGCGAGGTCCTGGCGATCGGCACCCCGTTGCTGTGGTGGGCCGCGTGCTTCGCGCTCGCGTACGTGCTGTGGCGCTGGGCCTTCCGCCGCGACTGGCGGGCGGGCGCGATCGCCTGCGGGGTGGCGGCGGGCTGGGTGCCGTGGTTCTTCTACCAGGAGCGCACGATCTTCCTCTTCTACGCGGTCGTCTTCGTGCCGTTCCTCTGTCTCGCGGTCACGATGATGATCGGCGCGATCGTCGGCCCACCGGGGTCGGACGAACGCCGCAGGACGTTCGGCGCGGTGGGGGCCGGAGTGCTGGTGCTGCTGATCATCTGGAACTTCATCTACTTCTGGCCGGTCTACACCGGGCAGCCGATCCCGATGGACGAGTGGCGCGGGCGGATGTGGCTGGACACCTGGGTGTAGAAGGCATGATGGTGGGCCCGGCAGCTGCAGGTGTCGGGCCTGCTCCGGGCAGCACGGCAATCGGCGGCTTCATGTGCGGTCCAACAGGGCGGTTGGCCTCATGCGCCGGGTGCGAGTTGCTGTTCGGACCACGTTCTAGCCGTGCGGCGCGGGCCCGGGTGCGTCGTCCGGCATGAGGGCGGCGATGTCCCGGGCGCTCCAGTGTCCGGTGGCACCCGGGGAGGCCGCCAGGTACGCGGCGATACCGGCCGGCTGCCATGCGGCGGTCTCCAGCAGGCCGGCGCACAGGTGCCGCAGATAGCCTGCGGAGGGCTTCTCCCATGGGACGTCGTGGAGTCCCCAGGGGGCAGTGAAGGTGAGCACCGGCACGCCGTCGAGGGTTCCTGAGCAGACGAGCCGTTCGTAGCGCCCCGGCCCCAGGAGCGCCGTGCCGCGGCTCAACGCCTCGGTGAGGTCCAGGTCCGCCCCCGGCTCCCGGTACATCTCCTGGGCCGCGATGTCGGCGAACTGTCCGGCCGTGACCAGATGGGCCCTGGCACGGACCCGGCCCTGCGTCTCGGGGTCGTAGAAGGCTCTGCCGCCGTTCCACACCGGGGACCGGGTGGCGAAGTACAGGACGCCCTGGAGCTCCACCGGCACGGACGCCGTCGGCGCACGCCGGTCCCGGCAGCCCGGGCAGGTCCTGGACGCGCCCGGCGGCCGTCCGCCCGTGACGTAGTACGACAGACGGTCCAGGTGCATGTTGGAGCCGTAGGACGCGTACCAGACCTGACGCGGGGCAGCGCCCGCGGGCCCGGTCCGTTCGATGAAGCGCGGGTTGTTCATGGGGTGTGCACTACCCGGTGTCCCACCCTGCCGACGGCACATTCCGGTAACGACCGTCTCTCCCGTCACAACTGCCACCTACCGTGAAGGCAACAGGGGACACGGGGAGGGACCTCAGAAATGCGCAGTGGAGCCAAGGTCGCCATCATCGGCGGGGTGTTTGTCCTGTTCGCCGGCGGAGTGAGCTACGGCGCGTACAACGTGCTGAACGGGGGAGGGAACGGCGGCGGTCCGGAGACCAAGTCCGCATCCGCGCCGAAGTCGGGGCCGCTGAGCGCCGACGAGATCCGTACGACGGCGAAGGACTTTCTCGCGGCGTGGGCGGGAGGCGAGGCACCGCTCGCCGCGCAGCTCACCAACAACGCGGCGGACGCGGAGCCCACCATCGCCTCGTACCAGGAGAGCGCGCATGTCACCGATGTGAGGATGAAGCAGGGGGCGGCGGCCGGCGCGAAGGTGCCGTTCACGGTCAGCGGCACGGTCTCGTACGAAGGGCAGAGCAAGCCCTGGACGTACGCCTCCGAACTCACCGTCGTGCGCGGAGTGACCACCGGGCGGCCGCTCGTCGACTGGACGCCCTCCGTGATTCATCCGCAGCTCGGCAAGAACGAGCAGCTCAAGACGGGCCCCGCGGCCGCGCCCCCGATCAAGGCGGTCGACCGCAACGGCGAGGAGCTGACGAAGGAGAAGTACCCCTCGCTCGGGCCGGTGCTGGACGAACTGCGGCAGAAGTACGGCGAGAAGGCCGGTGGCAAGGCGGGGGTGGAGCTGGTCATCAGCGGCGGCGCCGACTCGCCGGACACGACGCTCCTGACGCTCTCCAAGGGCGAGCCGGGCGAGCTGCCGACCACCCTGGACGCGGACGTCCAGGCCGCCGCCGAGAAGGCGGTGAAACGGTACAGCGAGGCGTCGGTCGTCGCCATAAGACCGAGCACGGGTGAGATCCGTGCCGTGGCCAACAACCGCAAGGACAGCTTCAACGCGGCGCTGCGCGGCAAGCAGGCGCCCGGCTCGACGATGAAGATCGTGACGGCCGCGCTGCTGCTGGACAAGGGTCTGGTGGCCGCGGACCGGAAGGCGGAGTGCCCGAAGGATGTGATGTACCAGGGCCGGACCTTCCACAACCTGGACAACTTCCACATCCCGAAGGGCACGTTCACGGAGAGCTTCGCGCGCTCCTGCAACACCGCGTTCATCAAGCAGATCGACGAGGTCGACGACGACGCCGCGCTGGCGAGCATCGCGCGCGACAGCTTCGGCATCGGGCTCGACTGGCAGACCGGGGTGCCGACCGTCGACGGCAGCGTGCCCGAGGCGAGCGGCGGCGAGGCGGCGGCGCAGTACATCGGGCAGGGCACGGTCCAGATGAACGCGCTCAACATCGCCTCCATCACGGCGACGGCGAAGAACGGCGGCTTCAAGCAGCCGGTCATCGTGCCGCGTTCGCTGGACGACCGCGAACTGGCCACCGCGACCCGGCCGCTGTCGGGCTCGGTCTGGCGTCAGCTGCGGGACATGATGCGGGCGACCGCGAACTGGGGTACGGGGGCCAGGGCGATGGCCGGCGTCGGCGGTGACAAGGGCGCGAAGACCGGGTCGTCGGAGGTGGACGGCCAGGCCACGTCCAACAGCTGGTTCGCCGGGTTCTCCGAGGACCTGGCGGCGGCCGCGGTGGTGCAGGCCGCCGGGCATGGCGGGGACGCCGCGGGGCCGGTGGTGGCGTCGGTGCTGAAGGCGCGCTGAGCCGGTGCTGCCGGGAACGGAGCGGCAGGGAACGGAGCGGCAGGGGAGCCGGTCCGTTCCCGGCCGAAAGGCAGCCCGGCGGAGAGGTGGTCCGGCCGAAAGGCAGTCCCGCGCGAAGAGGGCCGGCCGAGACGCAGCCCGGCGAAAGGCGGCCCGGCGCGAGGTGGTCCGGCGCGAGGTGGTCCCGCCGAAACGCGGTCGCATGGCCCGTACAGCTACCGCTAGCGTGACGGGCCATGAGCACTCCTGAGACCCATGCCCATCCCCGGTTCGCGGAGGCCCTGCGCGAGCTGGACCTGGAGGTCGAGGTCGTCCGCTTCCCCCACGCCACGCGTACGGCGGCCGAGGCGGCCGCCGCCATCGGCTGCGATGTCAGCGAGATCGTCAAATCGCTGATCTTCGAGGCGGACGGGGTGCCGGTGCTGGTGCTGATGGACGGCTCCTCGCGGGTGGACGTGGAGCGGGTACGACATGAGCTGGGCGCGTCGGCGGTCAAGCGGGCGAACGCGGACCTGGTGCGCGAGACGACGGGATACGCGATCGGCGGCGTACCGCCCTTCGGGCACAGGACGAAGACCAGGGTGCTGGCCGACCGCGGGCTCCTCGACCACGCCGTGGTCTGGGCCGCCGCCGGGACCCCGCACACGGTGTTCCCGCTCGACCCCAGATCCGTGATCTCCCACTCCGGGGCCACGGTGGCGGACGTTCGCGAGCGCACCGCGTGAGCCTTCTGGTCGCGACGGCGGTCCTGACAGCCGCCGTCACGCACGCCTGTTGGAACGCGCTGGCCCACACCATCAAGGACCAGCTGATCGCCTTCACGCTCATCGGCGGCGGGGCGGCGGTGATCGGCGCGGTGACTGCCTGCTTCACCCCGCTGCCACGGCCTGCCGCCTGGCCCTGGCTCGTCGCGTCGGCCCTGCTCCACGTCGGCTACCAGGCGCTGCTGATGCGGTCGTTCAGCCTGGGCGACTTCGGCCAGATGTACCCGATCGCGCGCGGCACGGCCCCGCTGGTCGTCACCGTCCTCGCGGTCGTCTTCGTCGACGAGACCCTGGGCTCCTGGCAGCTGACCGGCGTCGCGGTCGCCTCCGCGGGGCTGGTGGGCGTGGCCCTGTGGGGCATCAGGGGCTCCACCCCCCACTGGCCCGCCCTGCTGGCCGCCGTCGCTACGGGCCTGTCGATCGCGGCGTACACGGTCGTCGACGGCATCGGCGTCCGCGCCTCCGGCTCGTCCGTCAGCTACATCGCCTGGCTGATGACCCTGGAGGGCATCCTCGTCCCGGCCTACGCCTACCACCGCCTCCGTGGCGAGCTGCTCCCCCGCCTGCGCCCGCACGCGGCCCGTGGCCTCCTCGGCGCGGTGCTGGCCATCTTCGCGTACGGGCTGGTCCTGTGGGCCCAGACCCGTGCGCCCCTGGCCCCGATCGCAGCGCTGCGCGAATCCTCGATCATCGTCGGCGCCGCCATCGGCGCGCTCTTCTTCAAGGAGCGCTTCGGGGGTCCGCGGATCGCGGCGGCGGGACTGATGGTGGTCGGGATCGGCCTGATGCTGCGGGCGGGCTGACGACGGCGGTCGTTCAGCCGTCCGAAACGACCGGCATGAAGCCCGTGTTCACCGCCAGCAGACCCCCGTCCACCCGCAGGCTCGTGCCGGTGATCCAGGACGCGTCGGAAGAGGCCAGGAACGCCACGGCCACCGCGATGTCGTCCGGGGTGCCGACGCGGCCAGCCGGGCGGCGCGACAGGGCAAAGCTTGCCGGGAGGGGCACTAGGTGCGGCAGCGCGGCGCGGGCGCACCGGAAGGCGCCGGTGAGGACCGTGTCGAGGTCCTGCTGCCAGGTGTCGTCGGGCTGGTCCTCGAAGAGCGGGGTGTCGAGGGCGCAGGTGTAGGCGTTGTTGACGAGGACGTCGAGGGTGCCGAACTGCTCGACGGCGTACGCCACGGCCGCCTCGACGGCGTCGCGGTCGGTCACGTCACAGGGGAAGGAGGCGGCGCGCGGGATCGTCCGGGCGGTGGCCGCGGCACGCTCGCCGTCCCGGTCGGTGACCAGGACACGGGCGCCCTCGGATGCCAGTCTGCGCGCGGTCGCCTCGCCGATGCCCTGTGCCGCTCCGGTGATCAGTACGCCGTAGCCCTCGAAACGATCCACGGTACTCCCTTCGCGATGCGGACACGGTCACCCCGGCCGGCAGCGCCTGCCGGGGTCGGACCCGCGGCGCAGCCGCTCTCCGGAACGGTGCCCCCGGAAAGCACCCCGTCGATCATGTCGCGGAGCGGACCGCCCGCACCAGAGCCTGTGCACGCGGATCCGCCGTGACCCCCTTGCGCATGCCGTTCGTGACGTACCCGAGCGCGATGCCCGACTCCGGGTCGGCGAAGCCCAGCGATCCACCGCGGCCCGGGTGGCCGAAGGAGCCGGTGCCGAGCAGCGGCGAGGCCGGGCCGTGCAGCATGTAGCCGAGGCCGAAGCGGGTGCCGACGACCAGGACCCGGTCGGGGCCGGCCGACTCCTCGGTGCGGGCGAGGGTGACGGTGGCGGGGGCGAAGAGGCGGTGGCCGTCGACCTCGCCGATCGTCGCCGCGTAGAAGCGGGCCAGTGCGCGGGCGGTGGAGATGCCGTTGGAGGCGGGGAGTTCGGCGGCACGGTAGAGCGGGTCGTTCTCGTCGGGCAGCGGGTCTATCGCGCCGAAGGCCCGACGGGTGAGGGAGTCCGGGTCTCGGTAGGCCTCGGACACGGACCGCTTGGGCCGCAGTTTCAGTCCGCCGCCGGCCGCCGTGGGCGGTTCCTCGACCGGGCCGAGCCGGCCGACCCGGTGGGCCTCGTCGGCGGGCAGCCCTATCCAGAAGTCCAGGCCCAGCGGGCGGGCCATCTCCTCCGCCGTCCAGCGCCCGATGGTGCGGCCGGTGACCCGGCGGACGAGTTCGGACAGCAGCCAGCTGTAGGTCTGCGCGTGGTACCCGTGGTCGGTGCCCGGCTCCCAGGCCGGGGCCTGAGCGGCGACGGCCCGTGCCCCGGACGAACCGTCGGTGGCCTCCGCGACGGTGAGCGGGCGGTCGAGCACGGGCAGCCCGGCCCGGTGGGACAGCAGATGCCGTACGAGCACCCGCTCCTTGCCCGCCGCCTTGAACTCCGGCCAGTACGTCCCCACCGGCGCGTCCAGGTCGAGCTGCCCGCGCTGGTGCAGCAGCAGCGGTACGGCCGCGGCGAAGCCCTTGGTCGCCGAGCGGACGACCTGGGCGGTGTCCACGGCCCACGGGTCGGTCCCGTCGACGTCCCGGGTCCCGGCCCACAGGTCGACGACCTTCACGCCGTCGCGGTAGACGGCGACCGCCGCCCCGCGCTCCCCGCGCTGCTCGAAGTTGCGTACGAAGGCGTCCCGGACCGGCTCGAAGCCGTCCGCCACCGTGCCCCGGACGTCCACGTCCACGCTCCCCGTTTCCTGTCCCGATCGTCGCTTGTACCCATGGTGCAACGTGGTCGGGCGTGCCCGGATTCCGGGTCGGTCACGGACTCGGCTCAGTACGGGGCACCCGTTGTCACTGCACGCGGATCGAAGCCGAACGGCAGCTCCAGCCGGTGCGCGCCCATCAGTTCCGCGTCGCCGAGCAGGTCCTGGGTACGGCCGTCGGCCGCGATCACGCCCTCGCTGAGGATCACCGAGCGCGGGCACAGCTCCAGCGCGTACGGCAGATCGTGCGTGACCATCAGCACGGTGACGTCCAACGACCGCAGGATGTCGGCGAGCTCGCGGCGCGAGGCGGGGTCGAGATTGGACGAGGGCTCGTCGAGGACGAGGATCTCCGGCTCCATCGCGAGGACGGTCGCGACCGCGACCCGGCGGCGCTGACCGAAGGAGAGGTGGTGCGGCGGGCGTTCGAGGTACTCGGCCATGCCGACCTGGTCGAGCGCCTTGCGTACCCGCTCCTCCAGCTCCGCGCCGCGCATCCCGGCCGCCGCCGGCCCGAAGGCGACGTCCTCGCGCACGGTCGGCATGAACAGCTGGTCGTCGGGGTCCTGGAAGACGATGCCGACCTTGCGGCGGATCTCGGCCGTGTGCTGCTTGCCGACGGGCAGCCCGGCGACAGTGACCGAGCCGGCGCCACCGGTGAGGATGCCGTTGAGGTGGAGGACGAGGGTCGTCTTGCCGGCCCCGTTCGGCCCGAGCAGGGCGACCCGCTCACCGCGCGCGACGGTCAGATCGACACCGAAGAGGGCCTGGTGGCCGTCGGGGTAGGCGTACGCGAGGCCGCGCACTTCGAGGGACGGCGGGACGGCGGCCGCGGGGAGCGAGGTCATAGGGTCCAGCCAAGCAGACAGACGGCGAGTGCCGAGAGCGGGAGCGCGCCGGCGTACGCCCACTGCGCGCGGGACGCGGTCACCTCGTCGATCACCGGCATGGTCCCCGCGTAGCCGCGGCTGACCATGGCCAGATGCACCCGCTCACCGCGCTCGTAGGAACGGATGAAGAGCGCGCCCGCGGACTTGGCGAGCACGCCCCAGTGGCGGACGCCGCGCGCCTCGAAGCCGCGCGAGCGGCGGGCGATGGACATGCGCCGCAGCTCGTCGGTGATCACATCGCCGTAGCGGATCATGAAGGACGCGATCTGCACCATCAGCGGCGGCAGTCTGAGACGCTGCAGACCGAGCAGCAGGGAGCGCAGCTCGGTGGTCGAGGCGAGCAGTACGGAAGCGGCGACGCCCAGCGTCCCCTTGGCGAGGATGTTCCAGGCGCCCCACAGTCCGGGGACGGAGAGGGAGATCCCGAGCCACTCGGTCCGCCCGCCCGGCACCACGAAGGGCATGAGCAGCGCGAAGGCGACGAACGGGATCTCGATCAGCAGCCGGCGGAGCAGAAAGCCCGCCGGGACGCGGGCCACCGCGGTGACCACGCCCAGCAGCACGGCGTACAGACCGAAGGCCCAGACCGCCTCGCGCGGGGTGGAGACCACGACCAGGACGAAGCCCAGCGCCGCGGCGATCTTGCAGTGTGGCGGCAGGGCGTGCACCGGCGAGTGCCCGTGCCGGTAGAGCTTGTGGGCGTGGCCTGCACCCATCTCAGACGGTTTCCTTCGCAGCCTCGGCCATCGGTTCGTCCCGCCGGCGGCGCTTGACCGCCCAGAAGACGCCGCTGCCGACCGCGACGGTCGCGCCTACGCCGATCACACCCGCCAGACCGCCGGAGACCCGCGCGTTCTCGACGTCCTTGACGCCGTAGTCGGCGAGCGGGGAGCCGGCCGCCGCGTGGTCCTCGACGTTCTTGTCGATGCCCTTGTCGGCGGCGACCTTCTCCAGGCCGTCGGGGCTAGAGGAGGCGTAGAAGGAGACGAAACCGGCCAGCACCAGGGAGGTCACCAGGCCCGCGATCCATAGGGGGCGCGGGGACCGGGTGTCGTGCGCGGGCGCGGCGGCCGGCTCGGCAGTCGGCTCGGCGTCCACCAGTTCGCCGCCGACGCGCAGCTTGAGCGGCGTGGAGAGCCCGCGCGCGCCGTACACGAGGTCGGGGCGCACGGCGATGACGGCACCGATCGTCAGCATCGTGATCACGGCCTCGCCGATACCGATCAGGACGTGTACGCCGACCATCGCGCTGAGGACCTTGCCGATCGGTACGTCCGTCGTGCCGCCGATCGCGTAGATCAGGGTGAAGGCGGCGGCCGCAGCCGGTACGGAGACCAGGGCCGCGACGAAGGAGGCGGCGGTCACCGAGCGGCGGCCGCGCGGCAGGACCCTGACGAGGCTGCGGAAGAGCGCGTACGCGGCGACGACGGTGACCACGCCCATCACCGTGATGTTGACGCCGAGCGCGGTGAGGCCGCCGTCCGCGAAGAGGATGCCCTGGAGCAGCAGGACGACGGCGACGCACAGCACACCCGTACAGGGCCCGACGAGGATCGCCGCCAGTGCGCCGCCCAGCAGATGACCGCTCGTACCGGCCGCGACCGGGAAGTTGAGCATCTGCACGGCGAAGATGAAGGCGGCGACAAGACCGGCCAGCGGTGCGGTCCGCTCTCCCCCATGGCCTATGGCGGGGACGGCGGTCCCCCCGAGCTCACGACGGGCGCCGCGCAGGCAGACGGCGACGGCACCGGCCGCCACGACTCCCGCCGCGGCGGAGACGGGCAGGTTGATGAATCCGTCGGGGACATGCATGGCGGGCTCCGCTTTCGGGGTCAGGCCGGTGGGCCTAGGCCCTGTCCGGGCGATCTTGTCGGGGCCGCGACGACAGCTACGGCACCTCGCTGCGTTGTCGGAGTCGCCCAAGTACGTCCAGTACGAGGGCGATCCTCCGCCTTGCGATGTACCGCATCTGACGCCGCGGCCTGGTCCTCGAAGATCGCCCGGACAGGACCTGGCTGGTCAACCGTCCGATGATGCGCCCTGTTGCGAACTCTTTGCAAGAGCGCCCGAACGACAGGAGTGAGCCCCCCGCGTGGGCCTCTCGCCCGAGAATATGCGACATTAGAGGACAAACAGCACCAAATGTGAGGAGCCGATCGATGTCCCCCGCTGTCGAGAGCCCCTCTGTCGAAGAGCGCGTGAAGGCCCGGATCGTCAACGACGCCCCGCAGTACCGGTCGGTGCACGTCGCCCTCCGCTACGAACCCGAGCGGGACCCCGCCAAGGTCCGCTTCGTCTTCCCGAGCGGTATCGAATGGAGCTTCCCGCGCGAGCTGCTGGAGACCGGTCTGCGCGCCCCCGCGCGCCGCGGCGATGTCGCGGTCTGGCCGTGCGGCCGTGCCCAGGTGGTGGTCGAGTTCCACTCGCCGGAAGGTGTCGCGGTGATCCAGTTCGACACCCGCCGTCTCGTGCGCTTCCTGCGCCGTTGCTACGCGGAAGCGGCCGCGCCCGCCACCACGTGACGGACACGGCCACCCGACGGGGACCCTCGACGGGTCCAGGTGATCAGACGCGCACCAGCTCGCGCTCGTCGTCGGAGCCGGCGGCCGCCGCGTCGTTCTTCCGCAGCTGCTCACCCTCCACGTCCACTCTCGGCAGCGCCCGGTCCAGCCAGCGCGGCAGCCACCAGGCCCGCCGTCCGAGCAGCGCCAGCACCGCCGGCACGATCGCCATGCGGACCACGAAGGCGTCGAAGAAGACGGCGATCGCGAGGCCGAAGCCGATCATCTTCACCATCTGCTCGCTCGACCCGATGAAGCCCGCGAAGACCGCGATCATGATCACCGCGGCGGCGGTGACCACGCGGGCGCCGTGCCGGAAGCCGGTCACGATCGCCTGGCCCGGCCGCTCGCCGTGGACGTACGCCTCACGCATCCGCGTGACCAGGAAGACCTCGTAGTCCATGGCCAGACCGAAGACGACACCCACCATGAAGATCGGCATCATCGACATGATCGGGCCGGTCTGCTCGACGCCGAAGAGCGAGCCGAGCCAGCCCCACTGGAAGACCGCGACGACCGCGCCGAGAGCGGCGACCACCGAGAGCAGGAAGCCGAGCGCCGCCTTGAGCGGGACGAGGACGGACCGGAAGACGACCATCAGCAGCAGGAACGCGAGGCCGACGACGAGCGCCAGGTAGGGCAGGAGCGCGTCGTTCATCCGCTGCGAGAAGTCGATGTTCATCGCGGTGGCGCCGGTGACGTGGACGTTGTCGCCACTGGTGTCCCGGATGGTGTGGACGAGCTTCTCGGTCCCGGTGGAGCTGGGCCGCTCCTTCGGGATGACGGTGATCATCGCCGTGTCACCCGCCTTGTTGTACGTGGCGGGGGTGACGGCCACGACGCCGTCGAGCTTCTGGATGTCCTTGGCGGTACGGTCCGCCGTGGCCTTGCCGCCGTCGACGACGACGAGCAGCGGGCCGTTGAAGCCGGGCCCGAACCCGTCGGACAGCAGGTCGTACGCCTTGCGCTGGGTGGTGCTGGTGGGCTGGGAGCCGTCGTCCGGCAGACCCATCTCCAGCGACCCGGCGGGGACGGCGACAGCACCGAGGCCGAGGACACCGAGCAGCAGCACGGCGACCGGGCGGCGCAGCACGAACCTCGCCCAGCGGGTGCCCATGTTGGGCTTGTCGCTGCTGACGGCCTTGTTCTTGCGGACCTTGCGGCCGAGGACCTGCTTGCCGGCGAAGCCGAGCAGCGCCGGTATCAGGGTGAGCGCGATGAGGACGGCGATCGCGACCGTACCGGCGGCGGCGAATCCCATCTTGCTGAGCATCGGGATGTTGACGACGGCGAGGCCGACGAGGGCGATGACGACGGTCAGTCCGGCGAAGACGACGGCCGAGCCCGCGGTGCCGACGGCCCGTCCCGCGGCTTCCTCGCGCTCCCGCCCCTCGGCCAGTTCGGCGCGGTAGCGGGAGACGATGAACAGCGCGTAGTCGATGCCGACCGCGAGGCCGATCATCGTCGCGAGCGTGGCGGTGGTGGAGCCGAGGTCGAGCACGTTCGCAAGGGCGGTGATGGTGGAGACACCGATACCGACACCGATGATGGCGGTGAGCAGCGGCAGCCCGGCCGCGACGAGCGAACCGAAGGTGATCAGCAGCACGACGGCGGCGATGGCGACACCGATGACCTCGGAGGCACCGGTCTCGGGTGCGGCCTGCAGCGCGTCACCGCCGATCTCGACGGTCAGCCCGGCGGCCTTCGCCTCCTCGCCCGCTCCGGTGAGCGCCTCCCGGGTCTTCTCGGTCAGCTCCATGCCGCTGACCTTGTACGAGACCTGGGTGTAGGCGACGGTGCCGTCCCGGCTGATCGCCTTGGCCTGGTACGGGTCGACGACCGAGGCGACCTCGTCCGAGCCGGACCTGAGGTCGGCGACGACCTTCATGACCTGGGCCTTGTTGGCCGGGTCGGTCATCTTCCCGCCGTCGGGAGCCTTGAAGACGACCCGCGCCGTGGCGCCGGCGGCGTTCATCCCGGGGAAGCGCTCCTCAAGGAGGTCGAAGGCCTTCTGGGCCTCCGTTCCCGGGATGGAGAACGAGTTGGACGTGGCGGTGGGCGCGGAGGCCGCGCCGAAACCGGCGATCGCGAACAGCGCCACCCAGATCAGGGCGACAAGTCGGCGGCGCCGGAAGGCGAACCGCCCGAGTTTGTACAGGAACGTGGCCACGAGTACGGACTCCCGGTCAGGTCGTTGGGACAACAAGAGGGCAGGCATGACCAGCCCGACGACGTGAGCGGGGCGCGTCAGGTGGGGCTTGAGCTGTGCTTTCCGGGGGACGATCCCCGGGCTCCCGGCCCTGACGACGGGCCGGAGGCTCGAACGCCGACGGCGGGGAGACCGTCGTGTCCTGGTGTTGCCGCTCCGGGGGTCAGCCCCCGGCCTCGCGGCCGCGGTTGCGGTCCGAGGTCATCGGACGCCCAGCGCGGGGAGCACCACGGCGTCGAGGTATTCGCCCAGGAAGCCCTGGTTCATGGGCTGATCCTGGATCAGCGGGTGGGCGATGAAGGCGCCGACCAGCATGTGCGAGAGGAACTTCAGTGCGGGATTGTCCGCGGCGAGCTCACCGCGGTCGATCGCCCGCTGCAGCATCGCGTCGAGTCCGGTCATCTCGGGTTCGATGAACAGTTCGCGCAGTGCCTTCAGCAGATCTTCGTTCTCATGGACGGCTCGGGCGAGGCCTCGCATCAGCGCCGTGTCCCGCTCCATCTGGCAGTCGTCCGAGCGCGCCACCATCTCGTGGAAGTCGCCGCGCAGACTGCCGGTGTCGATGGCCGAGACATCGACCGGTGTGCTGTGCCGCATCGCCCTGGCGACCAACTCCGGCTTGCCCCCCCACTGGCGGTAGAGGGTGGCCTTGCTGGAGCGGGTACGGGCCGCGACGGCGTCCATGGTGAGGGCGTCGTAGCCGACCTCACGCAGGAGGTCGAGCACGGCGTCGTACAGCTCGGCCTCGCGCTCCGGCGTGAGCCTGCTGCGTGCCGCTGCCATACCTGCCTCCCGAACGAAACGGTTTCGTACAGTACGAAGATACCCCCGGATCCAGCGAAACGAAACCGTTTCGTACGTGTCCTGGGCCACAGAACCCGTCCACAAGTCGCCCCACAAGTTGCCGCACCCCTCCGGCGCGGAAAGCATTGGAAGGTGAGTGAAGACCTCGCGTACCTCCGTTTTCCGCATCTGCACGACGACTTGCTGTGCTTCGCGGCCGAGGACGACCTGTGGGTCGCGCCCCTCGTCCCCGAGGGCCACGCACCGGGCCGCGCCTGGCGGGTGACCGTGGACCGCACCCGGGTCGGCCACCCCCGCTTCTCGCCCGACGGACGCCATATCGCCTACACGACCTGGCGCAGCCTCGATCCCGAGATCCATCTGGTGCCGGTCGACGGCGGCCCCGGACGGCGGCTCAGCTACTGGGGGTCCACCGACACCCGGGTGTGCGGCTGGGACCCGGACGGCAACATCCTCGCCGTCTCCTCGCACGGCCAGCCGTTCTCGTACTTCTCCTGGGCCTACAAGGTGCCCACCGACGGCGACCCCGGCAAACGCCTCCCGTGGGGACCCGTCGCCGACATCGCGGTCGCCGATGTCGGCGGCAAGCACAGCACCCTTCTGCTCACCGGAAAGCCGCCGCACGAGCCGGCCTCGTGGAAGCGGTACCGGGGCGGGGCGATGGGGCGGCTGTATCTGCTCGGGGAGCGGCTGCTGCCCGACATCGGGGGCCATCTGGACTGCTGCATGTTCGTGGGCGGCCGCATCGCGTTCCTCTCCGACCACGAAGGCGTCGGGAATCTCTACTCCTGCCTGCCCGACGGCGCGGACCTGCGCCGCCACACCGACCACGACGCCTTCTACGCCCGGCACGCCTCCAGCGACGGCCGCCGGGTCGTCTACCAGTGCGCCGGCGAACTGTGGATCGTCGACGACCTGGCGGCGGACGCGGAGCCGCGGAAGCTGGAGGTACGGCTCGGCGGCCCGCGCGCCGGACGGCGTCGCTACCAGGTCCCGGCCGCCAACCACGTCGACGGCCTCTCCGTCGACACGACGGGCCGGGCCAGCGCCGTCTCCGTACGCGGGAGTCTGTACTGGCTCACGCACCGCGACGGCCCGGCGCGGACCATCGCCGACACCCCCGGCGTGCGGGTGCGGCTGCCGGAGATGCTCGGCAGCGGCGGTCAGGTCGCGTACGTCACGGACGCGGACGGCGAGGACGCGATCGAGATCGCGTACCTGCCCCGGGCGAGCGGTGCCGGTGCACCGCGCCGGCTGGCCTCCGGGGAGCTCGGACGGGTGCTGGAGCTCAAGGCGGACCCGGCCGGGCAGCGGCTCGCGATCGCCTCGCACGACGGACGGCTGCTGCTGATCGACCTGTCCGAAGAGACGGCTGTCGGCGAGGGCGCGGAGGAGTCCGCCGCGGAGGTCATCGAGCTGGTCAGGTCCGACAACGGGCCCGTGCGCGATCTCGCCTTCTCCCCCCTCGGAGACTGGCTGACCTGGTCGCATCCGGGCATCGGACGTTCCCTGCGGCAGATCAAGATGGCCCGGATAGACGGTTCCGGCCCCCGTACGGTCGTCGATGTCACCAACGGCCGCTTCGAGGACGAGAATCCGGTCTTCACCCGCGACGGGCGCTATCTGGCCTTCCTGTCCTGGCGCGGCTTCGACCCGGTCTACGACGTGCACACCGGGGACCTGTCGTTCCCGCTGGGCTGCCGGCCGTATCTGGTGCCGCTGTCGTCGGCGACCCCGTCGCCGTTCGCGCTGCTGCCGGACGGGCGGCCGGCGGCCGGAGGCCTCGATCCGGCGGAGGCCGACACCGTGGAGGGCGCGGCCACGGTGGAGGTGGAGGGCCTGGAGAACCGGGTCACGCCGTTCCCGGTGTCCGCGTCCAAGTACTCCGCGCTCTATCCGGTCAGCGGCGGCGGTCTGGTCTGGCTGCGCTGGCCCATCTCGGGCGCGCTGGGCGAGACGTTCGCGAACCCGGCCGATCCTTCGCCCCGGCCGACCCTGGAGCACTTCGACATCACCAAGGCCCGCAAGACCGAACTCGTCCAGCATCTCGACTGGTTCGCGGTGAGCGGGGACGGCTCGCGGCTGGTGGTCGTGGACGACGGCGAGCTGCGCGCGCTGCCCGCGACCGAGACCGGCGACAGCGACTCGACCGTCTACATCGATCTGCGCCGGATTCTGCACGAGGTGGATCCGGCGGCGGAGTGGCGTGGTGCGTTCGACGAGGCGGGCCGTCTCATCCGCGCGTACTTCTGGGAGCCGCAGATGTGCGGCATCGACTGGGACTCGGTGCTGGACCTGTACCGCCCGCTGGTCGAACGCGTCGCCTCGCCCGACGAGTTCGCCGATCTGCTCCGCGAGGTGCTGGGCGAGCTGGGGACCTCGCACGCCTACGTCACCCCCGCGCGCCGCAACGAGGGACCGCCGCACTACCAGCGGGCGATGGGCCTGCTCGGCACCAACTTCGTACGCCGGGACGAGGGCTGGGTCGTCAAGCGGATCCTGCCCGGTGACTCCTCGGACTCCAAGGCACGCTCCCCGCTGGCCGGTACGGGGATCCGCGAGGGGGCCGTGCTGACCCATGTCGACGGGCGGCCCGTCGACCCGGTGACCGGGCCGTATCCGCTGCTGTCGGCGGCGGGCGGGACGACCGTGGAGCTGACCTTCCAGCTGGCCGAGGGCGAGGGCCACGCACGGCGGGTCGCGATCGTGCCGCTGGTGGACGAGCGTCCGCTGCGCTACCAGGACTGGGTCGCCAAACGCCGTGCCGTCGTACGGGAGATCAGCGACGGCAAGTGCGGCTATCTCCACATCCCGGACATGGGCGGTTCCGGCTGGGCACAGTTCAACCGGGACCTGCGGATGGAGATGTCCCGGCCGGCGCTGATCGTGGACGTACGCGGCAACGCGGGCGGCCACATCAGCGAGCTGGTCATCGAGAAGCTGATCCGCCCGATCCTGGGCTGGGACCTGACGCGCAACGCCCAGCCCGTCTCGTACACCTCGAACGCACCGCGCGGACCGGTCGTCGCGCTCGCGGACGAGGCGACCTCGTCGGACGGCGACATGATCACTGCGGCGTTCCGGCTGCTGGGGCTCGGCCCCGTGGTGGGTCAGCGCACCTGGGGCGGGGTGGTCGGGATGACCGGCCGGCACCGCCTCGGGGACGGCACGGTGATCACCGTGCCGATGAACGCGGCGTGGTTCGACGCGTACGGCTGGTCGGTGGAGAACCACGGGGTGGCGCCCGACATCTTCGCGGAACGCCCCCCGCTCGACTGGGCCGAGGGCAGGCGCACCGATCTGGAGACCGCGGTCCAAGTCGCCCTCGACCGGCTCGAACAGCACCCCGCGGCAACGCCTCCCGGGTACGCGGACGTACCGGACCTGCGCCGCCCGAAGCTGCCGCCGCGCACCTGACCCCGCAGGCGGACCAACAGGCGCCCCCCGCAGGACGGAAAGAAGGCGGAAGGGGCGCACCCCGTGCACAGGGTGCGCCCCTTCGCCGACCGCTGACGTCAGGCGTCGTAGTCCTGGTCGAAGCGGTCCTGCGCCTCCTGCTGGAGCCGGCGCGCCTCGTCGTTCATCTGCTCCCGGCCGCGCTCCTGCTGCGGGCGCTGCTGCTGCGGGCGCTTCTTCTGGGAGCGCTGCGACGCCTCTTCCTTGGCGTTGCCCGGCTTCTGCCGCGCCTGCTCCTTGAGCTGCGCCGACTTGTCCTTGAACTGGTCCTGGATGCCCATCTGGTTCACTCCTAGAAGGGTGTGAGAGGTGAGAGGGCCTTGCCGGCCCCCTGGGCCTCGACCAGCCTGGCATGCAGCAACATTGCTCGCATTTCGATCAATAACGCTCCGTACGCCCGCCGCGTTCCTGCTCGTCAGCGGCGCCTCCGGCGCCCACCAGTCCCTTGCCGACCCCGGCCAGCCGCGGCTCGAAGCGCCGCATCTCGCGCTGCCCGACGGCCGCGATCAGACCCGGCAGATAGCCACGCAGCGACTGCATCCCGCCCAGCCACCACTGCGCGTACACATGCGCCTTGCGCCGCTCGATCCCGGCGACGATCCGGTCGACGGCGGGCCCGAGCGGATACGTACGGTTCGACGGCCACGGCAGCCGCTGCCGCAGTTCCCGCATCACCTCGTCCTGGTCCGCGCCGCGCACCATGTCCGTGTCGGTCCAGGACAGATAGCCGACCCCGACCCTGACACCCTTGTACGCGACCTCGGCCCGCAGACTGTGCGCGAAGGCCTCCACGCCCGACTTGGACGCGCAGTACGCCGTCATCATCGGAGCCGGGGTGATCGCGGCGAGCGAGGCGATCTGCAGGAAGTAGCCCCGGCTCTCCATCAGTACCGGCAGGAACGCCCGGCACGTGACCGCGCTGCCGATCAGATTGACCTCGACGACCCGCCGCCAGGCCTCCGGGTCGGAGTCCACGAACGGACCGCCGGACGCCACACCCGCGTTGGCGACGACGACGTCGACCTTGCCGAAGCGCTCCTTGACCTCCTGGGCGACGCGCGCCATCGCCTCGTGGTCGGTGACATCGGCATGCCAGTGGTCGCAGTCGGTGTGCAGCCGCCCGGCGACCGCCTTCAGCTCGTCCGGCTCCAGACCCACGAGCGCGATCTTGGCCCCGCGCGCGGACAGTTTGCGGGCCAGCAGCTCACCGACACCGCGCGCCGCTCCCGTGACGACGGCGACCTGTCCTTCGAGGCTGACCTTGCTCATGCGTCCCCCTCATTGCGTGCGTCGCTCACGATTGTCTCCTTCTTCACATAAGCGTCCACCAGCGTACGGATCTGAGCGGTGACCGCCTCCGGGGCTTCCACCGGGGTCATGTGCCCCATTCCGGCGAGTTCGACGAGGCCCGCGCATTCCGGCAGCGCGGCCGCGAGCCCACGGGCGTGGACGATCGGGGTGAGCCGGTCGGCGGTGCCCGCGACGACGGCCGTGGGTACCGTCAACTTCCCCACGCCCGCGTCGAGATCGAGCTCGGCAAGGACGTGCGCCCAGGCCACCCGGGTCGGGCGCGGGCAGGCGTGCACGATGCGCGCGCACTCGGCGATCCGCTCCGGAGCCGAGCCCGGCCCCATCGTCCCGTACCTCAGGATCCGCTTGGAGAGCGGAGTGACCGGACCGAGCGGGGCGCGCGAGCCGAGGATCGCACGGGTGATCCGCGTGCGCGCACGCCCCGGCCGCATCGGCACCACCAGCGACTCGGCGACGAGGTTCGAGCTGCCGGTGCTGCACAGCAGCGCGGCGGCCGCGTGCTCCTCGAACTTCGGCCGTCCGGCGGCCGCCATGAGCGTCATCCCGCCCATGGAGTGCCCGGCCAGCACGGCCTTCGTGCCGGGTTCGAGCGAAGCGGCGAGCACCGCCTCCAGATCGTCGGCGAGGGCGCGGGTGCTGTGACCGCCCTTCGCGACGGCCGGGGTACGCCCGTGTCCGCGCTGGTCGTACGCGATCACGCGATGACCGGCGGCCAGGTCCCGTATCTGCGCCGCCCAGAAGTGGGTGGAGCAGGTCCAGCCGTGGGCGAGGACGACGGCGGGCGCGCCCTCGGGGCCGTGCAGCTCCACATGGATGCGGGAGCCGTCGGCGGAGAGGGCGGTCAGTTCGCGCTCGGCGACGGGCGGGGCGGGGGCCGCGCCGGTCCTCTTCATCAGGCGGCTCACGCGCTCTCCTCCCCCACGGTCACGGCGACGGACCCGGTGGATCCGGCGGACCCGGCGGACCCGGCGGACCCGGCCGCAGCCGCACGGGTACGGGGCGGGCGGATCACCTCGTACTCCGCGAGGTCCACCTCCCGCGTCTCGCGCCGGAACTCCCCTGTCGTCCCCGGCCAGATGGTGGTGTTGCGGCCGCTCGCGTCCAGGTACCAGCTGGTGCAGCCGCCCGTGTTCCAGACCGTGCGCTTCATGCGTTCCTGCACCCGCCGGTTCCACGCGCCGACGGCGGACGGCCGCGCGCCGAGCGCCACCCGGCCTCCGAGGACGCCGATCTGCCGCATGAAGTCGGCCATGTAGTTCAGCTGGGACTCGATCATCAGGATCATCGAGCTGTTCCCGAGGCCGGTGTTGGGGCCGATGATCGTCATCCAGTTGGGGAATCCGGCGGCGGTGGCACCGCGCAACGACTCCATGCCGCCCTTCCACGCCTCGGCGAGGGTGTTCCCGTCGGCGCCGACCACCCGCTCGGCGATCGGCATGTCGGTGACATGGAAGCCGGTCCCGAAGATGATCGCGTCGACCTCCGCCTCCGTGCCTCCCCCAGAGACTCCGTCCTGGGAGGTACCCCCAGCGGCGACGACCGTCGACCCGCGTACCTCCGTCAGTCCGGACGCGACGACATCCACATTGGGCCTGGTGATCGCCGGGTAGTACTCGCTGGACAGCAGGATCCGCTTGCAGCCGATGCGGTACGAGGGTGTCAGCTTCGCCCGCAGCGCCGGGTCCTTGACGGCCTTGGCCATGTTGGCCTTGGCGAGCGACTCGATCAGACCCAGCTCGTTCGGCCGCTTGGTGAACGCGCTGACCTGCAACTCCCTGATGCCCCAGAGCAGCCCCCGGCGCGCGGTCCCGGTGAACGGCAGCTGTCGGTGCAGCCAGCGCTCGACTCCGCTGATCCGCCGGTCCATACGCGGCATCACCCATGGCGGGGTGCGCTGGAACAGCGTCAGCTTCCCGACCTCCGGCTGGATCGCCGGCACGATCTGGATCGCGGACGCGCCGGTCCCGATCATCGCGACGCGCTTTCCGCGCAGGTCGTAGTCGTGGTCCCAGCGGGCCGAGTGGAAGACCTTGCCGGGGAAGTCGGCGAGCCCGGGAATCTCGGGGATCTTCGGGTCGGAGAGCGGCCCGGTGGCCGACACCACGACATCCGCCGTCAGGGTCCCGGCCGAGGTCTCGATCTCCCAGCGCAGCTCGTCGCCGTCCCAGCGCATCATCGTCACTTCGTGGTCGAAGCGGATGTGCGGGCGCAGCCGGAAGGTGTCGGTGACGTGCTCCAGATAGGCGCGGATGTGCTCCTGCCCGGAGAAGGTGCGCGGCCAGTCGGGGTTGGGCGCGAACGAGAACGAGTAGAGGTGGGACGGTACGTCGCAGGCGCATCCGGGATAGCTGTTGTCCCGCCAGGTCCCGCCGACCGAGTCCGCCCGCTCCAGGACGACGAAGTCGGTGATCCCTTCGCGGCGCAGCCGGACCGCGGCACCGAGGCCACCGAATCCGGATCCGATCACCGCCACCCGTACGTGTTCGTGCTGGCCCATGCCGCCGCCTCCCGCAGACTCCTGCTGACTCCGCCGAACCGTGCCAGCAATCACTGGCATGATGGGGAGAGTAGAGCTTCGCGATACCGAGCGGTAGATGCCGAACCAAACAAGTTACCGGCGGTACAACATAGGCTTGCGGACGTGACGGACGTGACGGACGAGCAGCGCAAGGTTCGCGAAACCCGCGAGTACCGCATGGAGGAGCTGGCCAAGGAGGCCGGCATCACGGTGCGCACCCTGCGCTTCTACCGCGAGCGCGGACTGATTCCGCCACCTCGCAAGGAAGGCCGTATCGCCTGGTACAGCGACCAGCACCTGGCCCGGCTGCGCACCATCGCGGCCCTCCTGGAGCGCGGCCACACCCTGAGCGTCATCGCCGATCTCGCCACCGCCATCGAGAGCGGCCGGGACGTCGGCGAGGTGCTGGGCCTCGGCGAGCCGACCGAGGAGACGCCGGTCCGCCTCACACCGGCGGAGCTCGCCGACCACTTCGAGGGCGAGGTCACCGCGGAGAACCTCATGGCCGCGCTCGATCTCGGCTATCTGGCCACCGACGGCGACGAGATCGTCCACATCAGCCGCCGGCTGCTGGACGTCTCGTCCGCGCTGGTGAAGGAAGGCGTCCCGCTTGCGGCCGTACTGGCGGCGGGCCGCGAGGTACGGGCCCACGCCGACGCGCTGGCCACCCTGTTCACCGACCTGCTGCGCACCCATGCCGCCGGGGACGAGGACGTCACCCGGCTCCGCCCCCTCGCCAAGAGCGTGGTGGAGGCGGAGCTGTCGATGGCGCTGGACCGGCGACTGCGCGAACCCTGGAGCAGGCCACAGACCAGGCCGCAAACAGCCCGTCCGGCGATTGAGGACGGACACCCGGGCCCACCGGACGGTACCGGGCACTCCTTGGAGCCGTCCGGCGATTGAGGACTGGGGGTCCGGGGGCGAAGCCCCTGGATCAAGGGACGGGCAGCCACCAACGCGCCTTGTAGATACCGCCGTTGACCAGCCGGTACGTCCCGTCCGGCCGGTGGACCGTCACGTTCCGCGTCCACCAGGTCTCTTCGAGCCCGCCCTCGGGCACGGTGGACGCGACCTGCCCGGTCACAGGGTCGTTCCCGACCGCCTTCACATCCGCTCGGCTGATCTTCGCGGCGCCCGCGAAGTCCTGCACGAACGCCCTTCGGCTCTTGGAGTACTGGTGGACGGCCGAGCCGGTGGTCACCCAGAGCCGGTCGGGCCGCCCCGCGACCTGCAGCAGATCGTGCCCGTGCGGGCCGGGCAGCGGCACCTCGAAGCTCTTGGTGAGCGTCGGCTCCGCGGCCGTGCCGCCCGGCTTCAGCGCCACCAGCCGGTCCCCGCCGAGTGCCCACAGCACCTTGCGCCGCGCGTCCCACTGCAGCCCGTGCGCGTCGTCCAGCGTGTATGAGGCGAACGGCACACCGACCGGGCCCTGCGAGGCCGCGTAGAGCCTGACCACGTCACCGGTGCTGCCGGCGACGGCCACATTGCCGTCGGGCAGCAGCTCGATGCTGTGCGGATTGTGCTCGATGGTGCCGGGCGAGAGCGTGTCGCCCCAGTAGCGCCTGCCGGACGGATACTCGACGACCGCGGCGAAGCCGAACGACGCCGTGGTGAGTACGTAGGTCCGCCCCCGGAAGACGCGCACCTTCGCCTCGTCCGGGTACACCCAGCTCTTGGCCGGCTCCATGTCGGCGTACCGGGGATCCCCGAGCGGCGAGAACGCCCACTTGACGACGGACGGATCAGCCTGTGGATCCCAGGTCCCGCGCGCCCCGTCGAGCAGCAGGACGCGCTTGGACGCCTGGTCGGTGACGAGGAGGTCCGGGGCTCTGCCGCCCGGCGGCGGGGCGGGCGCCACGGCCAGAAGGCAGAGCGTCAGCCCTCCGACGAGCGCGGCCCTGAGCGTACGTACGCGAAGAACTCGACGAATTCGCACGGCCCCTGAGCCTGCCGGACACCGCCGGGCAGGTCACGTACCGAAACAGCCAACCTGACAGCCGCCGGACTGCGACCGGTCGGTCTGCGGACGGTCGGTCAGCGGACGGCGAGCGCGACCGCCCGCGGCGAACGGCGCGCAGCGGACCACGGTCAGCAGACGGCGGGCAGTGGGCCGCTACACCTCGAAGACCGCGGTCACCGGTGCATGGTCGCTCCACCGCTCGCCGTGGCTCGCCGCCCGCTCCACATACGCCTTCACGCACTTCCCGGCGAGGCGGGGCGTCGCGACGAGCAGGTCGATGCGCCAGCCCGTGTCGTTGTCGAAGGCCCGGCCACGGTACGACCACCAGGAGTACGGCCCCTCCTGGTCGGGATGCATCGCGCGTACGACGTCGACGTACCCGGCCCCGGTCCCGCCGTCGGCGTAGACGCGGCCGAGCCACTCGCGCTCCTCCGGGAGAAAGCCGGAGTTCTTCTTGTTGCCCTTCCAGTTCCTGAGGTCGGCCTCCTGATGGGCGATGTTCCAGTCGCCGCAGACCAGGACGTCGCGGCCGTCGGCGGCCGCCCGCTCCTTCAGCCCCTTGAGATACGGCAGGAACTCGTCCATGAAGCGCGTCTTCTCGTCCTGCCGCTCGGTGCCCACCTCGCCCGAGGGGAGGTAGAGGCTGGCCACCGTGACGCCGGGCAGGTCGATCTCGACGTACCGGCCGCTCCCGTCGAACTCCTCGCTGCCGAAGCCGGTCCGTACCGCGTCCGGCTCGCGCCGCGAGTAGACGGAGACGCCCGCGCGCCCCTTGGCGGCGGCGGGGACGTGGACCACATGCCAGCCCTCGGGGTCCCGCACCTCTTCCGGGAGCTGGTGCGCCTCGGCCCGTACCTCCTGCAGGCACAGGACATCGGCCGAGGTCTCCGCCAGCCACTCCACGAAGCCCTTCTTCGCGGCGGCGCGCAGACCGTTGACGTTGACGGTGGTCACAGTGAGCATCCCGGCACAATATCCGAGAGACACCATACGCATAGATGTACGATGCTTCGTATGGATATCCGGCCGACTCTTTTCGACCACCCCGACGCCGTCAAGCTCAACGACCAGGTGCAGCTCGAATACGTCGCGCGCTACGGCGACGAGGGCGACGCGACACCGCTCGACGCCTCGATGTTCGTCCCGCCCCGCGGACTGTACCTGCTCGCGTACGACCCGCTGGGCCGCCCGGTCGCAACCGGCGGCTGGCGCTCGCAGGACGAGAACGAGGAGGGATACGCGGACGGCGACGCCGAGCTCAAGCGGATGTTCGTCGTCCCCGAGGCCCGGGGGCTCGGTCTCGCCCGGCGCATCCTCGCGGCGCTGGAAGAGGACGCGCGCGCGGCCGGCCGGAGCCGGATGGTGCTGGAGACCGGCACCGCCCAGCCCGAGGCGATCGCGCTGTACATGTCCAGCGGCTACGCGCAGTGCGCCAAGTTCGGCCACTACCGGGACTACGAGAACAGCCGCTGCTTCGCCAAGCCGCTCGCATGAAACCCTTGACGCGCCCCTGACAGAACCCGCGCCTTCGTGGCACGCTGCCTCACGCACGCCGATCCGCACCGTCCTCATCCCCCACCCTGCCCGGCGCCACCCCGGCCCGGGCACGGCAGAAGGAGACATGCGTGAGACGCCATCGCACAGCCGTGGGCATTCTGTTAGCCGTCGGCGCACTGCTCACGGGCGGACTGTCCGCCGCCGGCGCGGCCAACGCCGCCACCCCGGTCCCCGCTCGCACCGCGTCGGCCGCGGAACAGCACCAGGCCCGCGCCTTCTGGACCGCCGAGCGGATGCGCGGGGCCACCCCGCTCGATCTGCTGCTGACCCCGAGCGCGGCGAAGACCCTCAGGGCCCCGAAGCCCGCCGCCGAGACCACGACCGTCGCGCCCACCGCCTTCCCGCAGGCGGGCGGCCCCTGGACCGGCGCCGGCGCGGTCGTGAAGACGTCGGGCCGGGTGTTCTTCACCTTCCAGGGCCGCACGGCGTCCTGCTCCGGCAACGCCGTGACCAGCCAGAACGCCAGCACAGTCATCACGGCCGGGCACTGCGTCAAGTACCAGGGCAGCTGGCACACCAACTGGGTCTTCGTGCCCGCGTACAACAACGGCCAGGCCCCGTACGGCCAGTGGACCGCGTCCAAGACGCTCACCACCCCGCAGTGGGAGGCGAGCGAGGACATCAACAACGACATCGGCGCGGCGGTCGTCGCCCCGCTGAACGGCCAGAAGCTGACGTCGGTCACCGGCGGGCAGGGCATCCAGTTCAACGGCGGCTACAACAAGCAGATGTACGCCTTCGGCTTCCCGGCCGCGTCCCCGTACGACGGCACCAAGCTGATCTACTGCAGCGGGAACAGCTCCAAGGACTGGCTGTTCACGCAGGACCACAGCCTGGGCTGCAACATGACGGGCGGCTCCAGCGGAGGCCCCTGGTTCACCGGCTTCAGCGAGGCGACCGGCACCGGCCTGCAGGTCTCGGTGAACAGCTTCGGCTACGTCTTCCTGCCGAACCGGATGTTCGGACCGTACTTCGGCGATGAGGCGAAGGCGCTGTACGACAGGGCTCAGGTGTCCTGAGGCAATGCGACAGGGTGGCCGGCGGGGACGACCTCCCTGGCCCTGCCGGCCACCGCACGACCATGGACGGAAGTGCCGACCATCGCCATGATCGGCTCGTACAGCAGCGCAGTCTCAGGGACGAGAGGCGGAACGTACGGATGGCGACGCACTGGGCGGACTTCCAGTACGAGATCTATCTGAACGGTATGACGGGCGCCGTGCCCCGGCTGCCCACCGATCTGACCCGGCTGGAGGAGCTGGCCGAGCACCGGCTCGGCCCGGGCCCGGTCGGCTATGTGGCGGGCAGCGCGGGCAACGGCAGCACGACGCGCGCCAACCGGGCCGCGCTCGACCAGTGGCGGATCGTGCCGCGCATGCTGCGTGACGTGCACGAACGTGATCTGTCCGTGGACGTGCTCGGGCGCCCGCTCCCGGCGCCGCTCGCCCTCGCGCCCATCGGCGTGCTGTCGATCATGCATCCGGACGCGGAGTGCGCCGCCGCGCGCGCGGCCGCGGCCCGCGGCGTCCCGTACATCCTGTCCTCGGCGTCCAGCACGCCGATGGAGCAGGTCGCGGAGGCGATGGGCGACGCGGAGAGATGGTTCCAGCTGTACTGGGCGAAGGACCGCGACGTGACGGCCAGCTTCCTCGCGAGAGCGAAGGCGGCCGGCTTCACGGCGCTGATCGTCACCCTCGACACCCCGCTGCTGGCCTGGCGGCCCCGCGATCTCGACCAGGCCTATCTGCCGTTCCTGCACGGGGTCGGCACGGCCAACTACTTCAGCGACCCGGCCTTCCGGGCGGGGCTCGCCAAGCCCGTGCACGAGGATCCGAACGCGGCCGTGATGCACTTCGTCGGGATGTTCGCCGACCCCGCCAAGACCTGGCCCGACCTGGCCTTCCTGCGCGAGCACTGGGACGGGCCGATCGTCCTCAAGGGCATCCTGCACCCGGACGACGCCCGCCGGGCCGCCGACGCAGGCATGGACGGCGTCGTCGTGTCGAACCACGGCGGCCGCCAGGTCGCCGGCTCCGTCGCCGCGGCCGATGCCCTGCCGCGCGTCGTCGAGGCGGCGGGCGACCGGCTCACCGTCCTCTTCGACAGCGGCGTACGCACCGGCGACGATGTCTTCAAGGCCCTGGCGCTCGGCGCCCGGGCGGTGCTCCTGGGCCGCCCGTACGCGTACGGCCTCGGCCTCGACGGACAGGCGGGCGTCGACCACGTCATCCGTTGTCTGCTCGCCGAGTTCGACCTCACGCTCGCGCTCTCGGGTCACGCGGGCCCGGGTTCACTCACCGCCGACGACCTCATCAAGGAACGCGCATGAAGAACATCCTGGCGGTCATCTCCCCCCACGTCGGGGGCCGTACGGCCGGGGCCGCCCTCGCCGGTCTGTTCCCCGGCGCCCACGTCACGGTCGTCGAGGCGACGGACGAGGACCCGGCCGCCCTGCGCGAGGCGCACGTCATCATCACCGGCCTCGGGCCGGTGACCGCCGGCCACATCGCCGCCGCGCCCGCCCTGGAGATGGTCCAGTGTGCGAGCCACGGCTACGACTACGTCGACCTGGACGCCGCCCGCGCCCGCTCCGTCCCCGTCTGCAACATCGGCTCCAGCGGCGCGGAGAAGCGATGCGTCGCCGAGCAGACCTTCGCCCTCATGCTCGCCCTCGCCAAGCAGCTGATCCCCGCCCACACCGCACTCGTCGACGCCGACTGGGCCCTCCCGCGCCTCCAGCAGTCCCTCACCGAGCTGTCCGGCAAGACCCTCGGCATCGTCGGCCTGGGCAGCATCGGCGAGGAGGTCGCCCGCCGCGCCGTCGCGTTCGACATGCACATCCTCTACGCCGGCCGGCGCCGCGTCCCGCCGGAGACCGAGGCCCGGCTCGGCGGCGCCCGCCACGTCCCTCTCGACGACCTCCTGCGCGCCTCCGACTACGTCACCCTCCACGCCCCCCTGACCGACGAGACCCGCCACCTCCTGGACGCCGGACGGCTCGCCCTCCTCAAGCCCACGGCCTTCGTCATCAACACGGCCCGCGGAGCGCTCATCGACCAGGACGCCCTGGCCGACGCACTGGCCTCCGGCACCCTGGCGGGAGCGGGCATCGACGTCTTCGACCCCGAGCCCCCGACCGCCGCCCTCCGCCTCCTCAAGGCCCCGAACGTGGTCCTCTCCCCCCACGTCGCCGGCGTCACCCGCGAAACCCTGGTCCGCATCGCCCTCGCGGCCGTCCAGAACGTCATCGACCACCTGGACGGCAAGCCGCCGCGCGACGTCGTCACGTAGCCGGAACGAAGGGGTCCCGCCCGGTCCGTCGGACCGGGCGGGACCGTCGTCCCCAGCCGGGTGGCCCCTCCGTATGTCACTTCGCACGACCTCGCACCGGTCCGATCGGCGCCAAGCCGAGGACCAGGAGCTGGTGTTGCGCCGCCCGGCCAGGTGCCCGCCGGCCGGCACCCGGGGGCGGCGAAAGGCGGCCGACCCGACGCGTTCCCCGGTTGTACGGCGGGCAGTCATGAAGCGTCCGCCGGGAAGTTGTCCATACACGTTGTGCTTGGACGCCCCCCGCCAGCCCCCTCACCCGCAGAGGTCGACTCGTCATGGCAGAACTCAACCGCCGCCGTTTCCTCCAACTGGCCGGTGGCGCGACCGCGCTCACCATGCTGTCCGACAGCATCGCCCGGGCTGCCGCCATTCCCGCCCAGGGCAGCACCGGCACCATCCAGGACGTCGAGCACATCGTCGTCCTCATGCAGGAGAACCGTTCCTTCGACCACTACTTCGGTGCGATGAAGGGCGTACGCGGCTTCGGCGACCCCCGCCCGGTCACCCTGCCCAGCGGCGAGTCCGTCTGGAACCAGGCGGACGGCAAGAAGGTGACCCTGCCGTTCCGGCCCCCGAGCGACGACCTCGGCATGGAGTTCCTCCAGGGCCTCAACCACGACTGGGCAGGCGGCCAGAAGGCCTTCAACCAGGGCAAGTACGACCAGTGGGTGCCCGCGAAGACCGCCACCACCATGGCGTACCTGACCCGTGAGGACATCCCCTTCCACTACGCTCTCGCCGACTCCTTCACCGTCTGCGACGCGTACCACTGCTCCTTCATCGGCTCCACCGACCCGAACCGCTACTACATGTGGACGGGCCACACCGGCAACGACGGCACGGGCGGCGGCCCGGTCCTCAACAACGCCGAGGCCGGGTACGACTGGACCACCTATCCCGAGCGCCTCGAAGCGGCCGGAATCTCCTGGAAGATCTACCAGGACATCGGCGACGGCCTCGACGCCGCCGGATCCTGGGGCTGGATCAACGACGCCTACCGCGGCAACTACGGCGACAACTCCCTGCTGTACTTCAACAAGTACCGGGGCGCCCAGCCCGGCAACCCGCTGTACGACAAGGCCCGCACCGGCACCGACGCCAAGAACGGCGACGGCTTCTTCGACGTGCTCCGCGCCGACGTCCAGGCGGGCCGTCTGCCCAAGATCTCCTGGATCGCCGCCCCCGAGGCCTTCTCCGAGCACTCCAACTGGCCGTCCAACTACGGCGCCTGGTACATCGCGCAGGTGCTGGACGCCCTGACGTCGAACCCCGACGTGTGGGCCCGTACCGCCCTCTTCATCACCTACGACGAGAACGACGGCTTCTTCGACCACATCGTGCCGCCGTACGTGCCGTCCGGGCCCGACCGGGGCCTGTCCACGACCCCGACGACGCTGGACTGGTTCCCGGGCAAGGCGGGCTATGTCGCCGGACCGTACGGCCTCGGCCCCCGTGTGCCCATGCTCGTCGTCTCCCCCTGGAGCACCGGCGGCTACACCTGCTCCGAGACCTTCGACCACACCTCGATCGTCCGCTTCATGGAGCGCCGCTTCGGGGTGCAGGAGCCCCAGATATCGCCCTGGCGGCGCGCCGTCTGCGGCGACCTGACCTCCGCCTTCGACTTCGCGCGTACGCAGACGACGCCGGCCGAACTGCCGCCGACCGCCGGGTACTACCCGCCGGACCGCGAGCGCCACCCCGACTTCCTGGCCCCTGCCCCGGCCGTCGGCACGATGCCCCGCCAGGAGCCGGGCAGCAAGCCCACCCGTCCGCTCAAGTACGCGCCGTACGTGGACGGTTCCGCGGACATCGGCACCGCCAAGTACCAGCTCACCTTCAGCGGCGGGCAGGCTGCCGGCGCCCAGTTCTACGTCACCTCGGCGAACCGCAGCGACGCGCCCTGGACGTACACGACCGAGGCGGGCAAGTCGATCTCGGACAGCTGGAACACAAAGTACTCGAAGGGTGTCACGGACCTGACCGTCCACGGCCCGAACGGCTTCCTGCGCCGCTTCCGCAACCCCGGCAAGACCGCCGGACCCGAGGTCACCGCCCGCCACAACGCGACCACCGGCAACCTCGACCTGACCTTCACCAACGCCGCCACCGGCGACGCCCGGCTCACCGTCACCAACGCCTACGGCGGCACCCCCCAGACCATCACGGTCCGCAAGGGCACGACCGTCACGCACTCGGTCGACCTGCAGTCCTGCCGGAACTGGTACGACGTGACGGTCACCTCCGCCGCTTCGGCCGACTTCCTCCGCCGCTTCGCGGGCCACGTCGAGACCGGCGCCGCGGGCCTGTCCGACCCGGGCATCCTCACCAACTGACCCGCACGGCAGGCCCTCACCGGCTGATCCGGTCCTCGGCCGCCCGCAGCACGCGCCGCTCCAGCACCGCGAGGTGCTCGGGGCGGCGCGTGCGCGCGTGCCGGAGCAACAGCTCCCGCGCCGTGGCGCCGAACCGGCGCTTCTTCGGGTGACGGCCCGTGAACCCCTCGCTCGCAAAGAACTCCACGGCCCGTCCAGCCCGACCGTGTCGGCCTCCCGCACCGCCCCGGCCAGTGCCCCTTCCGGCTGCGCGAAGCGCGGGATGCCCCACACGGAGCGCGGGAAGCCACGGCCGCGAACCCCGCGAGAGCTCCCCGCCCCGGCCTCCGACAGCGACGGATCCGAGCTACCGCTGCCGGAGAACCGCTTCTCCGGCGTCAGCGGTGTCTCACCATGCCGCAGCAGCACGAGCGTCGTCGGCGTGCCCCTGTCGGCCGGCCGGAGACGGCCGGAGCAGCCTTCGGCCGGCCGACCCCTGACCCGGCTCCGGCTCCGGCATCGGCATCGGCATCGGCATCGGCATCGGCATCGGCATCGGCATCGAACTCCGCCGTAGACCGCGACGGTTCCCGCTCACGCCCCGCGTCCATCGCCTCGCTCTCCAGCCGCCTATTCCTTCGGCGACGCGAAATGGTCCCGCACCGAGTCGGTCTGCTTCTCCATCATGGCTATGACCGCGTCGACGACTTCGGGATCGGCCCCGTCGGCGACCGTTAACTCCCGTGACCGCTCGAAGAAGCTGCGGGCCGGATCGTTGGTCACCGGCCGGACGCGAATAGTGGCGGCATAGGCGTCGATGCCCATCGTCGGCGCGACGGCTCGGTAGGTGGAGGCCCGCTCCACCTCGTTGCGTCCGGCGACCTCCTGCTGGACGAGGCCTTCGTTGAACACCAGCGTGAAGTCGTACCGCGACGGCACTCGTTCGACCGCGCCGCCTTCGGTCCAGCTCACGTCCTTCACCGCAGGCCCGGACACGATCTTCACCAGCTTCATGGGATCGCGGACCTCGGCCCAGACGGTGTCCGGACCGGCGTCGAGGATCGTCGAGTGGTGCATCGTGTGCTTCCGCTTGATGTCCACGAGAACTCCCTTCTCAGTAGTCGACGCGGTCGGAATTGGCCAGCCACGCGTCGAACGGCGCCGTACGGTTCGGCAGGTCCAGATGCTCGACCTCCATCGGCCACATCGACGCGGGCTTCTTCTCGAAGAGGTCGTAGAACTTGCGGTCGTCGAAGCCGGCCACCGCGGCATCGTGCCGATCGGCGGCGAAGACGATCCGGTCGACTCGCGCCCACAGTGCGGAGGAAAGGCACATCGGACACGGCTCGCACGACGTGACCAGGACGCAGCCCTCGAGCGAGAAGTTGTCCAGCTGCTTGCAAGCGGCACGCATCGCGCTCACCTCGGCGTGCGCCGTCGGGTCCAGGTTCGCGGTGACCTGGTTGTTGCCGATCGCGACCACCTCGCCGGCCTTGGCGACCAGCGCGCCGAACGGACCGCCGCCGTTCGCCACGCTGTTGGTGGCCAGCCTGATCGCCTCGTTCAGCCAGGCGCGCTCGAGTTCCTGGACGCTCGTTTCTTGGGTGTGCGCGGTCATGGTTACTCCTTTTCGGGGACGGGTGGGGACTGCCCGGATGCTCTGCCCGTGCGGGACACCGCACCCGGGGCAACACGTGGGGCCCGCGGGTGCCGCCTTCAGATCAGCACTGCCGACGGCACCTGCGGGAGATCGTCACGGCTGGACGCCGCAAATGTGCTCCGGCTTGACAGGGGTGTGGGTCAGGTTCAGCCCCGTCGCATTGCGGATGGCGTTCACGACCGCCGGAGTGGCGGAAATGGTGGGAGGTTCGCCGACACCACGCACCCCGTAGGGCGAGTTCGGGTCAGCCCTCTCGATCACATCCACCGTCATCGGAGGCGTGTCCAGAATGGTCGGGATCAGGTAGTCGGTGAACGACGGGTTGCGGATCATGCCGTCCTTGACCTGGATCTCCTCCATCACGGCGAGGCCGAGCCCCTATGTGGAACCACCGTGGATCTGCCCGACGACGGCGTCCGGGTTGATCGCCTTGCCGACGTCCTGGGCCCAGTCCAGCTGCACGACCTTGACTGGGCGACCCGGTCGAGGACCACCTCACGGACGGCTTCACACGCGTTCCTGACGGCACCGCCGGTGATGTAGGTCTGCCGGGAGGCCGAACTCGACCCTGCGTCGCCGACGTTGGTGTCGGCCGGGTGGATGTTCACCCGTTCCACACCGAGTTCGCTGCGGGCGATCTGCTGCTGCACGGTGCTCAGGCCCTGCCCGACCTCGGCTGCCGCCGTGTGCACCGACGCGACCGGTTCGCCGCCGATGGCCTGCAACCGCACCCGCGCCGTGGAGTAGTCGTCGACGCCTTCCGCGTAGGAAACGTTCTTGATGATCACGCTGTAGCCGACGCCCCGCACCATGCCTTCGCCATGCGTGATGTTGGAGACGCCGCCCGGCATGTCCCGGACGTCCAGCGACATGGTCCGGTTCTCCGGCGGCAGCGGGATCCGTTCGAGCCGTTCCAGCAGCTCGGCGACCTCAACGTGCCGACCGGATAACGTCTCAGTCAAGGCTTTCTCCTTCGTACGGCGAGATGCCAGGAGGATCGAACGGCATGGCTGCAACTTGCCTTGCCCCTTTGCAACTTGTGTGAGGAGTACACAGCCAACTGAGTGGAGTCAGCCAGGAGTAAAAGACATGAAAGCGCCCGCAGGCACTTCGTAGACTTCTACTACCGCCGGTCAGACCTTCGGCTTTGGTCAACCCCATTGCTTCAGCGGTAGTTCGTCATCAGGCCGGCGGAGGTGTCGGCCCCCGGATGCGACTGCCCCGCTGGTTGTTGAGGCCCTTCAGGAATGGTGTGGCTGGCTGGAGGACCTGGCGGAACGGTTCGCGGACCCAGCCCCGCCGAGGAAGACCTCGGTGACCCCGATGGACCACTGGTACCGGCACGGCGGGCCAAAACAGGCATCGGACGATCCCTGAAACGACGAAGATCCCGCCCGATCTTTCGATCAGACGGGATCTCGGCACCATTCTTGAGCTGACTCAAGAACAGTCGTGTTGTGGACCTGAGGGGATTTGAACCCCTGACCCCCTCGATGCGAACGAGGTGCGCTACCAGTCTGCGCCACAGGCCCTTGCAACGAGTGAAACCTTAGCATCCCGATCGGGGTGCTTGGAAATCCGTTCCTCGCTGGTCAGCCGCGCCGGTGTTCCGCAGGCCCGGCGCCGCTCGCGCCGAGGGCCTCACTCGTTGGCCGCGCGGGGCCGGTCCTCGTCCGCGTACTGGTCGAAGAGCGGGGTGCGGCCGTGGTCACGGGAGCGGCGGGGTGGGGTGGTCCGCTGGCGCGGCGGGGCGGGCGGGGTGGGTTCGGCAGTGGAGGAGCGGGCCGAGCTCCAGGTCTCCGGGTCCGTGACATCGATGCCGCTGGTGGCGCGGGGGGCGACCGGGGCGGTGACGTACGTGGGGAGCGGGACCGGGACCGGGTCCCAGCTGTCGCCGCGGCCGGGGCCGGGGTCGCGCTGCTGGTCGACCCACTCCGCGTGGTCGGTCTGCTCGACGAGGGCGCGGCGGCCGGCCTCCTGCGGGGAGACCGCGGGTGGGGGTCCCCCCGGACGAAGTCTGGGGGAGGGTTCCGGCTCGGGGCGGTCCTGGGGCTCCTCGGCCGGTTCCGCGGCGGCGTCCGGCTGGCGGCGCGGGCGGTTCTCCCGCAGACGCTGCGCCGCGGCCTCCGCTCGACGCCGGTCCATGACGTACATGAAGCGGCGCCGCTCCTTCGCACGCAGATGCACGATGTACGCGCTGAGCAGGACCGCCGGGACGCCGGGCGCCCAGAGGAAGCCGAGCCCGCCGACCGCGGCGACGATCGCGCCGAGGGTGAAGGCGAGGAAGAGGATCACGGTGGTGCGCCGACGGCGGGCGAGGACCTTCGAGCGCCGAGCGCGCGCGGCGGCCGCAGAGCCGTTGGGCCGCGGGGCAAGCTCCTTGCGCGCCGGCACCGCGGCCGGCACCTCGAGCCGGGCCTCGGTACGCGCCGGAGGCGCGGCGAACTCCCGGACGTCGACGGAACTGAATCGGTCCGTCTCGGCATCCGGGTCGGCGTCGGCGGGCGCCTCGTCCTCCGCGGTGCGCTCCCGCAGCTCCTTGGCGTACCGGCGCTCCATTCCCGCCCGTCCGGACAGCAGCCGGATGGCGGTGCTGAAGCGTTCCGTCGGACGGGCTTCGTTGAGCTCGTCCTGCCTGCGGAGCCACATCGGCACCAAGTAGGCGGCCCAGGCCCCGACGATGACTGCGTAGATGAGGCCGCTGCTGCTCACGCTTCACACCGTAGAGGGGTTCGCACGAGGGCATCGGCCAATTGGCCCGGTGTGTCGCACGATCTGGCTGATATCACTGACTTTTTTTGTGATTCTTCAGATCACTGCGTGATCGAGCGCCGACCGAATTCGAACAATTATTTTATTTCTCATGCCGCGCGGGTCGTGCCTGGTGCCAGCGGCGCAGCAGACCCTCCGGGACCTCCTCGGCCGTGAGCGCGAACACCAGATGGTCCCGCCAGGCACCGTCGATGTGGAGATAGCGGGGGCGCAGTCCCTCTTCGCGGAATCCGAGTTTCTCGACGACTCTGCGGCTCGGCGCGTTCTCGGGGCGAATGCAGACCTCGATGCGGTGCAGCCCGACGGTCCTGAAGCAGTGGTCGACGGCGAGTGCGACGGCCGTCGGCATCACCCCGCGGCCCGCGACATCACGGTCGACCCAGTAGCCGACATGGCCCGAGCACATCGAGCCCCAGGTGATCCCGGCGACGGTCAGCTGGCCGACGAGCACTCCCCGGTACTCGACGACGAACGGAAGCATCCGCCCGGCGTTGGCCTCGGCCCGCAGATGGCGGACCATCTGGCGGTACGTGGGGCGCTGGGCGATCGGGCCGCCGGGCGCGGGCGGCGGGATGGTCGCCTCCCAGGGGCGAAGCCACTCCCGGTTGCGCCGGTTCACCTCGCGCCAGGGTCGTTGGTCGCGCAGCCTTATCGGGCGGAGGGTGACGTCACCGTCCGTCAGGACCACGGGCCAGAAGGGTGCGTTCAGTGGGGACTCCCCGCGGCGCCGGCAGGGGCAGCAGGGTCCGCCGGTCTGGGATGGTCGCCGCCGTGCATCTGGTCGACGGCGTGGGGCAGCAGCCGGGCCAGGACCGCGAGCCCGTCACGGACCCCGCCCGACGACCCGGGAAGATTGACGATCAGCGTGCGGCCCGCGATGCCCGCGAGGCCCCGGGACAGCGCGGCCGTGGGGACCTTCGCCAGTCCGTACGCGCGGATCGCCTCCGGGATGCCGGGGATCTCGTAGTCGAGGACCCGGCGGGTGATGTCGGGCGTGCGGTCGGTGGGCGAGATGCCGGTGCCGCCGGTGGTCAGGATGACGTCGTACGCCGCGGCCACCCCGTCCCTCAGGGCTGCCTCGACCGGGTCGCCGTCCGGGACCACCCGGGGGCCGTCGACCTCGAAGCCCATGCCCGCGAGACCCTCGGCGAGGAGCGGTCCGCCCTTGTCCTCGTACACACCGGCGGAGGCGCGGTTGGAGGCGGTCACGACCAGGGCGCGCCGAACCGGGCGGACGGGCTCCCCCCGCGGGGGCGGCGCACCGTGGGCGTGGCTGTGGACCTCGCCACCGCGCGGGCTCACTGCCCGGCCTCCGTGCGCGACCAGTCGCCGGACTTGCCGCCGGTCTTCTCCTCCACCCGGATGTCGGAGATGACCGCTGCCTTGTCGACCGCCTTGACCATGTCGACGACGGTGAGCGCGGCCACGGAGACCGCGGTCAGGGCCTCCATCTCGACGCCCGTGCGGTCCGTGGTCTTCACCGTCGCGAGGATCTCGACGGCGTCGTCGGCCACGGACAGGTCCAGCTTCACCCCGGAGACCGCGAGCGGGTGGCAGAGCGGGATCAGGTCGGGGGTGCGCTTCGCGCCCATGATGCCCGCGATACGGGCGGTGGCGAGGGCGTCTCCCTTGGGCACCCCCTCGCCCCGCAGCAGCTCGACGACGCGCGGCGAGACCAGGACCCGGCCGCTCGCACGGGCGGTGCGCGCGGTGACGTCCTTCCCGGAGACGTCGACCATGCGGGCCGCGCCTGCCTCGTCGATGTGGGTGAGTCCTTGCTGCGCGCTCATTGCTGTGGCTCCCGGTCACTGTGTGGTCAGACACGGTACCGCCACGGCACAGCACTCACCCGAGCAGGACCACCTCCGTCTCGGTGCCCGACTCCACGGAGGTGACGTCCTCGGGGACCACGATGAGCGCGTTTGCCTGTGCGAGGGCGGCGATCAGATGGGATCCGCTGCCGCCGACAGGGGTGACGGTGCCCTCTTCCGCATCGTAGGCACCACGCAGGAACTGGCGCTTCCCGGCGGGCGACGACACTGCCTTGCCGGTGGTGCGCAGCTCGGCGCGCACGCGCGGGCGGTGCAGATCCTTCAGGCCCATCAGGGCACGGATCGCGGGCCGTACGAACAGCTCGAACGAGACGTACGAGGAGACCGGGTTGCCCGGCAGGGCCAGCAGCGGCGTGTGGTCCGGGCCGATCGAGCCGAATCCCTGCGGCTTGCCCGGCTGCATGGCGATCTTGCGGAAGTCGATCCCGCTGCCGGGCTCGTCCTCGTCGCCCACGGAAGAGAGAGCCTCCTTGACGACGTCGTACGCGCCGACGCTGACGCCGCCCGTGGTGACCAGCAGATCGGCACGGATCAGCTGGTCCTCGATGGTGGCGCGCAGCTCGGCGGCGTCGTCGGTGACTGCGCCCACCCGGTAGGCGATGGCTCCGGCGTCACGGGCGGCCGCGGTGAGCGCGAAGCTGTTCGAGTCGTAGATCTGGCCCTTGCTCAATTCCTCGCCGGGCTGGACGAGTTCGCTGCCGGTGGAGAGGACCACGACGCGTGGACGGGGGCGCACGCGCACGGTGCCACGGCCGATGGCGGCCAGCAGGCCGATCTGTGGCGGGCCGAGGACCGTGCCCGCCGCCAGGGCGAGATCGCCGGCCTGGACGTCGCTGCCGCGCGCGCGGACGTGCGCACGGGGCTCGACCGGCCGGTACACCCGGATCTCGCCGCTCGCGCCCTCGGGGGCGGCACCGGCGGGCCGCATGGTCGTGGCCGCTCCCGCGCCGCTGCCGCCGTCGGTCCACTCGACGGGGACGACCGCCTCGGCGCCGGGCGGGAGGGGCGCGCCGGTCATGATCCGGGCCGCCTGACCGGGGCCGACCTCTCCGCCACCGGTCAGCCCGCCGCTGCCGGCGGCGACGTCGCCGATGACCGTGAGGACCGCGGGGAACTCCTCACCTGCGCCCGCGACGTCGGCGACCCGGACCGCGTACCCGTCCATCGAGCTGTTGTCGAACGGCGGCAGGGCGACCTGGACGGTGACGTCCTCGACGAGGACGCAGCCCTGGGCGTCGGGCAGCTGCAGGTCGATCGGCTCGAGCGGGTGGATCGCGCCGAGGATGTCCTCCAGGTGCTCGTCCACCGACCAGAGGGACGGCCGGCCGCCGGGCGCCGGGTCGCCGGACGGGGCTTCGCCGGCCGCCGGGTCACCGGCCGAGGCGTCGCCGGGTGAAGCATCGTCGGGCGAGGTGCCACGAGCCGAGGCATCGTCGGCCGCCGGGTCACCGGCCGGGTCGGCTGCGGCCGAGGCGTCCGCGACCGGGCGGACTGCGGGCGAGACGTCCGCGGCCGACGTGTCATCGCCCGAGGCGCCCGCGGCCGACGCGGCCGACGTGTCACCGGCCGGATCGGCCGCGGCACCGGCGGACGTGCCCCGCGACCGGGTGGACAGGTCCGGGCCCGGACCCGCGTCGGAGCCCGCGCCGGGTGTTGCCGTACTGCTCAATGTGCCACTTCTCCCGTGCTGCTCAAGTGCTACATCTCCTCGGCGACGTAGCGGCGAAGCCAGGCTCGGAAGTCCGGGCCCAGGTCTTCACGTTCGCATGCGAGTCTGACAATGGCACGCAGGTAGTCGCCGCGGTCGCCGGTGTCATAGCGTCGGCCCTTGAAAACGACCCCGTGCACGGGCCCGCCGACCTTCTCGTCGGCGGCGAGCTTCTGGAGGGCGTCGGTGAGCTGGATCTCGCCGCCGCGGCCCGGCTCGGTCTTGCGGAGTATCTCGAAGACGGCCGGGTCGAGGACGTACCGCCCGATGATCGCGTAGTTGCTGGGCGCCTCGGCCGGGTCGGGCTTCTCGACCAGGTCGGTCACCTTGACCACGTCGTCCTCGCCGGTGGCCTCGACGGCCGCGCAGCCGTAGAGGTGGATCTGGGAGGGCTCGACCTCCATCAGGGCGATGACGCTGCCGCCCTCGCGCTCCTGGATCTCGACCATGCGCGAGAGCAGCGGATCGCGCGGATCGATCAGGTCGTCACCGAGGAGCACCGCGAAGGGCTGGTCACCGACGTGCGGGGCGGCGCACAGGACGGCGTGGCCGAGGCCCCTCGGGTCGCCCTGGCGCACATAGTGCATGGTGGCGAGGTCGCTGGACTCCTGAACCTTGGCGAGCCGCTGGGCGTCCCCTTTGCGGGTCAGCGCCTCCTCCAGCTCATAGTTGCGGTCGAAGTGGTCCTCGAGGGGGCGCTTGTTGCGTCCGGTGACCATGAGGACGTCGGAGAGACCGGCGCCCACCGCTTCTTCCACGACGTACTGGATGGCGGGCTTGTCGACGACAGGCAGCATCTCTTTGGGAGTGGCTTTTGTTGCGGGCAGGAACCGGGTTCCGAGGCCTGCGGCGGGGATGACAGCCTTGCTGATCCTGGGGTGCGACTCAGTCATGCGGAGCACCATATCCGTTGCGTATGGGCGGAAGATTAGCCTCCGGTTAACTTTCTTCTCATAAAGGCGTATTGGCTGGGATTTGTGAGGTTGCTGTGGGTACCGACATGTCCGGAAAGAACGCGGTACGACGTGAACTGCTCGACGCACGACGCCTACTGTCCCCCGAAGACGTCCTGGAGGCCTCCACGGTTCTCGCACGGCGCGCGCTCGAGCTTCCGGAACTGGCCACGGCCCGTACGGTAGCCGCGTATGTGTCGGTGGGCCGCGAGCCGGGTACCCGCGCGCTGCTCGACGCGCTGCGCGCCCGGGGGGTACGGGTGCTCCTCCCCGTGCTCCTGGACGACAACGATCTCGACTGGGCGGTGTACGAGGGATCTGAGCATCTGGTGCCCGCGCGGCGCGGCCTGCGGGAGCCGGACGGGCCGCGGCTCGGCCACCGGGCGGTGCTGGAGGCGGACACAGTACTGCTGCCCGGGCTCGCGGTGGACGAGCGCGGTATGCGGCTCGGCCGCGGCGGCGGCTCGTACGACCGGGTCCTCGCCCGCCTCGAAGCGGCCTCCGCGAGCCCTGCCCTGGTGGTGCTCCTGTACGCGAACGAGGTGGTCGCGCGGGTCCCGGAGGAACCGCACGACCACCCCGTACACGCGGTGGTGACGCCGGAGGGCGTCCGCCGCTTCACGGCCTGACGGCGCGCTGCACGACACCAGTCAGGAGCAGCATCGTTCCGGAGCAACGTCAGCCAGGAGCAGCATCGGCCCGGAGCAGCATCGGCCCGGAGCAGCGGATTACGGCTTGAGCACCAGGGTGTCCTTCGTCGCGGCCGCCACCGCCTGCCGGCCGTAGGCCCATTCGAGCAGTTCGCCCTTGGCCCACTTGTCGGTCTGGTCGGTGTAGTGCGCGTTGTAGGCGTGCCCCGAAGCACCGGTCAGATTGATCCAGCGGGACTTGTCCCAGTCGCCGACATTGACGATCATCCGCATCGACGGGACCCAGATCACGTCGTAGCCGCCCGCCGCGTTCCAACCGGTCGCGTTGACCGCGGCCTCACCGCCGCCCAGGTTCCACGGCCCGCGGTTGAGCATCCACTGGAGGGCGCCGGGCCCCGAGGTGCCCAGCGTCTGGTTCTTCAGCGTCAGCTGGTGCAGCCGGCCCCAGCTCCAGCTGGAGACGTCCTTGCCGAGCTTGGCGGTGAGCTCCCAGCGGGCGTCCGCCATGGCCCGCTTGAGCAGGTCGTCACGGGTCGCGCTGCCGGGCGCCTTACGGCTCGGCGGGGCCTGCCACCACTCGCTGGTCTCGTTCTTCAGCAGCCCTCGGACCACCTCGTACCAGCGGTCACCGCCGTCAGGCTGGGCCGACTCGGCGTCCCGCTGGCCGCACTCGCGCACCAACCGGTCCAGATCGTCGACCGGGCCCGTGCTGTCGGCGGGACGGACATTGAGGCACTCGCCCTCGACGCGCAGCTCCTTGGGCAGCTTGTTGCCGAAGGCGAGCTTGAGGACGTTGCGCCAGACCGCGTTGAAGTAGGCCGCGGCGCCGGAGTCCGGCTCCTGGGTGTAGTCCCAGCCCTCCAGCAGCTTCTGCGCCTCGCGGACGTACGGGTCGGAGATGTCGATCTTCAACAGATAGGGCGTGAGCAGCTTCGCGATCTCACTGCTGTTGTCCATCTGCATGGTGCGCATGTCGTCCGTCGAGATCTTCCCGCCGTCCTTGGTCTTCGACTCGATGAGGTCGTTTATGCGCTGGCTGCGGGAGCCGTAGCCGTAGTCCTTGGTGATCAGGTACGGGTATTTGCCGGCGTCCACGACGGACTGGTTGGCGGTGACGATGTAGCCGCGCTTCGGGTTGTACTCGAACGGCAGCTCGTCGAAGGGGATGAATCCCTTCCAGTCGGACGTCGGGTTCCAGCCCGGGACCGGCATCGAGCCGTCGAAGCCCTTGGCCCGGACCGGGATCTTCCCGGGCGCCTGGTAGCCGATGTTGCCCTTGGCGTCGGCGTAGATCAGGTTCTGGGAGGGGACCTCGAAGTCCTTCGCGGCGGCCTGGAAGCCCTTGAAGTCCTTCGCGCGGTTGAGCTCGAACACCGCGTCCATGGACTTGCCCGGGTCCAGGGCGGTCCAGCGCAGCGCCACACCGTAGCCGTGGCCGCGGTCGGGGGAGGGGGTGGAGTTGCTGACGGGCGCCCGCTCGCCGACCCGCTCCAGCTCGTTGCTGCGGTCGGAGACCAGAGGTCCGTGATCGGTCTCCCGGACCGTGATGGTCTTGCTGGCACCGCCCGCGACCTTGATGATCTCGTTGCGCACCTTGAACGGCTTGGTCCTGCTGCCGGACAGGTACCCGGTGTTGGAGACCTTCTCCAGGTAGAGGTCGGTGACATCGGCGCCGAGGTTGGTGAAGCCCCAGGCGATGTCCTGGTTGTGGCCGATGATCACGCCGGGCATGCCGGAGAACGTGTAGCCGGCGACGTCGTAGCCGCACTTGGCGGAGACTTCACGGCAGTGCAGGCCCATCTGGGTCCACAGGGAGGGCAGCTGCGGCGCGAGGTGCGGGTCGTTGGCGAGCAGCGGCTTGCCGGTCGTCGTGTAGCGGCCGGAGACGACCCAGGAGTTGGAGCCGATGCCGTCGCCGTTGGGGCCGAGCAGCGCAGGGATCTGGTCGAGGGCACCGGAGAGGCCCGCGAGCTGCGTCTGGAAGCCCTGGTCACCACCGCCCGAGCCGTTGCCCGAGCCATTGCCCGCGGACCCGCCCGCCGACGAAGACGAGGAGGAGGAAGAAGAGGAGGAGGGCGACGAATCGGCGGCCGGGTCCCACTTCTTCGCGTCGGTGTTCACGCCGCCGCGCTGGACGATCGGCTGGTGCAGGTCGTACGGGTACGCCGGGTACAGCTCCTTGATCTGCTGCTCGCTCAGCCTGCTGGTCATCAGCGAGCGGTCGATCTCGTCCTGCATATTGCCGCGCAGGTCCCAGGCCATCGCCTTGAGCCAGGCCACCGAGTCGACCGGCGTCCACTTCTCGGGCCGGTAGTCGTTGGTGAAGCCGAGAGCGGCGTACTCGACGGAGATGTCCTTGCCGTCGCGACCCGAGAGATAGGCGTTGACGCCGTCCGCGTACGCCTGGAGGTTCTTCTTGGTCTCGGCCGAGAGCTGCTCGTCGTACTCCTGCTGCGCCACACGGCGCCAGCCGAGCGTGCGCAGGAACGCGTCCGTCTCGACCTGCCCCGAGCCGAACATCTCGGACAGCCGCCCTGCGGTCACATGGCGCCGTACGTCCATCTCCCAGAAGCGGTCCTGCGCGTGGACGAAGCCCTGGGCGCGGAACAGGTCCTCGTCGCTGTTGGCGTAGATCTGGGGGATGCCGTTCCCGTCACGCCTGACGTCGACGGGGCCCGACAGCCCCTTGAGCGTGATCGTCCCGGTGGTCTGGGGGAAGGAGGCGCGAACGGTGCTGACGCCCCAGTAGGCGCCGCAGCCCACACCCGCGACGAGCGCCAGCACCAGGGCGAGCACGATCAGACGGGCGCGTCTCCCCTTCTTCTTGCCGGGCTTCTCGGCGGAAGGGGCGCTTGTGTTGGCGGGCATCGCTGTCCTTCGAGGGGCAGGGTGGTCCTGGGAGTGCTGGAGCAACCATAGGCGCAGCGCTCAACGCGTCCGGACGCGGTATCAGTAACGCGATACCAACAACCGCCACTCGAACTGAAGATCGACCAAATCGAGTCGACGTAAAGAAGTCGTTAAAGATTAGGTAAGGTAACGAAGTGTCGCGTGCCGGAGGAACCGTCCGGCAGCAAATGCGAGGGGAAGGATCGGCCCGCTGACTGTCCACCAGCTCAATGAACTCCTGCTCATCTGCTCGCTCGTCCTGCTCATCGCCGTCGCGGCGGTGCGCATCTCCTCGCGAAGCGGGCTCCCGAGCCTGCTGCTCTATCTGGGCATCGGGACCGCCATCGGGCAGGACGGCATCTTTCACGTCAAGTTCGACAATGCCGGACTGACGCAGGTGATCGGCTATGCCGCACTTGTGGTGATCCTGGCCGAAGGCGGCCTGGGCACCAAGTGGAAGGAGATCAAACCGGCGCTGCCCGCGGCGGTCGCACTGTCGACCGTCGGCATCGCCGTGAGCGTGGGCGTCACCGCGGCAGGAGCGCACTATCTGGTCGGACTGGACTGGCGGCCGGCGCTCATCATCGGCGCGGTCGTCTCCTCGACGGACGCCGCCGCGGTCTTCTCCGTCCTGCGGAAGGTGCCGCTGCCCTCCCGCATCGCCGGCGTGCTCGAGGCCGAGTCGGGCTTCAACGACGCCCCCGTCGTCATCCTGGTTGTCGCGTTCTCGACAGCCGCTCCGGTGGACGATTGGTACGTCCTCGTCGGCAAGATCACCCTGGAGCTCGCGATCGGCGCCGCCATCGGACTCGCGGTCGGCTGGCTCGGCTCGTTCGGGCTGCGCCATGTGGCACTGCCCGCCTCGGGCCTGTATCCGATCGCGGTCATGGCGATCGCCGTGACGGCGTACGCGGCCGGCGCCATCGCCCACGGCAGCGGCTTCCTCGCCGTCTACCTCGCCGCCATGGTGCTCGGGAACGCCAAGCTTCCGCACTGGCCGGCCACCCGCGGATTCGCGGACGGTCTCGGCTGGATCGCCCAGATCGGCATGTTCGTCCTGCTGGGCCTGCTGGTGACCCCGAGCGAGCTGGTGCGCGACTTCTGGTCGGCGGTGATCATCGGGCTGGTGCTGACGATGGTGGCGCGGCCGCTGTCGGTCGTCGTCAGCCTGCTGCCGTTCCGCATGCCCTGGCAGGAGCAGGCCCTGATGTCGTGGGCGGGGCTGCGCGGCGCCGTACCCATCATCCTGGCGACCATTCCCCTGGTGCCGCACATCACGGGCAGCGAGCGGATCTTCAACATCGTCTTCGTGCTGGTCGTCGTCTACACGCTGGTACAGGGGCCGACGCTGCCCTGGTTGGCGAGGGCGCTACGGCTCGGCGAGGGCCCCGAGGCGGCGGACCTGGGCATCGAGTCGGCGCCGTTGGAGCGGCTGCGCGGACACCTGCTGTCGGTCGCTATCCCGGACGGGTCACGCATGCACGGCGTGGAGGTCGGGGAGCTGCGGCTGCCCGCCGGGGCCGCGGTCACGCTCGTCGTACGCGAGGGCAAGAGTTTCGTGCCGCTGCCCTCGACCGTGCTCCGGCGCGGCGACGAGCTGCTGGTGGTGGCGACGGATCCGGTACGGGACGCGGCCGAGGCGCGGCTGCGGGCGGTGGGCCAGGGCGGAAAGCTTGCGGGGTGGCTCGGGACCGGGGGGACGAGGAGGACCGGGGGCTCCAGGGGCGCCAGGGGCGCCGGAGGGACCAGGGGCTCCTGAGCATCCGGGGCTCCACCCGGGCTCCAGGGCTCCAGGGCTCCGGAAGCCACGGGAAGCGAAGCTCCGGTTAATCGCAGGTGCAGATCTGGATGCGTCGGCAATTTCACAGGTGGGGCCCGCTCCACCCCTGTACCATGAAGGCACACTGATCGACCAACTCTGCCTGACGCAGAGCTGGCGCGACCGTATGGCGGCCGAGCGTCCCCCCTCAGTGGGTCCCGGTATCTACCGCAGTTCCGCGCAAGAGGACAGCTCTCGGCGGCTCCCGACACCCAGGGGAGCGCTACCAGGCGGCAGAAAGGCAAGGGCCGTGGCGTCCACGGTCGCTTCTGGCACGTCTTCTGACACGTCCGGCTCCGGCACCTCCAGCACTGGGGCGCCCAGCTCCGGGGTGTCCGGCTCCGGCACGTCCGGACGGCGCCCTGGCTACGGACAGCTGCTCCGCACCCCTGGAGCCTGGACGTTCCTGCTTCCCGGATTCGCTGCCCGGCAGCCGTTCGCGATGCTCACCATCGGCATCGTCCTGCTCGTGCAGCACACCACCGGTTCGTACGGGAGCGCCGGCGCCGTCGCCGCCGTCACCGGTGTCTCCATGGCGCTCTTCGCCCCCCAGAGCGGAAAGCTCGCCGACCGCTTCGGCCAGCGCGCCGTCCTGATCCCCGGCGTCCTCGTGCACGCCGCTTCCGTGAGCGCGCTGACCGCGCTGGCGCTCGCGGGCGCTCCCCTGTGGGCGCTCTTCGCCGCGGCCGTGCCGACCGGCGCCTCCGTCCCGCAGATCGGCCCCATGGTGCGGGCCCGCTGGGCGGCAAGGCTCGGGGGATCGCCGCTGATGCCGACGGCCGCGGCCTTCGAGTCGGTGACCGACGAACTCACCTTCGTGGTCGGACCGGTCCTGGCCACCGCCCTGTGCACCGGCGTCCACCCGGCCGCCGGTCTGATCGCCGAGGCGGGGCTCACGCTGGCCGGCGGTCTGCTGTTCGCGGCCCAGCGCCGCACGCAGCCCGCGTACGGACGTCCGGCTGCTCATGAGCGCACGGAACACACCTCCGCGCTCTCCGTGCCCGGTGTACGGGTCCTGGCCGTGGCCTTCCTGGGCATCGGCTCGGTCTTCGGCGGCATGCAGGTCTCGCTGACCGCGTTCTCCGAGGAGATCGGGCAGCCCGGCATGAACGGACTGCTGTACGGACTCTTCGCGGCCGGCAACATGCTGGCGGGCATCGCCGTCGGCGCCATCGCCTGGAAGTCCGGTCCCCGCCGTCGCCTGGTGCTCGGCTACGCGGGCCTGACGGTCGGCGCGTCCCTGCTGTGGGCGGCGCACTCCGTGGTGCTGCTCGGCGCACTGGGTCTGGTCGTGGGCGTGTGCATCGCGCCCGCGCTGATCAGCGGCTTCACGCTGGTCGAGCCGCTGGTGCCGGCGTCGGCCCGTACCGAGGCCTTCACCTGGCTGACCGGCGCCGTGGCGCTGGGCCAGGCGGGTGCGGTGACGGTCGCCGGACGACTGGCCGACGCACACGGCGCGAGCGCCGGATTCCTGGTGCCGCTGGTGGGCACCGCGCTGGCTCTGGTCACTCTGCTGGCCCTGCGGTCGCGGCTCGCGCCGCGCGCGCAGAGCCGGACGGTCGCACGTGGTATCGGTCACCGAGTGCCCGTGACGGTGGACTGATCCGACGGAATACGTCACTATGGACCGTCGTTAGCACTCATCGAGTGAGAGTGCCAGGAGGAAGACAAGTGCCGACCTACCAGTACCAGTGCACCGAGTGCGGCGAGGGCCTCGAGGCGGTGCAGAAGTTCACCGACGATGCCCTGACCGTATGCCCGAACTGCCAGGGACGCCTCAAGAAGGTGTTCTCGGCCGTCGGCATTGTCTTCAAGGGCTCCGGCTTCTACCGGAACGACAGCCGCGGTGCGTCGTCGAGCAGCACGCCGGCGTCGTCGTCCGCGTCCGCCGGTTCGTCGGCCTCGTCCTCGGCGTCGGCGTCGTCCGCGAGCACGAAGTCGTCTTCGTCGGACTCGAAGCCTGCGGCGTCGAGCTCCTCTAGCTCTTCCAGCAGCGGTACGACGGCTGCCTGATTCTCGCTTGCCAGGGGCCCCATCGTCTTCGGACGCTGGGGCCCCTGGGCGTATTCCGGCGCCAGTTCGGGCGCGGCTACTGTGATCGCCATGGCCAACGCAGAGAGCGCGCAGCGCGCGGAAATCGGTGTGATCGGTGGCTCGGGTTTCTACTCGTTCCTGGAGAACGTGACCGAGGTCGAGGTACCTACGCCGTACGGCAGCCCCAGCGATTCCCTGTTCTTCGGCGAGATCGCCGGCCGCCGGGTCGCGTTCCTCCCCCGGCACGGACGTGATCACCGCCTCCCTCCGAGCCGCATCAACTACCGCGCCAATCTGTGGGCCCTGCGGTCCGTCGGTGTGCAGCAGGTGCTGGGGCCGTGCGCGGTGGGCGGGCTGCGTGTGGAGTACGGGCCGGGCACCCTGCTCGTCCCGGACCAGCTGGTGGACCGTACGAAGGCCCGCGACGACACGTTCTACGACGGTGAGCCGCTGGCGAACGGGGAGGTGCCGAAGGTCGTCCATGTGTCGCTGGCCGACCCGTACTGCCCGTCGGGGCGCTCGGTGGCGCTGGCTGCGGCGCGCGGGCGGGACTGGGAGCCGGTCGACGGCGGGACGCTGGTCGTGGTGGAGGGCCCGCGCTTCGGGACCCGCGCCGAGTCGCGCTGGCACGCGGCGATGGGCTGGTCCGTGGTCGGGATGACCGGGCACCCCGAGGCCGCGCTCGCCCGTGAGCTGGAGCTCTGCTACACGTCGATGACGCTGGTGACGGACCTCGACGCGGGGGCCGAGACGGGTCAGGGCGTCTCCCACGAGGAGGTCCTGAAGGTCTTCGCCGCAAATGTCGACCGACTGCGGGACGTGCTCTTCGACACGGTGGCCGGTCTGCCGGCGAACGGGGAGCGCGACTGCCTGTGCAGGAGCGCGCTGAACGGGCTGGAGACGGGGATAACGCTGCCGTAGCCGAGATGCCGCAGCGGGAACGAGGCATCGGCCGACGGTGCTGACCACCCGTCGGGGTGAGCCAGTTGTCCACAGGCCGGGGACTGTCCACAGGGCCGAGCGGGGCAGCGCGTGAGCGGGGATCGTGGGGTGCGTTCGGTGCGTGCGGGGCGTGCGGGCGTTCGGTGGGAGCCAATGGCGGCTCGCGCCGCTCGCACGACACCTGCGCCACCTACGTGTCCTACGACTCCCACGACTCCCACGACTCACGACAGGCGGTCACGACGATGTCGACGCTCTCTTCCTGCGGACATGCACGTTCCGGGCCGATGGCCCTTCCTGCGGCACCGGCCCCGGAGCCGCGCGGGGTACCGGCGTTCGCCCCGCTGAGGGTGCGGGGCGGGCGCCACTGGCAGCGGATGAGGCTGCGGCGCGTGATGCGGCGCAGGCGGCGCGCACTGGCGGCCGGGCTGGCCGTGACGGCTGCGGCGCTGGCCGCATGGGGGCCGCGCGCGCCGGTCGACGCGGGGGCGCGGGATGAGCCGGGCGCGCTGTCCCGGCACGCCTCGCGGCCGGTGGACTTCGTGTCCGCGCCGGTGCGTATCGCGGACGCGGAGACGGTCCGGCTGCTGGAGCCGGGCGACCGTGTGGACGTGATCGCGACCGCCAACTCCCCGGTGGGCGCGGGCTCCGAGGCGCACATCGTCGCGACGGGCGCCCGGGTGGCAGAAGTTCCCGGGGCGCGCAGAAGTTCTCCGGACCGCGAGACCTTGCCGGACGACATGGCTCCGCCGGACGGCAAGGCTTCCCGAGACCGAGAGGCTTTCCCGGACGGCACGACCTTCCCGGATCCCGGCAGCGAGGCTGCCCCGGACGGTGATGCTTTCGCGGACGGCGAGGCTTTCCCCGACGGAGGCGCGTTGATCGTGCTGTCGGTCCCCCGCCCCGTCGCGGCAGCACTGGCCGGCGCGGGAGCGACGTCCCGTCTGGCGGTGACGCTGTGCTGACACGCACGCGAGCGCGGGAGCGCGCAGGGATCGGGCTGCGGAACGCCCTTGCCTCACGGGCGGGCGGCCGGAGTCAGAGCGGGCGGTCGGAGTCAGAGGTGGTGCGGCGGCTTCTCGTCGAGGAAGCGCGCGAGATCGGCGGCGCTGTCGCCGCTGCTCGGAGGCCGCTCGCCCCACCCGCGGTCCGTATCGTCCGAGGACTGCTGGTCCAGCGGATCGTCGAAGATCAGCGCCGGCGTAGGAATCGGCTGCTGCCGGGGCTCCTCCGCATCGCGCGGTCCGGGGGTGGGGGCGGTGCTCATGCGTCAAGACTACGCCGGGGACAGCAGGGGTCACCGGTCCTGCGGATCGACCAGCCAGAGGCCGAGGACCACCAGGAACGACAGCACGAGGAACCCAGCACCCCACCAGGCGGTACCGGTGTCCCCCTTCATCCACTCGTCGACGATGACGGTCAGCCCCCAGAGCTGGCCGACGACGACGGAGAGGACCAGGGCCAGGCGTGCGGTGAGCTTCGACGAGCGTTCGGGTTCCTGCTCGGATCCGGCCCCGGGGCCCGGTCCGGTGTGCCGGATCCGCGGGTCGCCGTAGCCACTGGTGGGGCGGATCTGCGGGTAGCGCTCGCGGACGGGCCGGTTCAGCCGGGGCTGGGCACTGCCGGGACGATAAGGGGGCTGCGGCGGCGGCGCGGGGCTGCCGGGGGGCTGCTCAGGAGTGGTCATGTGTGGGTAGCCCTCTCCGCGACGCCGGGAACTGCGCCCGGACAGCCGAGCCTGGCCGCCATGTCCGGGCGGTCCTTGAGGAGTTGCCGGCACAGGCCTTCCTGGAGGGTCTCGCCGGAGCGGGTGGTGCCGACCGCCCAGACGCTGCCGTCCACCTCCTCGATGACGATCACCTTGGGCAGCGCCCTCGGCGGGGGACCCGCGGTTACCTCACCGGTACGGGCGTCGAAGATCCCTTCGTGGCAGGGGCAGTACAGCTCGCCCGCGCTCCCCCGGTCCGCGCGCCAGAGCACGGCACAGGCCAGGTGGGTGCAGACCGCCGAGTAGCCCACGAGGCTGCCGTCCCCGAGCCGTACGGCGAGCGCCCGGTCCTCGGGGCCGGGGTAGCGGAAGGCGACCGACTCCCCGGGCAGCAGCTGGTCGGCGATCCTCTTGGGATCGGGCGTTCCCTCGCTGTCCCCGTGTCGGTGCAGTACGCCTGCGGCGACGCCGATGCCGCCCACGGCGAGGCCGCCGGAGACCGTGGCGACGATGCGGAGGTAGTCGCGGCGGGTGGTGAGGGAGTCCGCGGCGATCCGGTCCTGGAGAGCCTCCTGGGCGGCGTCCGCAGCTGCGGGCTCGCCGGCCGGCGGCTGTTCGGTGACGCTCATCGGACGTCCACCCCGTTCACCTCCACCACGGGCAGTCCGCCGGGGACGGGCCACTGGACCTTGTCGACGGGTACGACCATGGCGACCCCGGTGCTAACGGTCGTACGCCCGAAGGTGAAGGAGTCGGCGACCTGGACGCCGGGACGTTCGGCCTGGAGCTCCTCGAGGGTGCCGTAGAAGAGGGCGCCGGTGGGGCAGACGGTGGCGCACATGGGGGCGAGGCCGTAGGCGGTGCGGTCGTAGCAGAGGTTGCACTTCATCTGCAGCTTCGCCTTGAGGTCGATCTTCGGGACACCGAAGGGGCAGGCGTTGACGCAGTTGGCGCAGCCGATGCAGCGGGTGGTGTCGGCCTGCTGCACCACGCCGTCCGCGGTGACCAGGATCGCGTCGGCGGGACAGACCTCGGCACAGGGGGCGACCGGGTCCTCGCAGTGCATGCACACCGTGGGAAGGGAGGCGACGGAATGACCCTCGTCGGGGTAGTCGAGATGGATCATCGATTTGCCGCGGTGCGAGTCGCATTCACGGCACGCGGAGACACAGGCCTGGCAGCCGATGCAGCGCCCCGGGTCGATGAAGATCGTTCTGCCCATCATGGCTCTCGTCAGCTCCTCTCCGCGGTGCCGCGGCCCTGCGGGGCGGTGGGCGGCCGGGGGTCGGTGCGGGACACCTGGACCTCCGGGTACGCACGGTGGCCGGGTGCGGTCGGGGGTTCGGGTACTTCGTCGATCTGCTCGGCGCGCTCGATACGGCAGGCGCAGACCTTGTACTCGGGGATCTTGGAGCGGGGGTCGAGGGCATCGATGGTGAGCGCGTTGGCCGCGGTGGGGACCGGCCAGTGGTACGGGACGAAGACGGTGTCGGGGCGGATGGCCTCGGTGACCAGGGCGGGGAAAACCGCGCTGCCGCGGCGGGTGACGACGCGGACCGGGTCGCCGGAGCGGAAGCCGTGGGAGGGGTGGATCTCGGCCCAGGGGCGCGGGGTCTGCTCGACGAGGGCGCCGAGCCTGCGGGTCTGGTTGCCGGAGAGGAAGTGGGCGACGGTCCGTCCGGTGGTGAGCGTCATGGGGTGCTCGTCGTCGTACGGGTCCATCGGCGGGTGCCATTCGACGACCTGCATATGGATCTTGCCGTCGGGGTGGTAGGTCTTCCCGTCCTCGAAGAGGCGGGGGGTGCCCGGGTGGTCGGTGGAGGGGCACGGCCAGGCGATGCCGCCGGTCTCCTCCAGGCGTTCGTAGGTGATGCCGTAGTAGTCGTTGACCGTTCCGGCGGAGGCGATCCGCAGCTCCTCGAACACCTCGCGCGATCCCGCGAAGGCGAACTTGTCGCCGGCACCCAGGCGCTGGGCGAGCCGGCACATGACCCAGGTGTCGGTCCGTACGCCGGGGGGCGGGTCCTGGGCCTTGTTGTGCTTGATGACCCGGGCCTCGGCGTTGGCCATGACGCCTTCGTCCTCGGCCCAGGTGGTGACGGGGAGGACGACATGGGCGTTGGCCGCTGTCTCGGAAAGGAAGAAGTCGGATTGGACGTGGAATTCAGTGGCGTCGTACCCCTCCTTGACCACGCGGTAGTTGGGGAGGGAGACAAAGGGGTTGTTGCAGATGCCGATCAGGCCGCGGATCTCGCGGCGCTGCATCTGCCAGATCATTTCCATCATCGAGGTGCCGGCGGGCGGGAGTTCGGACTCGTCGATCCCCCAGATCTCGCAGATCTGCCGCCGGTGCTCATCGTTCGTGATCGAGCGGCCACCGGGGAGGAGGTCGGACTTCTGGCCGTGCTCGCGGCCGCCCTGGCCGTTGCCCTGCCCGGTGATGGTGCCGTATCCGGCTCCGGGCTTGCCGATGTTGCCGGTGGCGACGCAGAGATTGATGACGGAGAGACAGTTCTCGACGCCCTGCGAGTGGTGCTCGATGCCCCGGGCGTGCCAGGCCATGGCCCTGGGGGCGCGGGCGAACACCCGGGCGACCTGGACGATCTGCCGCTCCGGGATGCCGCAGATCTCCGCGGCCCGCTCGGGGGGATACTCGGCGACTGTCTCGCGGACCTCTTCCCAGCCGGTGGCATGGGCGGTGATGAAGCTTTCGTCGTCGAGTTCCTCACGGATCACGACATGGAGGACGGAGTTGAAGAACGCCGAGTCGGTGCCGGGTTTGATGGCGACGTGGATGTCGGCGGTGCGGGCGATGGCGGTCTCACGCGGGTCGACGACGATCAGACTGGCGCCGCGGTCCCGCGCTCCCCACAGGTACTGCGTCATCACCGGAAAGCACTCGCCCACGTTGGAGCCCGCGATGAGGAGGCAGTCGGTCTGGAGGATGTCGGCGAAGGGGTTGCCGGCCCGGTCGATGCCGAAGGCAAGCTTGTTGGCCCCGGCGGCGCTGACCATGCACAGCCGGCCGTTGTAGTCGACGTGCCTGGTCTTGACGGCGACCCGGGCGAACTTGCCGACGAGATACGTCTTCTCCGTGTAGAGGCTCGCGCCCCCCAGCACCCCGACGGCGTCGTTGCCGTACGCGGCCTGGATGCGCTGGATCTCGGCGGCGGTGAAGTCGAGGGCCTCCTCCCAGGAGGCCTCCCGGAACGGCTCGTCGCGGGACCGTCTGAGCAGCGGAACGGTGAGCCGGTCCGGGTGGTTGACCTGCTGGTACGCGTTGATGCCCTTGGGACACAGACGCATCCGGTTGATGTCGTGATTGCGGGGTTCGACGCCGAAGACCTTGCCGCTGCGGTTGACGCGCAGATACATGCCGCACTGGACGCCGCAGAAGCAGCAATGGGTGGGGACGAGCGTCTCGCCGGTCTGGCCGGCGCGCCACTGGTCGGCGGGGATGCCCCCGGCGTCCCGGAAGTTACGGGTGCCGGGAGGCGCGAGGGAGGGGTCCAGCGGGATGGGCTGCTGCGTCACTTGAAGCCCTTCTTGACGTGGGTGAGGTAGGCGTTGCCGCGCAGCACCCGCTTGCAGCGCGGGCAGTACTCGGCCCAGTCGTCGAAGTCGAGCTTCAGATCGCGCATGGTGCCCTGCAGGTTCTCGACGTAGGGGGTGGTGTCGATGGGCTCCCCGCAGCGGCGGCAGGTGAAGACCTGCTCGTCCTGCCGGGCCGTGTATTTGAACAGCTGCATACCGACGGCAGCCGGTCGCTGGACGATGTGGAAGAACTTCCCGAAGGGCAGGTAGATGAGGGTGAAGACCACCGACACCATGTGCAGGATCGCCAGGAACTCGTAGCCGCCGCCGTGCAGGAAGATCGAGGAGAAGGTGAGGAGGAGACCGGTCACCGAGATCACGATCAGGGCGATCAACGGGACCAGGTCATAGGCGAACCGCTGGCCGGTGATCGCACCGCGGTCCTTCATCCGCCGCCACAGGAAGTATGTGGCTCCGGCGATGACGAGCACGGCGGCGAGGTCGAGGCCGTGGAACACGGCCCAGCCGAAGAAGCTGAGCGAGTCGAACCCGAGAACCTTGAGCCCCCAGATCCGCATCTCGTAGCCGGGGCCCGAGCCGGTGGACGAGGTGAAGGTGAACCAGCCCCAGGAGAGTGGGAAGGTGATCAGCGCGGCGAGGACACAGCCCCAGAAGATCAGCTGGTGGGCGGCCCAGCGGGCGTGGGAGCGGGCGCCGAGGAACTTCTGGAAGCCGAGATAGGTCGCGATCATCCTCGGCAGCGCGGTGGGGGCCCTGCGGAAGTTGCCGACCGAGAAGAAGCTGCGCCATCCCTGCCCGAAGAGCCGGCGGGCACCGGGAGAGGAGATCCAGACCGTGTAGCGGTAGGTGATGCCGAAGGCGAGGAAGACCGTGGCCACGGCGTACGGAAGGAGGGCGGAGTCGAAGTCGGTGAGGAGCCGGCTGCCGAAGACGATCGCGATGATCAGCAGTACGGAGACGGCGGCACCGGCGAGCGACGCGCGGCGGCGCACGACGCCGGGGGTCTCCTGGCAGCCGGAGGTCTCCCGCGGGCCGGGTGCCTCCGGGGGTGCGCCCGGTGCGGTGAGCGGTCTTTCCGGACTCTGTCGTGGCTCGGTCACGCCGCCACGCTAGGTGGTTTATAGGTGTTGGACCTGTTTTGATGCTCAGGGGGGTGAGGACTTCGCTCAGATGGCGTTCAGAGCGCGGCGGCGCATGAAGGCAGGCCCATGAAGACAGGGCTCATGGAGACAGGTGCGTCAAGACAGGTGCGTGAAGACAGGCTTATGAGGACAGGCTCATGAAGCCACGCCCGTCAGGACACGCCCATGAAGACGGACGAGAGTGCGCGTCTCGCCACCCCGCTCCGCTCGCTCTGATGTGCTGGACGCATGACCTCCACTTCCGCATCGGCCGCGGGCGGCGGCTCGAGGGCGGTGCGCCCCATGCGTGCACGCCGCCGCGACGAGGCGCACCGCGCCGCGACCCCGCTGGAACTCTTCTTCGACCTCTGCTTCGTCGTCGCCGTTTCGCAGGCAGGGATGCAGCTGGTTCACGCCGTGGCCGGGAACCACGCCGCGGACGGCGTGATCAGCTACATGATGGTGTTCTTCGCGATCTGGTGGGCCTGGATGAACTTCACCTGGTTCGCCTCCGCGTACGACACGGACGACGTCCCGTACCGGGTGGTGACGCTCATCCAGATCGCCGGTGTGCTGATCCTCGCGGCCGGGATCTCACGCGCCTTCCTCAACCAGGACTTCCTGGTCGTCTTCCTCGGCTATGTGGTCATGCGGCTCGCGCTGGTCACACAGTGGCTGAGGGCCGCTGCCTCGACGCGGGGCGCGGAGCGGGCGACGGCGCTGCGGTACGCCGTGGGGATCACCCTCTGCCAGGTCGGCTGGCTGGGACTGGTCCTGTTCCCCGAGAACGTACGGGTGTGGGTGTTCCTGGTGATGGCGGTCGCCGAGATGGCCGTACCGCCGATCGCCGAGCGTTCGCTGGCCACCAGTTGGCACGCTCACCACATCGCCGAGCGCTATGGCCTGTTCACCATCATCGTGCTCGGTGAGACGATCCTCGCTGCCACGGTGGGCGTGCGTTCGGCGCTCGACGAGAGCGACGAGCTGGGGGCTCTCGCGCCGATCGCGATGGGCGGGCTGCTGATCGTGTTCGCGGCCTGGTGGATCTACTTCGCCGTCCCCGCCCATGACCGGCTGTCCTCCAACAGGGAAGCGTTCCTGTGGGGTTACGGCCACTACGTGATCTTCGCGTCCGCCGCGGCCATCGGCGCGGGCCTGGAGGTCTCGATCGAGACGGCGATCCACAAGTCCCAGATCTCGGTGACGGCCGCGGCGGCCGCGGTCACCCTGCCCACGGCGGCGTTCCTGCTCACCGTCTGGCTGCTGCACGCACGCCACTTCAAGCGCGGCATCCTGCAGCAACTGACCCTGCCCGTCTCCGCACTGGCGATCCTGGCCTGCACCTTCGCAGGCGAGTGGGCGGTGCTCGCGGCCGGTCTGGTCGCGGCGGCCACCGTCGCGGCCGGCGAAACGCTGGCGCATCGCGCAAGCCGCCACCGGCCACCGGCCGTCACCGGCCCCTCGGCAGGGTGATCGATGCCACGGGCCGGCTCCGTCCGGGTCCGGTTCGCCGTACCGGCACGCGTGATACCCAGGGTCCATGGCAGACAAGGCACCGAACGACGCACTGACCGACGTGGCCGGCCTCCGGGTCGGTCACGCCCGCCTGTCCGGGGAGGGCTCCCTCAGCGGCACCACCGTCGTCCTCGCACCCGAGGGCGGGGCGATCGCCGCGGTGGACGTACGAGGAGGCGGCCCCGGCACCCGGGAGACCGACGCGCTCGACCCCCGCAATCTGGTGCAGCGCGTCGAGGCGGTGGTCCTGACCGGCGGCAGCGCATTCGGCCTGGACTCCGCGTCCGGCGTGATGGCGTGGTTGGAGGAGCAGGGCCGCGGTGTCCGGGTGGACCGCGAGCCCGGCCACGTCGTGCCGGTCGTCCCGGCCGCCTGTGTCTTCGATCTGGGCCGCGGCGGCGACTGGCGGGCCCGGCCGGACGCGGCGACCGGACGTGCGGCCGTGGAAGCGGCGGCGCGTACGGAGCCGGGCGCGCCGGTCGAGGAGGGCGGCGTCGGTGCCGGGACGGGCGCGGTGGTGGGCCGCATCAAGGGCGGCATCGGCACGGCGAGCACCGTACTGCCCGATGGGACCACGATCGCCGCGCTGGTCGTCGCCAACGCGGCGGGCTCGGCGGTCGACCCGGCCACCGGCGTGCTGTACGGGCAGCACTTCACGGGCGAGCGTCCGGTCCCGCCCTCCCCCGAGGTCCACGCAGCGGCCCTGCACCGACTCGCCGAGACCGCGGAGCTGGGCGCCCCACCGCTGAACACCACGCTCGCCGTCGTCGCCACCGATGCCGAACTCACCCGCGCCCAGGCGCAGAAGCTCGCCGGGACGGCGCACGACGGCATCGCGCGCGCCGTGCGCCCGGTCCATCTCCTCAATGACGGCGACACTGTCTTCGCCCTCGCCACCTGCGCCCGACCCCTCGACAGCCGTCCGCTCGCCCTCAACGCAGTCCTCGCGGCGGGCGCGGACGTCGTGACGCGGGCCATCGTGCGCGCGGTGCTCGCGGCACGGAGCGTGGCGGGGCCGGGCGGCGAGTTCCCCTCGTACGGAGAGCTGTACGGACGGGGCACGGACAAGGCGCAGGGCAAGGCCCAGGGCACGAACCAGAGTGGGGACTGACCGACAGCGCACGGGAGTTGTGAGGGCGCGCGCGGGCGCGCGGAAACGCGGAAACTTTGTGCCCGCGCCGTTCGTTTTCCCGAACCCCGGACGCGATGTCCGACCCAGGGACTACGTTAAGCAGTCACCAAGTGACGTATGGCAACGGCCTGGAGAACCATCTTGAACGATCCGTGCGAGACAACCGAGACGCACCTCGAGCGCCTCCTGGGTCGGGCACTGAACTCCTTCGATCTTCCCGACACCATGGTCGACCGGCTCGAATCCGCGCTGACGCATGCCAGTTCACTGCACTCCTCGCACCACAGCGCGGCCCTGCACCGCACGACCTACCGGCACACGTATCTGCTGGCCGACGGCTCCACCCTCACCCTCTGGGAGCTGGTGCACAACACAGGACGGGACGGTGTCCGGCAGCACGAGCTGTATACGGAGGAGGCGGAGGCGCGGCTCGCCGCGTCCCGGCTGCGCACCGCGCGTCAGGAGCGGCGGGACGGGGCGGACGGCAGCGGCTTCGACGACGGCCTCGACGCCGATCTGGAGCTGCTCGACCGGCTGCTGGCCCCTCCTCCCGTCGCACCCGCGCACAGATACGTCCCCGACGACTCCCCGGACCACGCCCGTCGGCTGTTGCGCCGCGCCGAGAACCCGGACCGGCCGGGCGATGTGACAGCCCGCCTGCTGCGCGCGGCGTTCGCGCACCACATCAGCCAGGCGTTCGGCCGGCAGTGCCTGGTCGACGGGCGGGACGCGGGGTTCACGCTCTACGAGCACGCATTCCTGCTGCTCGACGGCACGGAGCTGAGCCTGTGGGAGGTGGAGCACACGGCCACACCCGACGGCCGCCACATGTGCGAGGTGTACGCCGACGAACGCACCGCGCGCGAAGCGATGGAGCTTCGCGCGCGGGTGCGCTGACGGACGGGCCCGGGCGCCTGGGGCGCGGACTCGGACCGCCGCAGGCCCGGGGCGCGCCTCAGACCGCCGCGACCACCGTGGGCTTCTCGGCCGCGGCAGGGGCGGACTGAGCGGCCTCTGACGTCTTGCGCATGCCCTTCAGCAGGATGACGAGACCCGCGCTGACCGTGGTGCCGGCGAGGATGGCGAGCAGGTAGAGGAACGGGTTGCCGATCAGCGGGACCACGAAGATGCCGCCGTGCGGGGCGCGCAGGGTGCAGTCGAAAGCCATCGACAGGGCGCCGGTGACCGCGCCGCCCACCATCACCGACGGGATGACCCGCAGCGGATCGGCCGCGGCGAACGGGATCGCGCCCTCCGTGATGAACGAAGCGCCCAGCACCCAGGCCGCCTTGCCGTTCTCGCGCTCGGCCTTGGTGAACAGCTTGCCGCGCACGGTCGTCGCCAGCGCCATCGCCAGCGGCGGCACCATGCCCGCGGCCATCACGGCCGCCATGACCTTGAGGGAGCCGTCGGTGGCGTTGGCGAGGCCGCCGACGGCGAAGGTGTAGGCGACCTTGTTGAGCGGACCGCCCAGGTCGAAGCACATCATCAGGCCGAGGATCACGCCGAGGATGATCGCGTTGGCTCCGGTGAGGCCGTTCAGCCAGTTGGTGAGGGCCTGTTGGAGCGTGGCGAGCGGCTTGCCGATCACCAGGAACATCAGGAAGCCGACGACCACCGAGGAGACCAGCGGGATCACGACGACCGGCATGATGCCGCGCAGGACGTCGGGCACCTTGACCTTCTGGATCGCGAGGACGACGGCGCCGGCGAGCAGTCCGGCGGCCAGTCCGCCGAGGAAGCCCGCCTTGATGGTGATGGCGATCGCGCCGCCGACGAAGCCCGGGACGAGGCCGGGCCGGTCGGCCATTCCGTACGCGATGTATCCGGCGAGGACCGGGATCAGGAAGCTGAACGCGAGCCCGCCGATCTGGAAGAGCAGCGCGGCCCAGCTGGTGTGGTCGCCCCAGACGAAGACGTCGGCCACGGACTTGGCATTCGCGATCTCGTAGCCGCCGATGGCGAAGCCGAGGGCGATGAGCAGGCCGCCTGCGGCGACGAACGGGATCATGTAGCTGACGCCGGACATCAGCCACTTGCGGAGCTTGGTGCCGTAGCCCTCGCCGGGCTCGCCGCCGCGCTCGACGGGGCTGGGCTCCGCGGCGTCGGTCACCTCGCCGCGGGCGGCCTCGTCCCGGTGGGTAGCCTTGTCCCGTACCTCGGCGATGAGCTCGCCGGCCCGGCTGATCCCGGCCTTCACACCGACGTCCACGACGGGCTTTCCGGCGAACCGTTCCCTCTCCCGTACGGGAACGTCGTGCGCGAAGATCACTCCGTCCGCGCCCGCGATGACGGCGGGGTCGAGCCGGGTGAATCCGGCGGACCCCTGGGTTTCGACGGCGACCTCGACACCGGCTTCCTGGCCGGCCCGTTCCAGAGCTTCCGCGGCCATAAAGGTGTGGGCGATACCGGTGGGGCAGGAGGTGACGGCGACGATCCGGAACCGTTCGGCCGCTTCCGCCGGCCCCCCGGGGCCCCCAGTACCAACGAGGCCCTCCTGAGCCTCCTCCGCCGGCCCCTCGCCCTCAACGGCCGTGGTGGACGCCGCCGTTGGCGCCGCATCCGCCACCGCCGTGGCCGCCGCCTCCGCCGCCTCGGTGGCCGCCGCCTCGGACGGCTCGATGTCGCCGCGGACGAGCGCCGCGGCAGTGGTCGTCGAGGCCGTCGCGCGGAGGGCGGAGGTGAAGTCCGCGTCCATCAGGCGACGAGCGAGGGAGGAGAGGATCGTGAGGTGGGCGTCGTCGGCACCGGCGGGCGCCGCTATCAGGAAGATGAGATCGGCGGGGCCGTCAGGGGCGCCGAAGTCGACGGGGGTGGAGGGGCGGCCGAACGCCAGGGTGGGTTCGGAGACATGCGTGCTGCGGCAGTGGGGAATGCCGATGCCGCCGTCCAGGCCCGTCGGCATCTGGGCCTCGCGCGCGGCGACGTCGCCGAGAAAGCCGTCGAGGTCGGTGACGCGGCCGAGCGCGACCATGCGCTCGGCGAGCGAACGGGCCGCCTCTTCCTTCGTTGCGGCGGCCAGGTCGAGGTCGACCAGGTCCGCGGTGATCATGTCGCTCATCGCGGGCTCCCTTGCTCCATGAGTGCGCGGTCCAGGGGGACGTCCGCGGTCACCAGGACCGCGGCGGGATCGAGGTCGGACGGCGTGGGCATCACGCTGCCCGGAAGTTGCACGGCGGCGGCGCCGTGGGCGACCGCGGCGACCAGGGCGGGCACGCCCTCTCCGCCGGCCGCCAGAAAGCCGGCCAGGGACGCGTCACCGGCGCCGACGTTGCTCCGCACGGCGGCGACCGATGCTGCGCCGTAGAGGACAGCCGTGCCGGAGACGAGCAGCTGCCCGTCCGCGCCCAGGCTGGCCAGCACCGCTCCCGCACCGAGCGAGCGGAGCTCCTCCGCAGCCTTCACGGCGTCGCCGACCGTGGCCAGCGGGCGGCCGACCGCCTCGGCGAGCTCGTCGGCGTTCGGCTTGACGACATCGGGGCGGGCGGAGAGCGCGGCGAGCAGGGACGGCCCGGACGTGTCGAGGGCGATCCGCGCGCCCGACTCATGGGCGAGGGCGACCAGCTCGGCGTACCAGGAGGGGGCGAGGCCGCGCGGCAGGCTGCCGCAGCAGGCGATCCAGGCCGCGGAAGAAGAGTGTGCGGAGACCGCCGCCAGCAAGGACCGTGATTCCGCGGGCGTCAGTCTCGGACCCGGCGCGTTGATCTTCGTCAGGGTGCCGTCCGGCTCCGCCAGCGCAATGTTGGAACGCGTCGCACCCTCGACCTCCACCGGCGCGACCTCGATCCCCTCGCCCGCGAGCAGCTCCGCGACGAGCGCGCCGGGCGCTCCGCCGAGCGGCAGTACGGCGACGGTACGGCGCCCGGCGGCCGCGACCGCCCGCGAAACGTTGACGCCCTTGCCGCCGGGGTCCATGCGTTCGCCGGTGGCTCGCAGCACTTCGCCGCGCTCGAGGGCCGGGACCTCGTAGGTCCGGTCCAGCGACGGGTTCGGCGTGACGGTGAGAATCATGTACGTACTACTTCCGTGCCCACGGCTTCGATGGCCGCGGCGTCCTCGGGGCTGAGCCCGCTGTCGGTGATGAGGAGATCGACGTCGGAGAGGCCGGCGAAGCGGGCGAAGTGCTCCTCGCCGTGCTTGGCGGAGTCGGCGAGGAGCACCACGCGCCGCGCCGCCGAGACGGCGGCGCGCTTGACGGCGGCCTCGGCGAGGTCGGGCGTGGTCAGCCCGCCGTCCACCGAGAAGCCGTTGGCCCCGAGGAAGACGACATCGGCGCGGATCTCCCCGTACGCCCGCAGCGCCCAGGCATCGACGGCGGCGCGCGTGCGCTGCCGGACCCGGCCGCCGACCAGATGCAGGTCGATGCCGGGGTGGTCGGCGAGCCGGGCGGCGGCGGGCAGCGCGTGGGTGACGACCGTGAGCGAGCACTCCAGCGGGAAGGCCGCCGCCAGCCGCGCCACCGTGGAGCCGGCGTCGAGGATGACGCTGCCGTCCTCGGGCAGCTCGGCGAGCGCGGCCCGCGCGATGCGGTCCTTCTCGTCGGCGGCGGTGGACTCCCGCTCGGAGAGGTCCGGCTCGAAGTCGAGCCGCCCGGCCGGGATGGCTCCACCGTGCACGCGCCGGACGAGCCCGGCCCGGTCGAGCGCCTTGAGATCGCGCCGGATGGTCTCGGCGGTCACCTGGAACTCGTCGGCGAGAGACAGCACTTCGACCCGCCCGCCCTCACGGGCGAGCCGGAGGATCTGCTGCTGGCGCTCGGGAGCGTACATGTGGGTTTACGTCCATTCCATGCCCGAACCTGTGGTTTCTCCGCCAGACTACGCCCCGATTAGCGCAAAGTAAACAGACTCGGGCAACGGACGGACACATTCGGGCCCTGCACACGCGGCGACCCCGGCGTCCACTGCGGCCGCCGGCACCAGCACCGGCACCGGCAAGAGCGGCCCCCGGCACGGGCAAGGGCGGCTCGGCACACACGAGGGCCCGGCACCGGGGAACGTCCCCGGCACCGGGCCCTCGTCGCTGCGTGCGCTCAGTGCGTCAGCGCCGGCTCCCGCTCGCCCTCCGGCAGCTCGCCGTCCGGCGCCCCGGCCTCGCTGACGGCCGCTCCGCCCTCCAGGTGCTGCTTCGGCCGCGCCGGCAGCGCGAACATCACCACGAAGATCACCGCAAGCACCGCCACGACCCACCACAGCGAGCCCTGGAACGCGTCCGAGAACGCCGCACCGACCTCGCCCGGCGACGCCGGCCGCTTGTCGTCGATGACCCCGAAGAAGACCACCGAGACCAGGCCCAGCCCCAGCGCGTTGCCCATCTGCGTGGTGGTGTTGATCAGCCCGGACGCCGAACCGGCGTGCTCACGCGGGACATCGGACAGCACCGCGTCCGTCAGCGGAGCGACGATGAGCCCCATGCCGAGACCCATGATCACGAGCGGCGCGATCATCTGCCAGGAGTGGATCTCCGTGCCGTACCGCCCGGCCTCCCAGATGTAGACCAGCAGCCCGGCCGCCATGGTCAGCGCACCCGCCTGCAGCACCTTCCGCCCGAAACGCGGCACCAGCTTCTGTACGGACATCCCGGCCGCGAGCGACACGGCGATGGAGAACGGCACACCGGTCAGACCCGCCTTGAGCGGGCTCCAACCCAGGCCGACCTGCATGTACAGGGTCCAGACCAGGAAGAAGATGCCCATGACGACACCGAAGGTCAGCTGGACCGCGATACCGGCGGCGAAGCTCTTCACCTTGAACAGCGACAACTCGACGAGCGGCGAGCCGTCCTTGCGCGTCTTCCGCTTCTCGTACGCCACGAAAACGGCGAACACGAACGGGCTGCCCACCATGCACAGGTGGCCCCACAGCGGCCAGTCCAGCTCACGGCCGCGCGTAAGCGGGTAGATCAGCATCAGCAGGCCGAGCGTGGCGAGCGCGACGCCGACCAGGTCGAGGCGGAGTGCCTTCTCGGCACGCGACTCGGTGATGAACTTACGGCCGAGGAGGACGCCGGCGATACCGACCGGCAGGTTGATCAGGAAGATCGGCCGCCACTCCAGACCGAACAGGTTCCACTGGGTCAGCAGCGCGCCGAGCAGCGGACCGGAAACGGCCCCGAGCCCGACGATCGCGCCGAACATGCCGAAGACCTTGCCGCGCTCGTGCGGCGGGAAGGTCACATGGATGATCGCGAGCACCTGCGGCACCATCATCGCGGCCATCGCGCCCTGCAGCAGTCGCGCGGTGACCAGCATCTCGACGCCGGAGGCGAAACCGCACAGCGCGGAGGCGAACGTGAAGCCGGTGATACCGATCAGGAACAGCCGCTTGCGGCCGAAGATGTCGCCGAGCCGACCGCCCGTGATCAGACCGGCGGCGAACGCCAGCGCGTAGCCGGCGGTGATCCACTGGATCGCGCCGAACGAAGCGCCGAGATCGCGCTCGATCGACGGGATCGCGATGTTGACGATGGTGACGTCGACCAGGTCCATGAAGGCGGCCGTCATCACGATCGCCAGGGCTATCCAGCGGCGCCGGTCGGCAGCGGCAGCGGAGTCGGGGGCGGAGACGGGGGCCGTATCCCGTACGGCGTCGTGGGAGCTCATGAGGAGGAAGCTAATCGGGATATAGGTCAGCTGATGTCCTAGAAGGTGGGCAGTCTGGAACGTATGACAGACACACCGGCACGACTGCTGAATCTGCTGTCCCTCCTCCAGACCCCGCGCGAGTGGCCGGGCAGCGAGCTTGCCGAGCGGCTCCAGGTCAGCCCGCGGACGATCCGCCGGGACATCGACCGGCTGCGCGATCTCGGCTATCCGGTCGAGGCGACGAGAGGTGCGGTCGGCGGGTACCGGCTGGTCGCGGGCGCGGCCATGCCGCCGCTGCTCCTCGACGACGAGGAGGCCGTCGCGATCGCGGTGGGGCTCCGGGCGGGCGCCGGCCATGCGATCGAGGGCGTCGACGAGGCATCCGTACGCGCCCTGGCGAAGCTGGAGCAGGTGCTGCCGTCGCGGCTGCGGCACCGGGTGTCGACGCTCCAGAACGCGATGATCCCCTTCACCCGCGGCGACGGAGCGACCGTCGACCCGCACACGCTCACCGCCATCGCGGCGACGGTCACCGGCCGGGAGCGGCTGCGCTTCGGCTACCGCTCGGGCGACGGTGCGGAGACGAAGCGGCTGGTCGAGCCGTACCGGCTGGTCTCGACGGGGCGGCGCTGGTACCTGGTCGCGTACGACAACGGGCGCGACGACTGGCGTACGTTCCGGGTGGACCGGGTCAGCGATCCGTTTGCGACGGGGGCCCGTTACACGCCGCGCGAGGTGCCGGCCGGCTGGGACGCCTCGAAACTGCTCTCCCACTCCATGTCCCGGAAACAGCCGGAGCACGCGCTGGACGTGAGCTTCGAGGCGCCCGCGGAGTTCGTCGCCGCCCGCCTGCCGGACTACCTCGGCGCGCCCGAGCAGACCGGTCCCGGCACCTGCCGGCTGCGCACCCGGTCACAGGACTCGCTGGAGTGGCTGGCCCTGCGACTGGCGCTCGTCGACTGCGAGTTCACGGTCCACGGCCCGGCGCCGCTGTCCGACTACCTCACGGAGCTCGGAGCCCGGCTCACCCGGGCGGCGAGCTGCCCCCGGGGGCGTGACGATCGTGACGACCGTGCCGACCCGTGACGACAAGGACCCCGACACCGGGGGGGGAAGGGTGCCGGGGTCCGCTCGGGACGTGGGAGGCGAAGCCCCCCACCTCGTTAAGCCGCCGCGTCGAAGCCCGTGTCCCGGGCCATCCGCTTCAGCTCCAGCAGTGCGTGCTTCTCGATCTGGCGTATGCGCTCGCGCGTCAGGCCGTGCTCCTTGCCGACCTCCGTCAGCGTGCGCTCACGGCCGTCCTCGATGCCGTACCGCATGCGGATGATCGACGCCGTGCGGTGATCGAGCTTGTCGATCAGGTCGTCGAGCTCCTCGCTGCGCAGCAGCGTCATCACCGACTGCTCGGGCGACACCGCGGAGGTGTCCTCCAGCAGATCGCCGAACTGCGTCTCGCCCTCGTCGTCCACCGACATGTTGAGCGAGACCGGGTCGCGGGCCCAGTCCAGCACGTCGATGACCCGCTCCGGGGTGGAACCCAGCTCCTCGGCGACCTCGGCGGGCTCGGGCTCGCGCCCGTGCTCACGGTTGAACTCCCGCTGGACACGGCGGATCCGGCCCAGCTCCTCCACCAGGTGGACGGGCAGCCGGATCGTCCGGGACTGGTCGGCTATGGAGCGCGTGATGGCCTGGCGGATCCACCACGTCGCATACGTCGAGAACTTGAATCCCTTCGCGTAGTCGAACTTCTCCACCGCCCGCACCAGGCCGGCGTTGCCCTCCTGGATCAGGTCCAGCAGCGGCAGACCGCTGCGCGGATAGCGCCGCGCAACAGCCACCACCAGGCGCAGGTTCGACTTGATGAAGATGTCCTTGGCGCGCTCGCCCTCGGCGACCAGGGCCTCGAGCTCCTCGCGCGTGGCACCGGCGTCGCCCTCGCCCGCCTCGGCGGCGGCTGATGTCACAGCTCCGTCGAGAATCTGCCGGGCGTACACCCCGACTTCGATGGTCTGGGAGAGCTCGACCTCCTTGGCGGCGTCGAGCAGCGGTGTGCGCGCGATCTCGTCGAGATACATGCCGACCAGGTCGCGGTCGGCGATCTCCCCGCCCACGGCGCGAACACTGCTCGCCCCATCGGCCCCAGCGGAGGCGGACTGACGACGGGCGACGGCACGGGTTGCCATGCGTGCTCCCTTGCTGAGTAGGTCGCGACACCCTTACCGGGTGCCCTGCATCCGACGGAAACAACGACTGGAAACCGGACAGAATTCCCACGCGGTGCATGGATTTTTGTGATCTTGCAGTACCCTGTGCCGCCGCGACAGGAGGACGGATGCTGCCGGAGCACACGGAGGTGCAGGTCAGGGCAGGCTCGGGAGCCGATCTCCCGGCCTTGACGGAGCTCTACAACCACTACGTGCGGGACACGGCCGTCACCTTTGACACCGCCGTGTTCACCCCCGAGCAACGCCTCCCCTGGCTGCGCTCCCACCCTGAAGACGGCCCGCACCGCCTTCTGGTTGCTCAGGATGCCCGTTCCGGCCGGATCCTCGGTTACGCGACCAGCAGCGCCTTCCGCCCGAAGGCCGCGTACTCGACGTCCGTGGAGGTCAGCGTCTACTGCGCGCCCGACGCCGGGCGCCGCGGGATCGGCACGCTCCTCTACAAGGCGCTGTTCGAGGCCCTCGCGGACGAGGACCTGCATCGCGCCTACGCGGGGATCGCCCTGCCGAACGAGGCCTCGGTGAAGCTGCACGAGCGCTTCGGCTTCCGCCACATCGGCACCTACGGAGAGGTCGGGCGGAAGTTCGGCGAGTACTGGGACGTGGCCTGGTACGAGAAGAAGCTGACCGCGTAGCCGGACCGGGCGGCCGCCCGGTCAGTCCACCACCTTGTACAGCATCTGGCCGTTTCCCCACCCCACCAGACGCAGCGCCGGGTCGTCCGCGGGCAGACCGCCCTCGTTGCTCCACCGCAGCACCCACTCGGCGTTGTAGCGGTGCAGGATGCCGAGCCGCTCCTTGCGTGATGTGTCGTGGGCGAAGTAGCGCTCGACGGCGGCATGCCGTTCCTCCTGGTCCGGCAGGAAGATGTCGTCGAAGCCGGGGGCGACGGTGTAGATGCCGTATGCCGGAAGCATCAGACTGGTGCGGTGCTCCGTCATGACGGTGTCGCCGCGCTTCACATGGCGGGTCACCCACTCGCGGCCCTCCCAGGACGGCCAGGCCTTGGCCCGTACGGCCTCGGGCAGCGCCTCGCCGACGAAGACATAGCCGAGGGCGGTGGACTGGGTCCATGCCCCGAACAGCAGCGCGACGCCTGTGACCGCCGCGAGAGCGTTGCGGACGGCCTTGCTCCCGGCGTCCGCGATCGCCAGGGCGATGGCCAGCTGCGCGGGGATGATCGCCGCGGGCAGCGCCCTGCCCCACGACCAGTGGCCGGTGATACCTCCGGCCGCGACCATCAGCGCACCCAGGACGAAGAGGACCACCAGCGGGTCGCGCTTGTCCCGCCGCCACCGGAACAGCAGGGCGACGACCCCGATAAGGGCGAGGCCGAAGCGCGCGAACATGTCCTCGTACAGCGGCTCGTGGATGTCCTCCAGCCCCTCGAAGCCGAACAGCGAGAAGTACGAGTAGTACGGCCACACGGCGAGCACCACGACGCCGAGCACCAGGCCCGCCCCCAGCCGCAGGCAGGTCTCCTTGGCGGGCCACGGCCGTCGGGCGAGCAGCACTGCCAGCGCCCCGAAGGTCGCGACGACCCCCGAGAACTGGTGGCTGAGCATGATCACTGCCCACATCAGACCGAGCCCCAGGAAGGCCGTCCAGGACGCCGCCGTGCGCAGCGCCTTGGTGAGCAGTGCCCAGAAGTGGAAGGAGAGCGCGACAACGAAGGTGCTCGGGTACGAGATGACCAGCGCCAGTGAGCCGAGCTCCAGGAAACCGCTCCACGCCAGCAGCGGCGGGCCCCAGAGCAGCAGCAGGCAGAGCAGGGCCAGGGGAGGCGCGGCCCGGCGGGCGCTGAGCGTCCTGGTGAAGTGCGCGATACCGGTGAGCAGCAGAGGGAGCGTGATCAGGGCTGCGAACCGCAGCATCGTGAAGGTGCCGGCTCCGGTCGCCTTGGCCACCAGGGCGAGCAGCACGGTCCAGGGCGAGTAGTACGGGCTGTCGGTGTCGGCGTCGACCTGCGGGCTGCCCGGATGGAACAGATCGCTGCGCAGCCGGTCGATCGTCGCGGCGTGGAGGCCGAGGTCACCGTTCCACGGCAGTCGCTGGATCAGCAGCAGAAGGAGAACGGTCAGCAGCAGCACCGCGGACCACACGGCAGCTCGCGCTGCGGCATCGGCGTTCCAGCGGACGGGTTCGGCTTCCGGGGGGCGGACGAGAGCCGGGCGGGGGTTGGGGAGGTCGCAGGAGCGCTCTCGCCACCCCACGGCGGACGGCACCGCCCGTGACGCGGACGCGGCATCGGCTTTGGGGGTGGGGTTCACGCGTCTCTGCCCTTCACCGGATTCAGGTGTTTCGTCAGCTTGATCCGGTTTTTATCAGGCATTCGGCCCTCTCCCGGCCCCGCGGGAGACGTGTCGCGGCAGGCCACCACCGTCCGCGTGACCCTGGTCGGGTCCAGGTCCTGCCCGGGCGATCTTGCCGGGCGATCTCGGCGGGCTCCGGCCTGATCCGGAAGATCCGGCCCGATCCAGAAGACCGGGCTTGATCCGGCAGACCGGGCCGGGTCCAGAAGACCGGGCCGGATCCGGAAGACAGGCCCTAGCCGAACTGAACCGACCGTTTCGCCAGCCCCATCCAGAAGCCGTCGATGACACTGCGGCCGCTCGACAGGTCCCCCTCGGAAGCTCCGAGCGTCACGAAGAGCGGCGCGAAGTGCTCGGTTCGGGGGTGCGCCAGCTTCCCCGCCGGCGCCTTGCGCTCGAAGTCCAGCAGCGCGTCCACGTCTGCGGCGGCGAGCGCCCGCTGCCCCCAGTCGTCGAACTCGGCCGACCAGCCGGGCACACCGCCCGCGTGCCGCAAAGCCGCCAGATTGTGCGTGAAGAACCCACTGCCCACGATCAGCACCCCCTCGTCGCGCAGCGGAGCCAGCTTGCGTCCGATCTCCATCAGCCGCTGCGGGTCGAGCGTCGGCATGGAGACCTGAAGTACGGGAATGTCGGCGCCGGGGAACATCTCGACGAGCGGGACGTACGCGCCGTGGTCGAGGCCGCGGTCCGGGATGTCCTGCACGGGCGTACCGGCGCCGCGCAGCAGCTTCCGCACCGCGTCGGCGAGTGCGGGGGCGCCGGGGGCCTCGTACCGCACCTGGTAGTAGTGCTCGGGAAAGCCCCAGAAGTCGTACACGAGCGGGACGGTCCCGGTGGCACCGAGGGCGAGCGGGGCCTCCTCCCAGTGGGCGGAGATCACCAGGATCGCCCTGGGCCCGGGCAGCGACGCCGACCATTCGGCGAGCTGGCCGGGCCAGACCGGGTCGTCGGCGAGCGGCGGGGCTCCGTGCGAGAGATAGAGGGCGGGCATCCGCTCAGCGGTGGCGCCGGTGGTGCCGGTCGCGTCCGGAGTGTTCACGGGAGCCTCCCGGGCAATCAAGCTTGAACCTTCAAGTTCCTGTCCGGATCAGACTAAGCAGATCTAGTTAAACTTTCAAGAATGAGTCGTACAGTGGATACATGAACACGGCACCCAACGCGGGCGAACCCCGCTGGCTCACCGTCGAGGAACAGCACGTGTGGCGCTCCTACCTCCACGCCACCACGCTCCTCGAGGACAGCCTCGACCGCCAGCTCCAGCGGGACGCGGGTATGCCGCACATCTACTACGGCCTGCTCGTCCAGCTCGCCGAGGCACCGCGCCGCCGACTGCGCATGACCGAGCTCGCCAAGGACGCCAAGATCACCCGGTCGCGGCTCTCGCACGCGATCGCCCGTCTGGAGAAGAACGGCTGGGTGCGCCGTGAGGACTGCCCCTCCGACAAGCGGGGGCAGAACGCGTACCTGACGGACGAGGGACTCGATGTCCTGCGGAAAGCCGCGCCCGGCCATGTCGCGGCCGTACGGCAGGCGATCTTCGACCGGCTCACTCCGGAACAGGTGCGCCAGCTGGGCGAGATCACCCGCATCATGACCGAGGGACTCCAGCCGCACGGCACCGGCGCGGACCTCCCCTGGCTGCGTTAGGGCGCCTCACCCCCGGCATGACCGGACAGGGGCCCGAGGGCGACGCCCCCGGACCCCTGTCTCAGTGCGCGACTGTCTCAGTGCGCGACGACCGGGATCTTCACCTCGTCCTCGACACTCCCCTCCTCGGAGGACGCCACGGCCGTGGAGCCGGGCCGTCCGGAGTTGATGAAGGTGAACGCGATCGCGGCGGAGACCGCCAGGATGCCGACGGCCCACCAGATGGCGCTGGAGTAGCCGTGCACCATGCCCTGCAGCTGGAGCAGCTCCTGGGCCTCGGCGCTCGTCGCGCCCGCCGCGTGCGAGGTGATGTACGACGTGGTCGCGGACGCCGCGATGGTGTTCAGCAGGGCCGTGCCGATCGCGCCGCCGACCTGCTGCGAGGTGTTCACCATCGCGGAGGCGACACCCGCGTCCCGGGCCTCGACCCCGTACGTGGAGAGCGACATGGCCGGCATGAAGGCCGTACCCATGCCGAGGCCGAGCAGCAGCTGCGCCGGCAGGATCAGGCCGGCGTACGAGGATCCGACCTCCAGCTGCGTCAGAAGCAGCATGCCGACCGCGGCGACCAGGAAGCCCGGGCCCATGAGCAGCCGCGGCGGAACGCGGGTCATCAGCCGGGCACCGATCTGCGTGGAGCCCGTGATCATGCCCGCGATCATCGGCAGGAAGGCGAAGCCCGTCTTGACCGGCGAGAAGCCCTTCACGACCTGCAAGTAGTAGGTGAGGAAGAGGAAGAGGCCGAACATCGCGATGATGGCGAGACCGAGCGAGAGGTAGACACCGCCGCGGTTGCGCTCGGTCAGGACGCGCAGCGGCAGCAGCGGCGACTTCACCCGGGCCTCGACCGCGACGAAGGCGGCGAGCAGCACGGCGGAGGCGACGAACAGGCCGATCGTCGTCGCGTCCGACCAGCCGTCGGACTCGGCGCGCGTGAAGCCGTAGACCAGCGCCACCAGACCGAGGGTGGACAGGATGACGCCGGGGATGTCGAGCGGCGAGCGGTTACGGCCGCCGGCCGGCTCGCGGATGACGAAGTACGCGCCCGCCGCGGCGACGATCGCGAAGGGGATGTTGACGTAGAACGTCCAGCGCCAGTCCAGGTATTGGGTCAGGAAGCCACCGAGGATCAGACCGACCGCGCCGCCACCTCCGGCGATCGCACCGTAGATGCCGAAGGCCTTGGCCCGCTCCTTGGCGTCGGTGAACATCACCGCGAGCAGCGACAGGGCGGCCGGGGCGAGCAGCGCGCCGAAGGCACCCTGCAGGGCGCGCGACCCGAGCAGCATGGCCTCGCCGGTCGCGGCGCCGCCGAGCGCGGACGCGGCGGCGAAGCCGAGCAGACCGACGACGAAGGTGCGCTTGCGGCCCCACAGGTCGGCGATGCGTCCGCCGAACAGCAGCAGTCCGCCGAAGGCGAGGGCGTAGGCGGTGATGACCCACTGGCGGTTGCCGTCCGAGATCCCCAGGTCCTGCTGGGCGGAGGGCAGCGCGATGTTCACGATCGTCGCGTCGAGCACGACCATGAGCTGGGCCAGGGCTATGAAGACGAGCGCTTTCCAGCGACTCGGATCGGGGCGGACCGCGTCCGGGAGATGAGTCTCGGCCGTTTTTGACATGGAGGAAGCCACCTAAGGGTGCGAAGTGGTGAAAAAGGTCGTCAGTACGGGATGAACTGCCGTCAGTACGGCGCCGGCTGTCGTCGGCCGGGGGTGAACTGTCGTGAGTACGGGGCCGGCTGCCGTCAGCCGGGGGTGGGATGTCGTCGGTGCGGGGCGGGCCGGGGAAGTCGCGTACGACGGGTCAGGGCGCGCGCCGGGCCGCCGCCCGGGTCAGGGCTCGCGTCGCAGATCCTCCAAGGTCACGGCCGCGCCCGGGAGTTCGGAGCGGGCGGGCGCTTCGAGTCCGTCGAGGAACAACTGCAGATGGCGGTGGGTGAACTGGTCGAACTCCGGGCAACCGGTGCCCGGCAGCGGCCGGGTGAGCTGGGAGAGCGCCACCATCAGATCTCCGACGGCGATGTCCGTACGGAGCCGGCCCGCGGCCTGTGCGCGCCGGACGAGACCCTGGACGGCTCCTTCGAGCCGGTCGCGCTCGGCGAGCAGTTCGGGGTGGTCCCGGTCGAAGCCGCCGGACAGCATCGGGCACAGGGCGCCGATCCGCTCGTCGGCGGCGGCGTGGGTGAAGCGGCTCAGCGCGGCGAAGGGGTCCGCCTCCCCGGCGACCGCCTCCTCCGCCCGGTCCGTGGTGCGGCGCATGACGGAGAGGACGACCTCGTGGACGAGGGCGGCCCGGTCCGCGAAGTTCCGGTAGAGGGTCGCATTGCCGACGCCGGCGCGGCGGGCGACCTCGTCGAGCGGCACCTCGGGGCCGAACTCGACGAACATCTCGCGGGCCGCCGTCACGATCCGCTCCCGGTTGCGCAGCGCGTCGGCCCGCGGCCGGGATGCGCGGCGCACCGCGGTGTCGGTGGCGGAGTTCACGGCTCCACTCCCTCTCTGGCTCTCTGGTCATGTCGAGTCACAACACCCCCGCACAACCGGGGACCTCGTCCCCGGTTCGTGGGGACGCTCATGCAAACGGGGAGTCCCTCCCCGGATATTTCCCGGTCCCGAAAAGAATCCATGTGACCTGGGACATATTCGCCTGTCCGCCGTGTCGCACGATCGGCTCACCCGGCGCGCGCCCTTCCACCGCCCGAACCAGGCTGATCGAACGGAGCGCAGTGCGGGACCGGCCGGCTGCCGCGGACCCGAAGGCGGACGACGCATGCAGCACACCCGCCGCCGGATACGCAGACCGGGCGTGCTCGGCGCTGCAGCGGTGCTCTCCCTCGCCGCGCTGACCTCGGCGAGCTCGACCCTCCCAGGTCCTTCGCGAGCCCAGGCCGGACCGGTGGCCACGGCCGAGGAGTCGGCGCTCGGCCCGTGCCGTATCGCCGCCACCACGGGTGTGCAGATGTCGGAGGGCGTACCGACGCCGCCCGGCTACGCACGCTCCACGGGTGAGGTCCGCGCGCTCAACCTGATGATCGACTTCCCGGACGCGGAGGGGGCGGGCTCCGCCCTGGACCGCTTCGGGGAGTTCTTCCCGCAGACCGAGCACTGGTACGCCACCAGTTCGTACGGGCGTCTCGTCTACCGTCCCGAGGCCCCGCTCGCGCACTGGCTGCGGATGCCCATGCCGTTCGCCGCGTACGGGATAGAGCGCGGCGCACCGTACGAGCCGGGCTACCGCCAGCTCGTGCAGGACATCGTGGCCGCCACCGACCACCAGGTGGACTTCAGCTCGTACGACCTGGTCAACATCCTTGTCACGCCGAACGCGGGTCCTTCGGCGCTGGACACCGTGCTGTCCGTGACCTTCTCCGGCAACCCGGACGCGCCCTACGCGGACGGGGTGGCGCTGGGGAACACCTCGTTCGTCTACAGCCGTCAGGACGACGGCTCGGGTACCTACTCCGAGACGGGCTACCGGGTGCTGCCCCATGAGAACGGCCATGTCTTCGGCCTGCCCGACCTCTACACCTCGGAGGGCGGCGGCGCGGTCGGCCACTGGGACATCATGTCCGAGGACTGGGGCGCCAACAACGATCTGCTCGGCTGGCACAAATGGAAGCTGGGCTGGCTCGACAACAACCAGGTCGGCTGCGCCTCCGAGCCCGGCAGCAGCGAGTACGAGCTGACCCCGCTGGCCACCAGGGGCGGCCGCAAACTGGTCTTCGTCCCGTTCGCCGCCGACTCCGGCTACGCCGTGGAGGTCCGCACCCGGGCGGGCAACGACGAGGCCGTCTGCGAGCCGGGGGTCCTCGTCTACCGCGTCGAGACGGACATCGACACCGGTCAGGGGCCGGTGTCGGTCGTCGACAGCGACAAGGACAGCGGCGGCTGCACCCGGCGGCCCAATGTGCACGCCGAACTGTCGGACGCCCCGTACCGGCCGGGCGAGTCGTTCACCGACCGGCGCAACAAGATCCGGATCACGGTGCTGTCGGAGAGCGCGAAGGGCACCTACCGGGTGCGCGTCACCCGTTCCTGACGTGCCCGGTCACCCGTTCCTGACCTGCCCGGTCAGCCGCTCCCGGCTGCTGCCCCGGTCAGCCGTTTCGGACTGCTGCTCGGTCAGCCGTTCCCGGGCCGCTGGGTCAGCTTGTGCCGGGCCGCTGGGTCAGCCCTTGCCGAGCCGCTCCGCGAGCGGCCCGCGCAGCTCCCGCTTGAGGATCTTGCCGGTGGGATTGCGGGGCAGCGACTCGTCCCTCACGACGACATGTGCCGGCACCTTGAACGCGGCGAGGGTCCTGCCGACGTGCGCCCGCAGTTCACCGGCGGTGACCGTGGCGCCCGGCCGGCGCTGGACCACGGCGGCGACCTCCTCCCCGAGGACGGGGTGCGGAACGCCCAGGACGGCGGCGTCGGCCACGTCCGGATGGTCGTGCAGGGCGGCCTCGACCTCGACGCAGTACACGTTCTCGCCGCCGCGGACGACCATGTCCTTGAGCCGGTCGACGATCGAGACCCGGCCGTCCCGTACGGTCGCGACGTCACCGGTCCTGAACCAGCCGTCCGGCGTGAACGCCTTCCGCGTCGCGTCCTCGTCGCCCCAGTACCCGCGCACCAGGGACTGCCCGCGCAGCCACAGCTCACCGGCCTCGCCCTCCGGCAGTGCCTCACCGTCCGGCCCGGCGATCCGCACCTCGGTGGCCGGGGTGGGCCGCCCCGCACTGTCGGGGAACTGCCGGTACTCGGCACCGAAGTTGGCCGTCACTCCCCCGCTGGTCTCGGTCAGCCCGTAGCCGTTGCGGGGCTCGATCCGCTGCCCGTAGCGGGCGGTGAGCCGCGCGACGAGACCGGGCGGCGCGGCGGCCCCGCCCGTGTTGAGGTGCGTGAGGGTCTCCAGCGCGGCATCTTCGCGTTCCGCGGCGTCCAGCAGCTGGAGCGCGGTCGTGGGCACCCCGGAGTAGTGCGTGACGCCGTGCTTCTCGATCAGCGCGAGCGCCTTGCCGGCGTCCCACTTGCGCATGAGGACGAGCGTCCCGCCGACGGCCATCACCGAGTACAGCGTGGTGAAGGCCGCCACATGGAAGAAGGGGAAGGTCATGAGGCTCACCGGCGCGGGCCCCTGCCCGGGGAGGACGCCCCGCGCGAGCGCGGAGGCCGCCGCGGTGTAGCGGGGGTTCATCGCGGCCCCGGCCTGGGCGAGCTGGGTGGCGACGGCGCCCTTGGGCCGGCCGGTGGTCCCGGAGGTGTAGATGATCGTGGCGTCGTCCTCGGCGCGCACCTCCACGTCCGGCGGCGCGGCGGCAGGGTCGGGGGCAGGGAGGTCCTCGTACCGCTCCACGCCCTCACCTGCCGGCCCGTCGTGGTGGAAGACGACGACGGGTACCCGCCCATGCGCCCACTTCTGCACCCTCGGCAGCCGCTCCCCGTCGACGAGCAGCACCCCGGGCGCGCAGTCGTCGAGGGCGTACGCGAACTCCTCCTCGGTCCACCAGGCGTTCAGCGGTACGGCCACCAGACCGGCCAGCTGCGCCGCCCAGAAGGCGATCTGCCATTCGGGGTGGTTGCGCATCGCCACGACGGCCCGGTCGCCGGGCCGCAGCCCGTACACCTCGACGAGCCGCCCTGCCAGCGACGAAGCGGCCGCGAAGAACTCCCCGTACGTGTACGTCCCGCTCTCCGCCACCAGGAACGGCCGCTCCCCGAACGCCCAGGTGGCCTCGACGAACTCGCGCAGCGTGCGCGGCCCGGACGCGTACACCCCGTCCACGGCGGCGAACGGCGCCCCGGGCGCGGTGAGGAGACCCGCGTAGTCCTGGACGAGACCTGCGGAGTCCTGGGGGTGCGGCACGTTCGGTTCCCTCCCTAAGCGCTTGCTCAGCAGGGGCCGACGCTATGTTCCGCCCCGCACCCCGTCAAGGCCGGTCCATGGTCCCAAGGTCGTGTCCTCAAAGTCCCGTCCGGTGGATCTCGCCGGCGGCCTGATCCACCGGGCAGGCGCTACGTGGCCGGCGGCTCGATGTCGGAGTCGAGCCGCATCCAGTCCTTCACCGCCCGCGTCGTCGGGTGCTCCGGCCCCATGGTCGCCCGCGCCCGCGCCAGCGCGTCCTCGTGCAGCGCCCGCGCCTCCTCCACCTCCCCGGAGTCCCGCAGATCGATCGCGAGGTTCGACGCGCAGCCGATCGCGTCGTAGTGGTCGGCGCTGAGTATCCGGACGAAGTCGTCGTACGCCTCGCGCCCCAGCCTGACCGCGCCCTCGAGATCACCGTCCGCGACCAGATCGGTGGCGTGGTTCATCATGCTCGTCAGGGTGTACGGATTGTCGCGGCCGAGCACCTCCCGGTACTGCTGCAGCGTCCGGCGCGACAGCGCGACGGCCGCCTCCCGCTCGCCCGTCAGCCGCAGATAGACGGCCAGGTTGTTCGCACACGCCAGGGCGAACGGATGCCGCTCGCCGAGCTGGGTCCGGTGCCGGTTCAGCGCCTCCCTGGCGAGATCCCGCGCCCCCTGCGCGTCCCCCGTGGCGACCAGGGCACAGGCCAGGTTCGTGGCCGCCGAGAGCGTGTCCGGGTGGTCGGGGCCGAGCACGGACATCGAGATGTCGTAGTTCTCGGTGCTGAGCGCCCTGGCCTCCTCGTACCGGCCGGTGCGACGCAGCACCGCGGAAAGGTTGCGAGCCGCCTGCAGGGTCTCGGGATGCCGGTCGCCGGTCTTCTCGCGGAACGCCTTGACCGTCTCCTGCAGCAGCCGCAGCGCCTCGTTCACCGATCCGGTCTCGCGCAGCCCGCGGGCGTAGTTGCTGGCCGAGGTGAGCGTGTACGGATGATCCTTGCCGAGGACCTCCTTGCGGGTCTCCCACACCTCCCGGTCGAGGTCACGGGCCCCCCACCGGTCACCGACCAGGAACAGCGAGACGGCGAGATTGTTGGCGGCCATCAACAGGCGCTCCTCACCGGCGTCGTAGACCCGCCGGCTCACCGCGTACGTCTCGCGGTCGATGTCCCGCGCCTGGCTGTAGGCGCCCTTGCCGCGCAGATCCGCGCCGAGGTTCGCGGCGGCGACCAGGGTGTAGTAGTCGTCGGGGCCGAGCACCTCGCGGGCGCGGCGCAGCGCCTGCTCGTCCATCGCGTACGCCTCCTCCAGCCGGCCGCTGGAGCGCAGCGCGTTGGCGTACTGGGTGCGCAGATAGATCACCAGCGCGTCGTCCTCGCCGAAGACCGGCTCCCAGACGGCCAGGGCGCGCTCCGCCGTCTCCACCGCGGCGCTGTGGTTGGAACGCCGCCACAGATAGCGCACGGAGTCGGCGATCCAGCGGCGCACCGCGTCGTCCTCGCTGGCGAAGGCGCGCGACGGCTTCATGTGCGGCAGCAGCGAGGCATGCCGGTCCCAGGAGGCCGGATCCTCCATGTTCCGCGGGTTGGCCTCGGCGAGGATCGCGTGGACATGGGCGCGCATGACGGGCCACCGCTCGCGCGGCAGCTGGGCGCGCAGCACCTCCTGCACCAGCCGGTGCACACTGATGGTCTTGTCGCTCTGGTTGGTGCGGGCGAGTCCGTACCGGTTGATCTCGGCGAACAGGGCGCCCATCCGGACCGAGTGGACCAGGCGCCGGTCGTGCCGCGCCAGCAGCTCCGCCGTCTTCTGCCCGTACAGCGTCCACATCGGGATGGGGTCCGGGCCGAAGAACGCACAGATCTCCAGCAGTTGGGCGGCCGCCGGCATCGATTCGCGGACCTTGGCGAGCGCCAGCAGCCAGGTCGCCGCCGCGGACCGCGGGTAGGTGGTGGCCGGCTCCTGCTCCAGCATCGTCGCGAGCTGGGTGCTCAGCAGCTCCAGATAGGTCTCCACCGGCATCGCGGACTGCTCCAGCCAGGCCGCGGCCTGGGCGATGGCGAGCGGCAGATCGCCGAGCGCCTCCGCGACCTGCCCGGCGTCCGCCTCCGGCAGATCCGGGTTCTGCCGCTGCAGCAGCCGTACGGACTCCTCGCGGGCGAACACCTCCACCTCGACCTGCGAGGCCCGGTCCGCCCAGGCCCGGTTGCGCGAGGTCACCAGCACATGCCCGGTGCCGGCCGGGATCAGCGGGGCGAGCTCCTCAGGGTGCTCCGCGTTGTCGAAGACCAGCAGCCAGCGCCGGTACGGACGGCCCTGCCGCAGCGCGTCCAGCACCCGGTTGGACGTGGTCTCCACGTCGTCGCCCGACGGCAGCCCCAATCGGGCGGCGAGCGCGGCCAGTTCCTGCCGTACGAGGCTCGACTGGCCGGCGTTGATCCACCAGACCACGTCGTAGTCGGCGGCGAAGCGGTGCGCGTACTCGATGGCGACCTGGGTCTTGCCCACCCCTCCCATGCCGAACACGGCCTGCGGCGGCCCGCCCAGGGGACCGCCCGCCGCGAACCCGTCGCGCATCTCCTCCAGCGTCCGCCCGCGCCCGGTGAACGCCGCGTTGCGGGTGGGCACATGCCACACCGGCGGCGGCGTGCCGGGGTAGCGCGGCCCCTGGTCGTCGTCCGCGCCCGCGGGCCGTACGGGCTCACCGGCCAGCGGGTCGGGCCGCCCCACCGCCGCCAGCAGCGCGGCCTCCGCCTCGCCCTGGTCGTCGCGCTCGACGAGATCGACGGCGACCAGATCGCCGAACGGCACGGGCAGCGGGGCCGGATGGATGCGGACGGGGATCAGCATCCGCTGCGACGCCTCCGGGTCACGGGCCGAGACGGACTTCCACACCTCGTGCGCGTGCGGCAGCCGCACATAGTCGGGAGAGAGCAGCACGACGATCCGCCCCGATCCCTCCAGCGCGCGGCGCACCTCGGTCTGCGCGTCGGAGCCGGCGTGCTCGGCGGCGCCGCTCATCACCGTCTGGTAGCCGAGTGCGCGGAGCCGGGCGGCGATCCACTCCGCCCACATCCGGTCGGCCGGCGCGTAGCTGAGGAACAGGTCGGAGGGCACGGGCGGTTTGGTCCGCTCGTACAGGGACAGCAGCGCGCGCCGCCGGGTCTCCGGCATGGGCCGCTGACGGGTCACCCGGCCGCCGGTGAGCCGCCCGGTGAGCCGCTCCGACGCGGCGAGCAGGCTGGTGCCCTGGTGCGGCCGGTCCCCGACCGGTGCGGGGATCTCCTCGTACGCGAAGAACGGCCGGTACGGGATCTCCACATCGCCCCAGTAGCGGTCGCGTTCGTCCCTGCTCATGCCGTCGAGGAACGACAGGAAGCGGCTGCGCGCGAGATCGCGGCCCGCCTCCAGCTTCTTCTGCTCCGCGTACTCGACGCGCATCGGCGCGGGCAGGATCCGGACCGGCCGGTTGGTGACCTGGGCGCGGACGGACTCGGCGACGGCCGCTGCGCCCTGGATGGACTGGGCGCTGAGAGTGAAGCAGACGGTGACGACGTCGGGCAGCAGGACCGTACAGATGCCGGCCGTGTCGGACAGGCCCGTGCGGCTGTCGATCAGGACGTAGTCGTAGCGGCCGCGCAGCTCGTCGCGGAGCGCGGTGAGGAAGGCGGCGCCGCGCAGCCGGGTGTAGAAGTGGTCCCAGTCGAAGGTGGACACGGCCGCCGAGTAGCCGTCGTCCTGGAGGCCCGCGGGCAGGAAGTCCAGCCGCCCGCCGTCGGGGAAGTCCTCCCGGACGCCGACGATGCACCGGTCCACGTCACAGCGCTCGCGGAACCACCGGGCCCGGTCCTGCTCGGCTGTCCTGTCCCCGGTCCCGCCCGGCCCCGGACCCGGCTCGTCCGCGCGCATCGCGTAGTCGCGGATGAGGTCGATGACACCGTCGGTGGAGCTGAGCTCGGGGTCGGTGAGCAGGGGGTGGAAGTAGCGGTGCAGTCCGGGCGCCTCCAGGTCCCAGTCGACCATCAGCACCCGCAGCCCGTTGCCGGCGAGGATCCAGGCGGTGTTGACGAGCGCCATCGTCCGGCCCACTCCGCCCTTGAACGAGTAGAACGTGACGACCGTGCCGGGCTCGTCCCCGGCCGCGGTGGCGGGCGCGTCCGTGCCCGCGGTGCCGGGCTCGCGTGTGCCTGCGCTCTTCATCGTCCTGGTCCTCCCTCACGGCGACGGCCGAGCGGATCATGCGAGCTGTGCGGATACGGGTACGGGTACGGGTCGTAGGCGTACGGGTCGTACGGAATGTGCGCGCGACCACCGGACCAGCGGGGCGGGCGGGTCGCGGGCGTACCGCTCCCGGTCGTACCGCTCCCGGTCGTGCCGCTCCCGGTCGTGCCGCTTCCGCCGGACGGAGTGCCGCCGCCCGCCCGGGCCCCGCCCTTCGGGCCGCTGCTGGGGCCGCGCAGGATCGGCCGGACGGCGGTCGCGCCGCCGTCCCCGTCGTCACCGGGCGGCGGGGCGGCGTGCCGCTTGCGGATCAGATTGTTCTGCGCGGCGGACACCATCTGGCCCAGCGCCTTCTTGAAGTCGTCGAAGCAGACGCGGAGCTGGAACTGCCTGTCGTGCATGCCCCGGGACGACTTGCGCTCGAAGACCTCGGAGACCTTGATCCACAGCTCGTCCCGGTCCCGCTCCTCCCGGGGGTGGCACGGCACCAGGACGCCCGTCGCGGGATGCTCGGTGCGGTCGAACTGCTCCAGCGGCTGACGGTAGGGCGCGTCGGGCGCGCTCCACGCGTCCACGAGCAGGATCGTCACCTGGTCGTCGCGCCAGGCCTGGTTGAGCTGCCGGGTGAGGCCGGACCCCACCTCGCGGTAGGCCGTCCCGTACCCCTGCGCCGTCACCAGACGCTGGGCCTGCTGGTAGAGCGGGTACTCCTGCTGCGGGTGGTACGGATTCCAGTCCAGCCCGGCGGGGCCGTAGTAGGGCGCGCCACGGCGGTGCCCGGGGGCCGTGTCGGCGGTGCTCGCGGCGACGAAGAACTGCACGGTGCTGCCCGGCCTGGTCGGCTCGGTCCGCGGCTGGAACGACAGCGGCTCCTGTGCCAGCCGCACCGGCTGCTCGGGCACGGGCAGCTCCTCGTTCTGGGCGACGTCCAGCACGCGCTGGGCGATCAGCCGGACCGCGCCCCTGTAGTCCTCTCCCGTGGGCGCCCGCTGGAGGAGGCGCTGCAGCCCGGCGTCCGCGTACCAGGAGCCGAAGCCGTCGGTCAGGTACTGGATGTGGGACACCTCCTGCGGTACCTCGACGGGCTGCCACAGCACGGGGATCAGCGCCGAGGAGCCCCGCTGGGTGCGTGCGAAGTACTGGCCGGCGCGGCGCATCATCACGCCCGCCTCGCGCGAGCACCACATACTGCGGAAGTAGGCCGGGGAGTAGAGCGCCACCATGGAGTGGCAGCTGCCCAGGGCGATCTCCAGCTGCTCGCTCCAGTGCTCACCGATCCGGATCGAGCTGTTGTCGCGGAATCCGATGGGGACCTGGGCCGCGCTGTTGGAGAGCTCGATGATCTGCGCGCAGAGGTCGTCGTAGAACTGGTGCACGTACGCGTCTTTGTCGTCGTCCCTGGCGTAACTCAGGAAGAAGTACGGCCCCACCGGCTCCCCCATGACTCCGGCTGCTCAACGCAGACTCACAGCGCCCCGGCAGGGGCTCAATACCCTTTGGGTTTGCTGGTTATTGCCCTCTGCGCGGATCCGCTAAGCCGCCCGTCACGTTCTGGCCAGAACTCGCCTACCGGTCGGTGCGGTTCCGGCTACCACTCGATGAGCGTCCGGCGCAGCTCTCCCACGAACTCCCGCCCGTCGTCAGTGAGTTCACCGCTGCCCAGGAGGGTGGCGGCGGCTTCGAGGGTGCGGCCGCGCCAGTGCGCGTACTGCTCCGCGGCGCCCGCGCCGGGCTCGCCGCGCCAGAAGTCCGAAACCCCCAGATGCGCGTACGTCCCCTGGAGCAGCGCCCCGGCCGGCCGGGGATCGGGCCGCCACGGCGCGTCGTACCGGGCCCCCGAGTCCGGCCCGTGCAGCGGTACGAGATCGAGCAGCGCCCCGAGCTGGATGTGCAGGAACTCGTGCACCAGGGCGAGGGCGAGCCGCTGCGGGTCGGACGGCAGCGACACCCCGACCGCACCGTAGCCGCGCCGTACGGCCGAGGACACGGAGGTCCCGTCGGGCCCCGGCAGCAGCGGCACCAGGGTGGACAGGCCCGCGCCCACCGCCTCCGCGTACCAGGGGTGCCGGTGGGCGAGCAGCCGCCACGCCTCGGCGAGCAGCCCCTCCCACACGCGCAGCTCGTCCGGGTCGAGCGGCCCGGGCACGGGCTCCCCGTGCGCCTGCCGGTACGGCCCCCGGTCGTCGATCCGCAGGCTGAGCCGGTGTCCGGCGGCCTCCAGCCGTACGACGGGCCCCGGCGCCCGCAGGAACTCCGCAAGCCCCCGCAGCTGCGGCTCGCCGTCCTCCTCGCCGTACAGCCTGCGCAGACAGCCCGCGGCCCACAGGTCGAGATACGGCTGGAGCAGCACCGCCTCCCAGCGCTCGCGGGACCGCTGCCCGATCCGCCGGAACTCCTCGTACGTCTCGGCGAGCCGCGCCTCACGGGCCGCCCCGGGCCGCCGCTCCTCGGCGACCCTGCGCACCGCGCTCAGCAGCAGCCGCCGCTTGCTCAGCTGCCCGGCCCGCAGTACGGCGACGGCGTCCGAGCCGCCGCGCCCGCGGGCGAGGGCGAGGAAGGTCCGGCGCGGGATGATGTGCGGGGAGGTCAGGGTCACCGGGCCGTCACTTTCCGGGTGGTACGCCGTTCGGCTCGGAACGCGGCGACGTCGGCTTCCAGGCGCCGCCGGATGTGCTCGATGAGGACGGCCATGTCGTGGCAGTACACGGTGGGATGCGCGAAGGGGTCTTCCGCTCCCGGCCGGTGGCGGTGCGCGTACAGCCCGCCGCCGCACACCCCCGAGAACGAGCAGCGTGCACAGACGGGCGCGGCACGCGGCGTCCGGAAGGCCGGATGCCGGGCGGCCTCGGCGAAGGAGTCCCTGAACACGCCGAGCCCCGTGAACGCCGCCCCGTCGTACGCCACCTTCAGACTGTCGGCCAGCTCCAGCGACCCGTCCGTCTCCACGACCACGAGGTCCGCGGGCCCCGTCCCCACCATCTCGCTGCTCGCCCGGCCGCCGAGCAGAAGCATGATCAGCTCCTCGAACAGCCGGATCCCGGTCTCCCGGCGCGAGGCACCGTACCAGCGGTCGAAGACGGCGCAGAGCCAGTCGGCGTACGGGGTGTCTGTCTCTTCCGGCCCATGTTCCGGTGCGGGGTTCTTCAGGAGCTGCGGTGCTGGATCGGGTACGGGATCCGGTACGGGCGGGGCGGTCGGGGGCACCCGGCCCCGCAGTCCGGGCGGCGGGTTGCCCCAGGTCCCGTGCGGCAGCAGCAGGTCCATCCGGGGCGGCGCGAACTCCAGCAGCGCCTCGTAGGCCGCCACCGGGTCGGTCGTCGGATCGACCGTGCACAGCACCCCGCTGAACAGTGCCCGGTTCTCCTCGGCCCCGAGGATCCGCAGCGCCTGCGCGACCGCCGCGTGACTCCCTCGCCCGTCGGCGAACCGCCGGTAGCGGTCGTGATCGCCGGCGGTCCCGTCCACACTGACCCCGACGCGCACGCCGTGCCGGTGCAGCACCCGGAGCAGCTCCGGGTCGTCCCGTAACAGCACCCCGTTGGTCTGCACCCCGTACGCGACGCCCCCCGCGGTCCCGTCCAGGGCGCCTCGCAACAGGGTCAGGGTCTCGTCGAGATGCCCCGCCCCCACGAGCAGGGGCTCCCCACCGTGCAACGTGACGGCGATCCCGGACGCACTCCCGGCCGTCTCCGCGCTCCGCCGGTACTCGGCGATCCGCCCGGCCACCTGCCGTACGGTCGCCAGTTCCATTCGACGGGGCTTCGCACGCCAGCTCCGGTCGGCGGCCTCGTACACGTAGCAGTACGTGCAGGAGAGATTGCACCGCCCATGCAGCTTCAGCAGGTACTGGCGGAACGTCACAACAGGTCTCAGGGAACCTGATTGAGCGCCGACGTGAAGGCGGACACGGGCTCGCCGGAGGGATGCAGCACGTCGTCCCTGAGCCGCGACATGATGGCGCCGAACACGGTGTCCGGCAGCTCGGCCAGCTCTGCGTCGCTCAGCTCACTGACATCCGCCAGGACGGAGACCAGTGGGGCGGAATTGGTCATCCACGATCCCCTTACCTACACGTTGCGGCGGACTATATAACACAGAGTCATTGATCGTTTGCGCATCCAGCCCTTCCCTCACCCAGCCGCGCCGCCCCCTCACCCACCCACCGCCAGCACCGCGCGGCCCCCATCCGCTACCCTGTGCACGGCTGCCCGCCACGCCGGTCGGCCACGCCTCCGTAGCTCAGGGGATAGAGCACCGCTCTCCTAAAGCGGGTGTCGCAGGTTCGAATCCTGCCGGGGGCACCAGCGCAAAGGCCCCGGACCGATCATGGTCCGGGGCCTTTGACATCAGCTTTTGACATCAACGGGGGCGGTCACTGACGACCGGGGCGCCTCTTGAGCAGCCGGTCCATGTGGCTGATCGCCTCGCGCTGGGTGTCGTGGACGACGTGCGTGTAGACGTCCATGGTGATGCTGATCTGACCGTGCCCGAGGATCTCCATCACGACGCGGGGCGCGACCCCGGCCGCGGTGAGCAGGGTGGCGCAGCCGTGCCGGGCATCGTGCAGCCGGACGACGCGGAGGCCGGCTGAATCGGCGACCCGGGTGAAGGAGCGGTACACGTTGCGCGGCTCGACCGGGCGACCGGTGCGGGTGGTGAAGACGTGGCCCTTCTCGTCCCAGGACTCCCCCGCGCGCTGCTTCGCGGCCGCTTGACGCATCCGGTGCCAGCGCAGCGGCGGGATGCACATCGCGGGGAGCGGCAGCGCGCGACGGCGGCGGTTCTTGGTCTCGTCGTCGTAGAGGACTCCGCGCCGTCGCTGGGTCTGCTGTCGGACGTAGATCACGCGGTTGTCCGGGTCGACATCGGTCCAGCGGAGACCGACGATCTCGCCCCGGCGGAGGCCCATGGCGATGGCGAGCACGAAGGCCGCGTACAGCGGGTCCTTACGGGCGGCGGCCAGGAAGTCCAGCGTCTCGTCGAGCGACCAGGGGCTCAGCTCCCGCGGCTTGGCACGCGGGGGCTCGACAAGACCGGCTACGTTCCGGGTCACCAGTTCCTCGCAGCAGGCGGCGGTGAGAGCTGTCCGAAGGACACGGTGCGACTCCTTGGCGGTGGCCGCAGTCGTCTTGTTCTCCAGCTGGACGATGAAGCGCCGGACGTCGGCGACGCCGAGGGCTTCCAGCCGCTTCGAGCCCAGCATGGGTACGAGGTACAGCCGGACATGCGCTTCGTACTTGTCATACGTGCTCAGCTTGCGCCGAAGCTTGACGATGTTGTCCAGCCAATACGGCAGCCACTCAGAGAGCTTGGCCGAGCGGGCCTCCTATGCTCCTGTACATGAGTACGGGTTCTCCGCAGCACAAGTCAACGCCACTGCACTCCGTGTCCGTGGCGGGAGCCGTCATGCGGGAGGACGGCCGGCTACTGGCGATCCGCCGGGCCGACAACGGGACTTGGGAGCTGCCGGGCGGAGTCCTCGAACTCAGCGAGGCCCTGGAGGAAGGCGTAGGCCACGGCCTCGGCCGCGTCGGGCATGCCCAGCACCAGACGGCGACGGACATCGGCCTCGTACTGCTCGATGATCGCCTCGATCAGACGGCTCGCGGCCTCGTATACGTCGGTGTACCCGAAGCCCGGGTGATAGCCGGTGCTCAGATGGTCGCTGTCCAGGGTGCGCAGGGCATGCTCGACCTCGGCCGCCGTCCCCTCCTGAAGGGCGGTTAGTTCGGCACGGGCACGCGGGGCGAGCAAGTGGACGGCCAACTGGTCGGCTTCCGCGCGCAGTTCGGGCCGAGCATCCAGCAGCCGGTCCAGCACCGCGGCCTTCTCCACGGCGGTGAGTGCGTCCAGGGCTTCGCCGGGGGCACAGGGGGTGTCGTCGACGGGTGCGGCGTGCCAGGGCAGGCGCCGTTCGACGGCGTGCAGGGCGAGTGCCACGGCATGCCGGCACAAGCGTCCTGACGCCAGGGCGCACGGGCCGTCGCATTCCGCCGTCAGTTCCCGACCTACGACCTGCACCCATACACCGCGAGCGGCGCCCGAGCCGTCCCGCACCAGGCCGCCGATGCCGCGGGGCTCGCTCTCCGCCTCGATCACCGCCCCGTCGGCGAGCAGGGTCCGTCCCTCGGTGACTCGGTGTCGTCGGCGAACGCGTACACCGTCCCCTCGTCCATGACCACAGCCATGCGGTCATTCGAGCGCAACCCCGGGAGAGTGGGCGAGCGGGCGGCCCTGGCCACTACGCTCGGTGCGGAGACGGCAACACCTCCGCGAGCATGAGGTACGGCAGTGGGCAAACGCAACCAGGAACGACGGCGTGCGAAAAAGAAGCAGCGCGATGCGCGGCAACGTGGCCGGGCGGAGCAGGAACGGGCCTTCGACGCCGCGTCCGGGTTCGGCAGCTGCGACTGCGGCGATCCCTTCTGCGGGATGGGCGACGGGGCGTCCGTACCGCGTCCGCGCGGCCCGCGCACTGTCGCCGACCTGCTCGACGAGGCCATGGACGAGGTGTGTGCCATCCCGCCCGCGGACACGGCACGCCGCGAAGCCGCGCTGGGGCGGGCCGCCGCCCTGTTCACCAAGGCGGGCATGGGCCGCGCGGTGCTGGCGGCAGGCAGTGAGGTACTGCACGCGGTGTGGCACCGCGGCTGGCAGCCCGCCGATGTGGTGCGCGCCGCCCGGCGTGAACTCAAGGCGCGGCACGGGCGACTCGCGGCCGATCTGATCGCCGCCGAACACCGCGCGTACCCGACCCCGACCCCGACCACGGGCCTGGACGCGCGCTGGGCAGCCCAACTGGCAACCCTGTCCGCCGACGTGTGGTGGGGCGACGACGACGCGTACCTGGCCGGTGCGGCGGCTCGCGAGAAGTGCCAGCCGACCGTACTGGGGCGGGCATGGGTGGAGCTGCTGGACCTGCTCAGCGGCCTCCCGGAGATTCCGCAGCTGATGCCGCCCCCGTGCGAGGCCGGTTCCGGCACCGCCCCCGGCGGCAGCGGTGCGGAGGCTCCGGTGCTGGCCAAGGTCCGCGGGCTGCTGGCGAAGGCCGAGTCCACCGAGTTCCCCGAGGAGGCCGAGGCTCTTACTGCCAAGGCGCAGCAGCTCATGGCCCAGCACAGCATCGACGCGGCGCTGCTGGACGCTGAGCAGGACACCCGGCAGGTGCCGGGGGGTGTGCGTGTCGGGGTGGACACCCCGTATGAGGAACCGAAGGTGCACCTGCTGCAGGCGGTGGCAGAAGCCAACCGCTGCCGCACAGTGTGGTCGCGGAACCTGGGCTTCTCCACCGTGGTCGGCTTCGCCGCCGACGCCCGGGCAGTGGAGCTGCTGTACACCTCGCTGCTGGTGCAGGCACAGTCCGCGCTCCATGCAGCCGGAAGCCGAACCTACCGTGACGGAGCGTCGCGCACCCGCTCCTACCGGCAGTCCTTCCTGACGGCCTACGCCACGCGGATCGCCCAGCGGCTGAGCCGGGCGACCGGACAGGCCACCAAGGCGGCAGGCGAAGACCACGGGCCCAGGCTGCTGCCGGTGCTGGCTTCCCGGGCCGAGGCGGTGGACGACCAGGTGGACGAATGGTTCGGGGAACTGTCCTACAACCGCAGCCAGACCCACGCCCCGGACCGGGAGGGCTGGGCGCACGGTACGGCCACCGCGAACCGCGCGCAGCTGCACCGCCAGGCCGACGCGCTCCGCTGACGCGCGCCGTGGTGACGTGGACACGTCCGCACGCGCCCTGAGGCCGCCGGCTCGATGACAGTTGCAGCCTTCCGTCCAGCTCCCGCCATACCTGACAGGCGGCCGGGGCGCATCACCTGTCCGCCGCGGGCTGACTGCAGGGAACGGCTGCGACGTTCGCGACCAGCGAGACAGCGATGCCGGTTCGAAAGCTGGCGGGTTTGGCACTTCAAAGGTCAAGACGGCCTCCACGGTGATCCGCGATCGCAGTGACCACCGCACACCACCCCCGCCCACCTAGCCCCGATCCCTGCCCTCGCCCGTCCGGGGCCAACGCCGGGCACGCACGCCGAATGAAAGGCGCTCTTGAATAAGCCCAGACATAATAAGCGCACCTATCCATATAGAGGTGTGCCGTGGACAAACCTGCCGAGATGTTCGACCGCGACTTCGAGTGGGCCGAGCTGACCCGCTTCGCCGCCCTACCCGGCCCGCGCGCCACCCTCGGCGTGGTCTCCGGCCGCCGCCGCCAGGGCAAGACCTTCCTCCTGGACGCCGTCACGCGGGCAAGCGGCGGCTTCATGTTCACCGCCACCGAGACCACCGAAACCGACGCCCTGCGCCAGTTCGGCGAAGCCCTCGCCCGCCACCGCGACCAGCCCACCCCGTTCCGCTTCACCCACTGGGACGAGGCCGTCACCGAGCTCATGCGCATCGCCGACAGGGGCGACCCCACCATCGCGGTCATCGACGAGTTCCTCTTCCTCGCCAAGGCCTCCCCCACCCTCCCCTCGATCATCCAGCGCGCCCTCGACCCCGCCGCCCAGCACACCAACACCCCCGTACGGCTCCTGCTGTGCGGCTCCGCCCTGTCCTTCATGGGCGGACTCCTCGCCGGCAACGCCCCGCTGCGCGGCCGCGCCGGCCTGGAACTCGTCGTCCCCACCCTGGACTTCCGCCTCGCCGCCGAATTCTGGGAGATCACCGACCCGCGCACCGCACTGCTCACCCACGCCATCGTCGGTGGCACCCCCGCCTACCGCCGCGAGTTCACCCAGGGCGATACCCCCGCCGGGCCCCACGACTTCGACGCCTGGGTCACCCGCGCCGTCCTCAATCCCGCCCGTCCGCTCTTCCGCGAGGCCCGCTACCTGCTCGCAGAGGAACCCGAACTCCACGACACCGCGCTCTACCACTCCGTCCTGGCCGCCATCGCCGCCGGAAACACCGCACGCGGCGGCATCGCCGACTACCTCGGCCGCAAGTCCACCGACCTCGCCCACCCACTCAGCGTCCTCCAGGACGTCGGCATGATCACCCACGAGGCCGACGCCTTCCGCCGCAACCGCTCCGCCTACCGCATCGCTGAACCTCTCATCGCCTTCTACCACGCGGTCATGCGCCCCGCCTGGGGCGATCTGGAACGCCCCGGACGCGCCCCCGCCGTCTGGCGCCGCGCCCAGTCCACCTTCCGCAGCAAGGTTGTCGGCCCGCACTTCGAACAGGTCTGCCGCGAATGGGCCCGCTGGCACGCATCCCCTGCAACCCACGGCGGGCAGGTCACAAGGGTCGCCAGCGGTACCGTCAACGATCCTGCCGCGAAGACCAGCCACGAAGTCGACGTCGCGGTCCATGGCGAGACCGACAACGGTCGCGAAACACTACTCGCCATCGGCGAAGCCAAATGGAACGACGTCATGGGGAAGGGCCACCTCGAACGTCTCCAGCACATCCGTGCTCTCCTCACCGCGCGCGGCACCGCCACCGATGTCACCCGGCTGCAGTGCTACAGCGGCACCGGCTTCACCGACGAACTGCGCCACCTCGCCGAGAACGACCCCGCCATCCAGCTGATCGATCCAGTTCGCCTCTATCACGGCGACTGACCCGGTCGCAGTCACCGTCCCTGTACGGGGAACATGGCCTCCACCGTTACCCGCGTGTGCCGGAGAGCCGCAGCTCACGCCCATCCCCGGTCTGCCGCCCTACGTCGCCTGCGGGCAGGCCCGTTCGCGGCAACGGAACCGTCGGACGCAACTCGACCACCACGGGTGGACCGCCGACCGCGCTGTCAGCGAGCCGACGTACGTACCGGCTGTGCACCCGGGCAGATGCCGTCCCACAGGCGGGGCCACACCGCCCGCTCCGCTGATGCGCGGGCCCGTACGACCACCAATTCGCGGTCGGGCACGATGTCTTCAATCACAACTCCTTCGACCTGGTGGAACCACAACACGCTGGGTAGCGCATGGCCTGACCATCTGCTTCGGCGCCGTCCAGGAGTTGGCGGCGACGCAGCATGAGACGCAGGTGGCGTGCCTCGTCGACGTCATCGTCCGGCCCAGGGTCGAGCAGGACCGCACATGGACCGACAGCGCCCTGGGGCCGTACCAGGACGTCGACAGGGTGCCCGTTGACGCTCTCGCCGAGCGCCGCTCTCGTACCAGGCTGTGCGGACATGACTTGGTAGAGGCGCCGCAGCAGGTCACCTCCGCCGCGCTCGTCGACGCGAGGGCCGTTCGTGGTGGCGGCGTTCAGGAGCTCGGCGGCGGCACCGCCCCACTTACGCCACAGGTTCATGTCCCCGACCACGATGAGGTGGCTGCGGGCCCGAGTGATGGCGACGTTCCATAGGTTCAGCTGGCGGTGAACCCAGCCGATCGCGCTGTCATGCATACCCTCACCCAGCGACGAGGGAGAAGATCATGACGTCGCGCTCGCCGCCCTGGAAGGTGTGCACGGTGCCGACACGCAGCCGTTGCCGGCCGTATCGCCTCAACTGGCTGCGGAGTTCGTCGGCCTGGGGTGTGCCGAACTGGAGGTCTTCCAGGGAACCTCTCTGGAAGGCCTTCAGGCATGCATTGGGAGCACCCCGGGAACGCGAAACCGAGAATTGCTCATATTTCGGACACCTTTGCGCTCCCTGGACCGGCTCATCGGCCACTTCGACCGCAGGGTCAACGCAGCGTCCATATCGCCACAAGGTCGAAGTGGCGGACAAGGCCCCGGCCGTCAGCGAGGGGACCTGGGCTGCATCGGCCTTACGGGCCGTCACCCGGACAACGGTGCCTGCGATGCGGGCGGGGAATCAGGGGCTGACCCGCGGCGACCTGCTCGGAGCCTGCGGATGATCACGCCGGTGACGAGCAGGCCCGCGAAGAGGGCGGCGATCAATGCGGGGCCGATCGTGTCCAGCGCGTTGGCGATCGTGCGCTGTACGGCACCCGCAGCGTCGATGACCGGGTCCTGGGCGGTGGGGTCGCGCTGAACGCGGATCTCGTACCAGCCGTAGTAAGCGACGTACACGCCGACGAGAAGGAGGAGCCCGCCGCCGAGGCGCGGGGCAAGAGCGCCGATGCGGCGGAGCCGGGTGACGGCGGTGGTACGGGTGAGGGCGACGGTCAGGGAGGCGGCGCCGACGATCAGGCCCATTCCGCCCGCGTAGGCCGCGAACAGGGCGATGCCCTCTCCGTTGGAACCGCTGCGGAAGGCGGAGACCACGATGGCGAGGAACGGGGCAATGGTGCAGCCCAGGGAGGCCGTTGCGTACGCCATCCCGAACAGCGCCATGGAGGGGAGTGAGCGGGTGACGGTCGGAGCCCGCCTGATCTTCGGGGTCAGGGCGGGGAGTTGGCGTCCGGCCAGCAGCCAGGCCCCCGCAGCGGCCATGAGGAGTCCGAAGGCGATGGTGAACCAGGGCAGCTGCTCCTGGACCTGTCCCGCGACGGGCTGGACGGCGAGGCCGAAGACGCCGAAGAGCGCGGCGAATCCGGCGGTCATCGCGGCGGTGGCAGTCAGGGCCCGGCCGACGGCGACTGTGCGGCGGGGGGTGTCGTCGCCGAGGACGAGCAGGGACAGGTACGCGGGGAGCAGGGCGAATCCGCACGGGTTGACGGCGGCGAGCATGCCCGCGGTGAGTGCGAGAGCGAGGGGCAGGTCGTTCATGGGTTCAGCCGGTGAGTCCGGCGACCTTCTCGGCCAGTCCTTCGCCGCCGGGCAGAACGCCTTCGTAGACGGTCTTGCCGTCCTTGTCGAGGATGACGTAGCGGCTCTGCTCGGTGACCTCGAACCGCTTCCAGACCTCGCCCTTCTCATCCGAGAGGTGAGAGAAGGTGTCGGTCTCGGTGTCGGAGACGAAGTCCTTCATGGCAGCGTTCTTGTCCAGGCCGGCCACGCCCACGACGTTCGCCTTGCCCGCGTACGTGGCGGCCACCTTCGCGGTCTCGGCGGCCTGGGCCTTGCACTTGGGGCACCAGGGCGCCCAGAACCACAGCACGGTGGGCTTGCCGGCCAGAGTCCTGGCATCGAAGGCTCTGCCGTCCACGGTGGTGGCGGTGAACTTCAGAGCCTCGGGCACTTCGGCCCCGGCCGCTCCAGTCTCGCCGCCGTCGGAGGGGGCGGGCGGCTGTGCAGGCGATGACGCCTTCGAGGGTGCGGCCCCCGCATCCCCGGCGGAGTCGGAGCCGTCATCCGCTCCGCACCCGGTGACGCTGAGCAGGGCGGCGGCCAGGGCGGCCGGGAGGAGGGTGCGGGCGCGCATGGAGAACTCCTGTGTGTTCGGGACCGGATGTGACTGTAGATCCACCAGGCCCGGTAGGTGCGTCGCAGTGTCCTTACGGTTCGGTGACGTCAGCCCGAGGCGTCAGCCTGCGGCGTCCTTGAGGCGGGCGGTGTCGAGGACGGTGATGCGGCCGCGGGCGAGGCGCAGTAGTCCTTGGTCGGCGTACTCGCGCAGCACCTTGGTGCACGTTTCGCGGGAGGTGCCGGCGAGGGCGGCGAGCTGTTCGTGGGTGAGTGCGATCTGCGCGTGCCGTCCGCCTGGCCGCAGCGGGCTCGCCGGGGGCTGGGCGGACGTGAGGGTGTCGAGCGTGGTGGCGATGCGCTGGGCGACGGTCTTGAAGACGCTGTCGGACAGGCGCTGTTCGAGGTCGGCGAGACGTCGGCCGAGGATCGCGGTGATACGGGCGGCGATCCGGGCGTCGGTCAGCAGCAGCCGGTTCACGTCGGCGCGGCTCATCACGCAGACGACGGTGTCGTCGAGGGCCTCAGCGTAGTTGTCGTACATGTGCTGCCCGAGAAGCACCATCTCACCGAAGATGGTGCCCGGGGTGATGATCGCAGTGGTCAGCGCCCGGCCGTCGGCGGAGACGCGGAAGACACGGACCCGGCCCTTTTTGAGGATGAACAGCACCTCGCTGGGCTGGGCCGGCGAATAGAGGATCTCACCCGCGCTGTAAGCCTTCATCGGCGCCGCAGTGGCGATGGCCTCCATCTCCTTCTCCGACAGGTCGCAGAAGATGTCGACCTCGGCCATGCACCAGGTCTTGTCAGCATCCCCGGTGTCGCCCGTACCGGCGTCGATCATGGTGTGTCTCTCCTCGCGTCGTCCCGGTGCCCATGGCGGGGGCGCGGCTCCCCACGCCGGGCTGGCCAGCGCATCGGCGCTGTCGGCCAGACAGTAGGACACCGCCACACCGTCGTCGCCGATCCGGCGCGGCGCTGCCCCCGGCCGTGGACCATCAGGGCCCGGTGTTGACGCGGGCGGCGGAGGGCTCATCCGCCGGCCGGGCCAGTGCGGTGCTTGTCCGCGGCCTGGGCCATCGCGGCGAACGTCAGTCCGGCGAGCAGCCCGAACACCAGGTGTGCGCCGAGGCTGGAACTGCCGACGTCGTTCCATTCGAAGACCGGCATGCCCATGTTCGCGGGCATGATCCACAGCGCGCCGATGAACCACCACACCGCTCCGTACACAAGGCCGAGGACGACGGCGGGAGCGAGGCGCTGGGCGAACTGCCCGAGCAGCGCGCCGAAAGCAATGCCGGCGAAGAGCGCGATGGACAGGTGGATCAGCCAGCCGACGAAGGCGTTGGTCGAGCCGAGGAGTCCGGCGACCATGGTGATCATCGCGGTGTCCGTCATCGGCCTCGACACCGACATCCAGATGCCCATCCCGATCCCGCCGACCAGCCCGGCAGCAGCGCCCCATGCCGCATGGACCGGGATGGCGGCCGTGCTCGGGGATACCTGCGTCGTCGTTGTCATGGTGAGCGCCCCTCTCACATTCGGTGACGTCTTCTTCTCGGCTCCGACGCTATGGCCGCCGACGGCGCAGGTATGTGAGGGCGCTTACGTACGCGGCGGTAGATCACCGCCCGTCAGGGTGATTTCACGGCGGTCAGCAGGGAGTAGCCGAGGGTGCCGTCGGCCACGGCGGTGCGTGCGGCGTTCAGGACGGCCGGCGCCGCGTCCAGGTCGACGCCCGCGTCGGCGAGTCTGGCCGGGGCGGTAATGCGCAGCAGGTTCAGCCTCGCCTCGATCTGGTCGATCATGCGGAGCATGGCCCGGTCGTGGCGTTCGGTGGTGATGATGCGCAGGCCGGCACCGTCCAGGATGTCGGCGTACTCGGCGAGCGGGCGGGCGTCGGCGACGCAGGCGATCCGAGCACCCAGCCCGCTCAGCTCTGGTGGAAGCTTTTCCGGGGTGGCGGTGACATCGGTGATGCCGAGACGCCCACCGGGGCGCAGGACGCGGGCGAACTCGGCGGCGGCCTGCGCCTTGTCGGGGAAGGTACACAGGGCGCACTCGCACACCACCGCGTCGAACACGCCGTCCGCGTAGGGCAGGTGCTCCGCATCGCCGGTGACGAACACGGCCTGCTCCGCCAGCCCAGCCGTCTGCGCTGCTCCTTGGGCGAGGGCGGTGTTGGCGGCCGCGTAGTCGACACCGTCGACTCGTACCCCGTAGGCGTCGGCAAGGAGGAGTGCGGTGGTGCCCCGGCCGGAGGCCACATCCAGCACGCGGCTGTCGCGGGCGAGGCCCAGCGTGTCGGCGAGGCGGCGGGTGAGGGCGGTACCGCCGGGGTGGTAGGAGTCGCCGAGCAGCAGCGCGACGATGTCCTTGGCGTAGGCGTCGGCGCAGCAGGTCTTGATCTCGTCGCTGTTCATGGCCGACGCCCCTGTGCCGTCGTGCGGGCGGTCTTCGAGCCATACGGTGTCGTGGTGAGCCGGTCGGCGAGCGGCAGCGCGTTCGGGGCGACCTGCGCAACGGGGACATCGGACATGGCCTCGCGGACTTGCTCGCGGTAGCCGACGGAGTTGTAGGCGCAGAACGGGATGAGGCGCCCGTCCGGGGTGATCTCCTCGACACAGCACTTCATCAGTTGCTTGACATTGAGGGTGTAGGGGTCCTGGAAGTCCTGGACGACGATCATGAACGTCTTGTCGTTCAAATCCTTCACGGCCTCGGGGAGATCGATGCCACAGGCTCCCCCGTAGCCTTCGGCACGGGTGGGGGTGCCCCCGGCGAAGCCAGGGGGAGTACCCCCAGCGCAGCCCAGTGCCTCGGCGGTCGCACGGAGCTTCTCCTCAGTGGTCTCGGTGCCCATGAAGGCGGAGGCGGACCAGAGCTTCTCCAGGGCCTCGCGGATACCGGCATCGGGCATGACCCGGTTGGTGACGTAGTCGAGATAGTCCTCCACGTGCAGGAGCCGCGGGACGGGCACGACCGTCCGGTTGCCGGGATCACCGTCGACCAGCAGGTAGGTGACAGACCGGCAGGTGGGGAAGCAGCACGGGACAGGGAAGAAGTCGCCCTTCTGAAACCACTGGGGGCGCTGGGCGTTGATCAGTTTGATGACGTCGGGGTTGGTGAGCCGGTTGAGAGGGTCGAATTCCAGGTGGCGGCCGGAGTGAGTGACCGGCTGGAAGGCCACGGAGCGTACGGCAGGGTGGTCGATGCCGTACTCGATGATCGCGCCGAGTTCGTGCTCGTTCAGGCCGCGTTCGACGGCGGCGACCAGGGTGACGGTCAGCCCGGCCTCGGCGCAGTTGTCCAGCGCCTTCTGCTTGAACGTGCGTAGGTCCCGGCCGCGGATCTCCAGGTGGGTGCGTTCGTCGAAGCCGTCGAACTGGAGGTAGATGTTCACCGACCGGCCGGGCACCTGGTTGCGCTTGCCGAGCTCGGTGACGAAGTCCCTGTCGGTGGCGAGGCGGATGCCGTTGGTGTTGAGGTTGACGCTCTTGATGGGGCGGGCCTGCGCCAGGTCGATGAAGTCCAGGATGTGTTTGTGGATGGTGGGTTCGCCGCCGGAGAACATCACCACCTCCGCTTCACCCTCGGACTCCAGGAAGACATCGAGCATCCCTTCGCACTGCTCGTGGGTGATGGAGTAGCCGTCGCTGTGGTGGCCGGAGTCGGCGAAGCAGATGGGGCAGTCGAGGTTGCAGCCGGTGTTGACCTCGATGATGCCCAGGCAGGCGTGCTGCTTGTGCTCCGGGCACAGCCCGCAGTCGCTGGGGCAGCCGTCCTTTACCTCGGTCTGGAAGGTCAGCGGGATCGTGCCGGGCTTGTTGAACCGGGCCGAGGACATGTACTCCTCCGCGTCCCCATAGACCAGTGCTTCGAACTCGCCGTGATCGCGACAGCGTTTGCGCAGATAGACCTTGCTGTCACGGATGTTGACCTGGGCGTCGACGGGCGTCTTGCACATCGGGCAGATCGACTTGGTGAACTCCACGAACACTTCATCACGGTCCACCTTGCGTCGTGGCGCGGATGCCTGGGCCATCTTGGTCCTCCGTACGGATGTGGCCATCTCCCGTGACCTGGCCAGCGGGTGGCGCGGCCCTTGTGGCAGTGGCGCGGATCAGCGAGGTGCTCATGCTGGTCAGGGTTCTCGATGCTGCGGGGCGTCGTCCCCGCTCTGCCCGTGAGCTTCGGGGGCGTGGGCGGTTGAGGGGCGCGGCGGGGACGGGCGGCAGTTTTCGGGCCGGGCGGCACGTCGCCGGCGGGCTCGGCAGTGCAGGAGGTACCCGCAAGCCATGAGCGCCACGACCGCGCCGACGGTGATCAGCCACGGGTTACGCAGGGCCCCGCCGACGGCACCGAGCGCCCCAGCCCCCAGGAGCAGCGGGCCGGCGCAGCACAGCACCATCAGGACCCCGGCGCCCGCCAGACCGAGGGTGCCGCCCAGACCGGGGCGTTCACGCAATCCGGACATCACACAGCGCCTCCTCGGACCGGCTCATCGCACGTCGGCGCCCTTGCCCTGCCGGTGGCCCGAGCCTCGGGTGTCGGCTGCCCCGGAATCTGTGACAGGGGCCCTGCGAGTTGTGCGTATCAGTAGCCCGGCGTAGAGCAGCAGCAGCGCGTCCTGGACGAGCACGAACCAGCTCAGGCGCTGGGAGAAGTAGATCCCGAAACAGCCGCAGTTGGCCACCGTGAGCCCGCGTGCGTACGCCTGCACGGCCAGCAGCGCCCACACCATGGCGACACCGGTGAACACCCACACGGGGGCCATCGCGCGGGACCGCGGGCGAGCAAGAAACCACACCCCGCACACCAGCTCGCCCACGATCAGTGCCGCGGCGAGTACGGTCGCACCCGAGCCGGCGACCAGCCCGTACCCGGCCAGAATCGCGGGCATCTGCCGGACGGACGCAAGCTGCCCGGCCGCCATCGCGGCGAACAGCGCACCCAGCACGATCCGCAGCACCATGCCCCGACGGTATGCCCGCGATGTTGCCGAGAACTGTAAGCGCGCTCACCGAGCGGGCACCCCTCCGCGCGGGATCCTCGGGAGTGTGGGAACCGTGTCCGGAGGCGGTGAATCACGGTGAGCGGTCAGCGGCCGTCCAGGCGGCAGCGCCGGCAGGTCGTGAAGGGCGCCGGGGTGATCGGGGGTGTCGTCGTCCTGCTTGTGGGCGGCGGTGTCATCGGCTGGCAGGCTGTCTCGCGGACCTGGCAGACGGCCGACTCGCCCGCCGCCACGGCAGCGTGGCCCCCTTCGGTGACTACGCCGACTCCTTCGCCGACGCAGCCTTCTGAACCTGGCTGGCTCTGCGGCACGAACCCAGCCGCACCGTACGGGCCGCGACCATCGCCGCCTGGGTGCTACCGGCCGCCACCGTTACCGCCCTCGGCGTTCGACGCGGCACGATGCCCGAGCGGCCCCGCCCCACGCTGCTCCGCCCCGCCGCCGCGATGCAGGGCGTTGTCGCGCTGCGGCATTTCCTGCACCACTGACGGACCGTCGGCCACGCACGCACAGCGGGCAGTGACAGTGGTTGAACAACTGTCAGCGCCAGCGCACGCTGCCTGCGTGATCAGGGCAGGCGTGCCCGCCGTTCCGCCTCGTGCTTCACCGAGGCGAGCGATGCCGTGACAGTCGCCTCCCAGCGGGCAGCGACCTTCGCGCCCCACCACGTTCCGGCCCGCCACAGGTCGGTGCCGAGCTCCCCCTCGTACACCAGGCGAGTCGCCGCGGCTTCCTCGGCCAGGGCGAAGGACTCGACGACGTACGGCACGGGACCGCGCACCAGACGGAAGTCGACGCGCTCGGGGCGAGTGAACCGCACCGTCTCCACGGTCACAGCCTTCCACCGGTCGCCAAGGGGCGTGTAGTGGGCGGCGAGCACCATGTCACTGCCGCGCTCCAGAACCCGGACCTTCTCCCGCATGGCTCCCGTCGTGCGCCCGAGGTACGGCTGGGCGATCACGTCGAAGACGATGTCCCGGGGCGCTGCGATGTCCACCGAATGTGGCCCGAGCCGTCGGATGCGCCGGCCCATACCGAGATCGACAGGCAGCGCGCCGGAGACCAGCCCTGCGTAGCTGCCGACGGCGACGGCTGCGGCGAATGCGGTAAAGGCCGCCGCGCGGGCCAGACGGTGCCCGTTCACGGTGCGGTCTCCGGCTCGCCCTCGACGCGCACTCCCTGCCAGAACGCGACATGGTTCCTGATCCGGCGTGCGAAGGGGCTGGGGTGCGGGTAGTACCAGGCCGCGTTCGGGTTGGCCCGCCCCCCGGCGGTGACGGTGTAGTACCGGGCGAGCCCCTTCCACAAGCACAGCGACCGAGAGCGACTCTCGGTGAAGTACTGGCGGTGCAGCGCCTCGGGCGGGAAGTAGTGGGTGCCTTCGACGATGACCGTGCGCGGGGCCTCCGCGATCACCGTGCCGTTCCAAACCGCCCGCAGCATGGCCATGCTCCTCATCGTGCGCCAAACCGGGACCTTCCCAGTCCCTGATCACGCTATGCGCGGCCGGTGCGTGGTTCAGTGACGGTGCTCACCGTTCGCCGCGTCGTTCGTCCCGATGAGGATGCGGCAGATGTCGGTGTCGGTGCAGTCGGCCGGATCTGTCGCGGCTGCCCCCGAGGCGGGGGCGCGCAGAGCTGTTCGGGTGGCGTGGAGTTCGGCCATACGCCGTTCGATGTCGGCGAGATGCTGGTCGATGAGTGTCGTGACGTGCGCGCAGGGGGAAGCTCCGGCATCGCGCAGGGCGAGCAGGGAACGGATCTCGGCCAGGGTGAGCCCAGCCCCTTGGGCGTCGCGGATGAACGCCAGCCGCCTTGTGGTCTGCTCCGGATAGTCGCGGTAGCCGTCCGGGGTGCGCGGCGGGGCGGGCAGGAGCCCGGCCTGCTCGTAGAAGCGGATGGCCTTCGTGGTCAGCCCGCTGGAGGCGGCGAGGGCACCGATGCGCATGTCCCCAGGCCAGCCCTTGCCCTTCCACCTCACTGGAAGGTCTACGGTCCAAGACAGAGCCCATGAGCCGGGAGGGCACGCACGCCATGAACGAGCGGGAGACAGCGGCGCGGATCACGGTGCTGACGGTTCCGGACTGCCCGAACGCCCCGGTCGTACGCGAGCGGCTCCAGACCGCCCTGGCAGGCCGGGCCGAGCCAGTGGACCTGGTCGAGGTATTCGACGAGGCCAGTGCCACCCGTTGGGGGATGTGCGGCTCACCCACCGTACTCATCGACACTCATCGACGGCGAGGATCCATTCGCCGCTGCAGGCGCCCCGCCCAGCGTGTTGTGCCGCCTCTACCGTCAGCCGGACGGCACCACCGACGGGGCACCAAGCGTGGCGGACCACGACGGGCGCTCGCGCAGGCCGGTCTCCCCGAGGCGGCCGGAGAAGAGTGCTGCGAGGCGGACATCCTCGATCCTCTACTAGGACGGGCATGCCGGGTCCGCCGCGCGCCCCCCGAACGCGGGCTGCGGGCGGTGCACCAGGCGGTGCTGCTGCTCGGACTCCCCGTCCGGGGCCGTTGTGCGTGAGCGGACGGAGAGTCGATCTCCCGAATATCGCCCAGAGGATCCACACCATCCGGGGATCTGCACCATCCGGCACGGGCTCCGAACCGGTCGGACATGGCATACTTAAAGTATGGCAACCCGGAAGATCACCATCACTGTGCCGGAAGAGCTGGTGGAATCGATCAAAGAGCGCGTCGACGCACGCGGGGTGTCCGGCTACATCGCGGCTGCTGCCGCTCATCAGGACGCCATGGACCGACTGCGCGAGCTGGCCGGACGCCTCGAGGAAGAGCACGGTGCCGTGACGGACGACGAGCAGCAGGCAGCGCTCGACCGCATCGCCGCCATTGACGGCTGGCATGACGAGCAGCGATCACATTCGGACGAGGCCGCGTGAGCCGCACCGCCCGGGCCAAGCTGCACCGCCCGCGACAGCGCGTCTTCGTGTTCGACTCCGAGGCTCTTTCCAAGGCAGTTCAGGGCGATCGGGAGATGACTGCGCTGATCAAGACAGCTCCGCGGCTCGACATCCCGATCGTCACCTCATCGCTCACAACCTTGGAAGCATGGGACCCTCGCGAAACGTCGAGGCAGGCACTGTGGAACTGGACCCTGTCCCGGATCCGCGTCGTGCACACGGACGACCAGGTGATCACCATGGCACGCGACATGCTGAAGACAGCCGGCCTGCATGGGCACAAGTACGCCATCGACGCAATTCTGGCGGCTGTGGCCGGACGGGAAGCCGCGCAGGGAGCTGAGGCAACCGTCTTCACCTCCGACACCGACGACATGAATCAACTCCTCGCGGGACACTCCGTGCGAGTCGAGCAGGTCTGACGAGACGCCGCCCGCACGTCGCTCCGACGACTCGCCAGCTCCCCCGACTGCCCGCTGGCCGTACACCGACGGGCACCCTCTGTCAGGAGTTACCCATCCGTGGCGGCGCATCGCGGGTACGTATAACTGCGCGGACCACGGATGGCGCACTCGGATCAGGGGCTTTGCGGCGTCGGACCGCCAAGCACACGGGCCCCGGAACCGCCCCGCCCGCTCACTGTCCCCGCGTGCCGCCGCGGTCCGTGAGCGCTAGGTCGAACCGTGAGACCGCGCCCAACTTCTTGAGCGCGCGGGCGACATGCTGCTCCACGGTCCGCGGGGACAGATGCAGCGTTGCCGCGATCTCGCGGTTGCTCAGGCCCGCACCGGCGAGTTCGGCCACCTCCTGCTCGCGTGGTGAGAGCCGCTCACCGTAGCGGGGACGGCCTGGCGGGCGGCGCTCGGCGCTGGGATGGGCGCACAGCTCCGCCCGTACCCGGGCCAGGTCCCAGGCCGCCCCGAGGTTCTCCAACTCGTCTGCCGCTGCGGTCAGTTCAGAGATGCCCGCGGTTGTTTCCGCCGGGTTCCCGGCGAGGGCGCATCGCCCGGCGGCCTCCGCGGTGAGGGCCGCCTCGTAGGGTCGGGGAAGCGCCTGATACCGGGTACGGGCGTGCCGGAAGCCGTCCGCCGCCTCCGCGAACGCCGCCGGGCCGCCAGCACCTCGGCCTAGCGGCCGTGCAGCTCCCGCCGGACCGGCCCGGGCAGCAGCTGATAGACGGCCGCGGCCTCCATCGGCATACGGAACCCGTACTGACCGAGCCTGAGCTCATGAAGCACCGCTTCGGACAGCGTGGCCGTCAGCGCGGCCCGGCCGCTCTCTGCCGACAGGGCGGCGACCGAGGCCAACTCGTCCTCCGTCGCAAGGTCGTCGAGTACGGCAGCCGCCCACACCAGGCGCCGGGTCTGATCGTCCAGGTCCGCCATCCGGCCGACCACCAGCTCGGTGAGCCGGACCGGCACTGCGGCTCCGTCCACGTGCCGGGCGGTCAGCCGGGCCGGCCACGGTGGACTTCGCGTCCGGGAGGGCGCCGGCCGCTTTCAGCTCTGTCAGCAGATCGGCCACCGCCTGCGCGATGCCACCCGATCGTTCGTACAGCCGGGTGACGAACCGGGCCGTAACAGCGCTCCTCGCCCAGCACCTCCACCGCCATCCGGCGGACCTCTGCCTCGTCGAGCGGCCCGAGCCGCAGCCGTACGAGACTCATCTCGGCGGAGATGGCGCGTCCCCGGCGCTCCGGTGGTGCGAGCGCGGCGGCCGCGGCGACGGCGGTGGGAGTGGCCATGGCGCCGCCGAGCCCGGCGAGTGCCCGCGCGAAGAGGGCCACGCCGAAGTCGGGTCGCCGGCCAGGCGCCTCGACCGAACCGATCCCCTCGGCGGTCGCCAGGTCCGCGCGGCGACAGGTAGGACGCGGCCCAGCTGTTGCCGGCGCCAGTCTCCTGCTGGCCGAGCGGTCTCGCGCGATCAGACTCCGTTGGCCGCGCTGAAGGCGGCGAACCCGAACCCAACAGCGGAGACCGGCAATCGGTGGGGAGCCGAACCGCTCCTGGATTCGACGGGTGCTGTCGCTGAGCCGGTCCCTGTGGACAACCCCGGGCACACTGGCGGTGCATTGAGGCAGAATCTCGGGAGATCGAAGGCCTGACGGCAGATAACAGTCCCGGCATGGCCACGGAGCACAGCAGGCGTGGGGACGGGGAATGGCCGAACCGGAAGTTCGGGGCTTGGCCGCGGGCCGCTATCAGCTGAACGAGCTGATCGGACGCGGAGCCATGGGGGCGGTATGGGCGGCCCAGGACGTGAAGCTGGGGCGTGCGGTCGCGGTCAAGGAGATCCGGGCACGCGTCGATCTCGACCCCGAAGAGTGGCGTCGACGGGCGGAGCGGGCGCTGCGGGAGGCAAGGGCCGCGGCACTGGTCCAGCACCGGAACGTGGTCGAGATTCACGACGTCGTCATGGACGATGACCGGCCGTGGATCATCATGGAACTCGTGCCGGGGCGTTCCCTCGCGGAGGAACTGACAATCGGTCGCGTGGCGGTCGGCGATGCCGCTCGCATCGCCCGCGAGGCACTGGACGGGCTGATCGCGGCCCACGCGACCGGTGTGGTGCACCGCGATGTGAAACCGTCCAATCTTCTGCTGACCCGCCCTGACGGCCGTACCGTTCTGACCGACTTCGGCATCGCCGCGGTGGCCGGCGCAGACACCCTGACCGTGCCCGGCGCGATGATCGGCACACTCGACTACCTGTCGCCCGAACGCGTTCAGGGTCTGAGAGCCGTACCGGCATGTGATCTGTGGTCCCTGGGAGCAACCCTCTACGAAATGGTCGAGGGACGCTCTCCGTTCCGCCGCAACAGCGAGTTCGCCACCCTCCAGGCCGTGCTCGACGGCACGTACGACCCGCCCCGGAACGCCGGTCGCCTCAGCGAGGTCATCGACGGCCTGCTCATCAAGGACCCGGCGCAGCGGATCACGGCATCAATGGCCCGGTCCCTGCTGGTTGCCGCCGAGCGCCCCGACGCGCCGTCGCCACAGGGACTCACACTCCGCACAGAGGCGGCGACCCATACCGCGGCATCCGCTCGTGTCCCCGGCGACCGGCGGCGATCCGAGTTCGGAACCGGCGTGGCCTCCGAGGAACGCCGGCCCGCCGCTCCTCCGGCCGACCGGCACAGACCCGTCCGGCCCGAAGACACAGACCCGCCGCAGGTTCCCGGTCGCGCCTCCCGCCGCTGGATCGCCCGTGCACTCATTGGCTCGACGGTCATCGCTCTCGCCGCCGCAGGACTCTATGCCGTGCCTCCCCTGCTGGCCGAACGGTCCACGACTCCCCCCAGCAGCCAAGCCGCACCTCCGGTTTCACCGACAGCCACCCGCCCCGGGTTCCGCGCGATCAGCGATCCGGCCGGATTCACCGTGGAGATCGGCAAAGACTGGACCGGACCGTATGCGGACAAGCGCCGCATCTTCTACTACTCGGCGGACAAAGCCTATGGACTCGGCGTCCATCTGAATCCGCCTGACGGCAAGGGGGATCCGTATGCCGAACTCTCGGCACAGGACAACGACGGAACCGGCACCTCGGCGGCCGGCGACTACCCGGAATACCGGCGCGTCCGGCTGGAGCGGGTCGAGCACGACGGCGCACCTGCCGCTGTCTGGGAGTTCACTTGGTACGACGCCGCCTCAGGCGTTCGCCGTCGCTCGATCGATCTGCGATACACCAAGAACGGGCGGACTTACGACTTCTGGGTCGCCGGACCCGACAGCGCAGTCCCCAACATCCGAAGACACTTTGACGCGGCTCGGGAGAGTTTCTCCCCCACTCGGATAAAGCACGGATAGACGCGGGTGGTTCAACCGGAGTTGATGATCCTGGCCTCAACAGCTGGTCGCGGATCGCACGATGGCGGATGACTTCGCCGTGGATGCCGTGGGACTTCGACCGGCGGAAGGCACCCACGCGTTGAACGCGGAGTCCAGTTCCTCGATGGAGGAGAAGGACCGAAACCGTCCGGCCGGCAGATGAGCTGACGGGGCGTCTGCAACCGGCTGCGGTTGGGCTGTCGACGGCGCCGGCCACGAGGTTCGACAGACGCGCCTACATCTGCCACGGCACCGGCACCGTCGCCTCGATCCGGCTCCGGCTCCGGCTCCGCGCATGACCGGCCGGACAGGCCCTAGAGCAGGCTGAGTGCCTGCATCGCATCGCGTTCGATGCGCGAGAGCTCGTGGAGGATGGAGCCGGCCTGCATGAGGTTCTTCGCGTCGCCGGATTCGCCTGCTGCCGCGACGAGTGCGGCCACCTGTGTCCAGAGGGTGGCGGCCTCGGCATACAGGGTGTGGCCGGTGCGCAGGTGACTGCTGTCGATCAGCTGGGCGCACTCGGCGAGGAAGTCCCGGTAGAGATTGCGGAACAGGGCGCCGCCGGTGCCGGCTCTCTCCATGAGGACGGCGGTCCGTGGCAGGTCTTCCCGCGGATTGTCGCTGCGCTGCAGCCACTTCGGCACTTGCTTGGCGGTCTTCTCGATGCCCCGGTGGCCCAGGTTCGCGATGGGCGGGTTCAGGAAAGCGTCGGCGCAGGTCTTGATCGCGGGGATGATCCAGTCCTGCGGTGGCGTCGGGCTGCTGGGCGCTGTGATGGTGAAGGAGCGGTGCTTGGCGGTCATGGGGCCGCGCTCGGCCCTGGCTCTGGCCAGGCCGGCGAGGCTGGTCGAGACGGCTCCGCCCTGCGGGTCGGTGTCCACCAGGTAGGCGTCCTGTTCGTCGTAGCCGTACATGGCCACGACGTGCCCGCCGAAGTGCACCTTGGTGGTGAAGTAGTCCAGGTGGTAGCTGTCGAGTTGCAGGCCGACCGGCCGACCGGCGTCGATGGGTGCTGCCACGTTCTGCCATGCCCTGCGCGGGGAGGTGGTCTCCCCGATCAGCAGCTCGAGCCCGAGGGCGGCGGCCAGGTTCCTGGTGAGCTCGAACGGCTTGACCCGACCTCCCAGGAAGGGAAAGCCCATGGCTTTGCTGTCCCAGTAGATGAAGGACAGCCCGGAGCCGAGCCCGAACAGCATGGGCTCGGACAAGTCGAGTCCCTCATGCCGCAGAAGCACGCCCAGCGCCGTTGTCTCGCAGTGCTGCATGCCGCGGACATCGATGTCTTTCACCATGGCCATGCCGCTCATTCTCCTCCCTCACCTGACGACAACCCTGCGGATGAGCGTGCCGGACCACCGCGTCCCAGGGATGTCTTTGGCATCCACGTCCGAGATCGACGGCTCTGATCACTCGCGGCCGGACCACAGTCCGGCGATGACGTCAGCGCCGGACCACCGTCCGGCGATGACGCCAGCGGCCGACACCAACACGGCCGATCGTCGGCGCGTCCCGGCGGACTCACGCGGCAGGTTGGCGCAGCACGGGTCGGGATCCGCGGGCGGAACAGGGCCGGGCGTTGCATCGATGCTCGACAGGCCGGCGTCCACCTGGTCGCAGGCGAAGACGCGGCCGGGGCGGACCCGGGCGTACGCGAACCAGGTCCCCGCACGGGACGGCATGACGTAGCCGACCGGATAGCCGCCAGGGAGCCCGTCGTCCACGCATACGTACACGATCTCGGCGGCATCGCTCCGCTCCCGTGTGAGGAAGAGCATCCGCTGTTTCAGCAGGTTCGTGAGAGACCGGTCGATGACGGTCACGTTCGTGCCCCTTCCTCGGGTCGGGGCGGCGGCCGTTCCCCCTTCGACGGCCGCCGCGCCTGCGAACCATTTCGGAAGGCGCTGCGATGCGGAGTCGTGAGCAGTTGCTCGGCGGGGTCTGCCGGCCAGGCCGCTGGGGTGCGGCCCTCCTGCGAGGGCGTGATCCTTTTCTGGCAGGATCGGCGGGAGATCGATGGTCCGGTCGTGTGGGCGAGCTGCCCCGGCCGGACAACGGGACATTCAACGGGGAAAGTGAGAACGAGATGCGTACGTGGACTCGCGCCGTACCGGCGACGGTGGGTGCTCTGGCCCTGGCCCTGGCGCTGACCGGCTGCAACGACTCAGGTTCGGGGAAGAAGCGGGGCGGCTCCGGCTCCCAGGCGTCCGCGTCCGCTTCGGGCGCGTCCGACGAGAAGAGGACGTTCCGCCTGGGTGAGGCCAGCCCGGAGCAGGAAAGCGACATGAAGGCATCGTCGGGTGCCAAGTACACGGTCACGCCGACCAAGGTGCAGACCGGCACCAAGGCCGACATGGACAACTCCGGACTGAAGAAGGACAAGGAGGACGGCCCGCAGGTCCCCGTCTACGTGTGGTCGACGCTCACCCACAAGAGCGGCAAGGCCATGGAGATCGGCGACATGGACGGCGACCTGGCCGTCAGGACGGACACCGGCCAGCGCACCCGTGCCCTCATCGTCATCATGGGCGAGGCGAAGTGGCCCAACTGCCCGGCGACGGACTCGGGAAAGAAGCTGGCCGCGGGCCAGTCGGAGAAGATCTGCACCGCCTTCCTCATTCCGGAGGGCCAGAAGGCCGCCGCGGTGGAACTGACCCAGGGCTACTACAAGGAACCGCTGGAGTGGCCGGTCAAGAACTGACCGGCCTCCTTTGGACGCGACCGAGGACGCGAGCGACAGCGGGGCCCGCCCAGAGGGGCGGGCCCCGGCCCGTGCGGGCTGCAGCAGGCCGCTCGAACTCCCGTGACGCGGACGCGAGGTTCGTAGGCGCAGAACGACGCGGGGAGATCAATGAGCCCCGTCAGCAAGCACGGCGCGCAGCGTCTGCTCAGGTGCTGTCGGGCCAGGGGAACCCGAGCTCCTCGGCCCGCTCGCGGCTGCCCCCGCACACCCGCCCGTAGGTCTTCGGGTCCTCCTCGGCCAGCCGTTGCAGGGCAGCGGCGGCCTGTGCCTCGGGCGGGGTGCCGTCGTCCGGCACGACCCAGCGGAACTGGAGGGCGGCGCCGCCGGCCACGTCCGGCTTTCCTGCGGCGAGCCCCGGCTCGTACCAGAAGGTCACCACGGTGGTGTCGGGGTCGTCGAAGCCGCTGCTGATCCAGCCCCGGCCTGCATCCCATCGGCTCAGCAGCTCCGGCCGTTCGATCAGCCCCGCTTTGATCAGGCGGGCCGTGGTGCGGGCCGGCCAGGACCAGGAGCGGTCGGTCTCCGCCCGGGCGATCTCCGCGTCGTAGGCGGCGGCGTCGAACCGGTAGGCAGGCAGCTCGGGCGCGGGCTCCCGGGAACCCGGCATGATCCGCGGCCGCCGCCAGTCCTCCCACACCACGTGGTCTCCGGCGCGACGGATGGTGACGTAGAGCGCGCCACAGCACCCCTCGGAGCAGTAGGCCTCCGCGAGCTGCACCTCGCGGGGCTCCGGCCCGGCCCGTAGCAGGCCGTCGTCCAGCAGGTGTTCGGGGCTGTGGGCCGGACCGCGGGCGAAGACCGCCGGGACCACTGGACGCCCGTCGACGAGGATGCGGGTCTCGACGGGTTCACGATCCACGGGGTCGCCCGCCACCACCTCGATGCGCAGCCTGCCAGGCGCGTCCGGGCGTGTGAAGGGCTGCCGCCCCGTGCGCCGGATCCAGCCGGCCCGCTGCCGCTGGTCAGCCTCGCCTGCGGCGGTGTCCGCCGGCGAGGCCCATCGGAGCTCGGCCAGCAGCCGCCCGAGTGATTCCAGCAGCGTCGCGCGCCGGCCGGGAGCCCAGTCCAGCAGCACGCCGGGGCCGCTGCTCAGGTCCAGGGCGAGCGAGAGCAGGGTGGCATGGTTGTCGAGGGTCGGCGGCAGTAGGCCGGCCCGTGTGACGACTCTCTCGTACACGGTGAGCGCGTCGCGGTAGGCGAGGAGGTCGGTCGAGTCGTCGTGCGAGCAGCCCATGCGGACGAGGAGTCTGCCCGCCCGGGCGAGCAGGGCCGTGTCGGAGGGGTGTTGGTCGAGCAGGTCGGGCAGCCGGGTGGCTTCCGCGATCCGGCGGGCAGCCGTGCTGCTGACGAAGCGGGGCAGGGCGGGGAACGCGACCAGCTCCGTACGGATGGCCTGTTGGTCCTCCGTCCACAGGGCGCGGACGAGTGGTCGCAGCTCGTCGCGGCGGGCGTAGGCGGCGAGCCAGACGACGGCGGCGGACTGGCGGTCGAGGGCGTCGAGGGCGTCGAGGGCCGGGCCGGAGAGCACCCGGAGCAGCCCGAGGACGGAGAGATGCGGGACGTCCTCGGGCTCGCCGAGGCGGATGAGCAGGGCGAGGCCGGCGGTGACGGCGGGCACGGTGGTGCCGGTCCGGGTCAGCTGCCGGCCCAGGGAGCGGGCCGCGTCCCGCTGTCCGGCCGGCAGTGGCAGGTCGGCGACGACGGACCGGATCAGGTACGTGTGGCGGTCCCGGATGCCGAGCTGGGCAAAGCGGCGGTGCAGGGTGGCGGAGTCGTCCGGCAGCGGGTTCAGCGCTTCCCGGATGGCGGTCTTCGCCTCGTGCCAGGGCAGCAGGGCCTCGCCCGGTTCGGGCTTCCCGGGAAGGGAGTAACCGCGCCCGGGCGGGACTCCGTCGGGGGACTCACGCAGCAGGCGCAGGGCGCGGTCGTACAGGGCGAGCGGGAGGGTGAGCGCGTCGCGCTCTTCCTGGGCGCTCACCGGGCGGGGTGGGACTCGATTCCGTAGGTCATGTGCGCAGCCTGCCAGCCCGGTTCGTGCTCTGTCGAAAGAATTAGGGGAGGGATCCAGAGGGAGACCGGACGATCAGGGAGGCACCCCTGGCCACCGCCGACGTCCAGAGGTCGCTGACGCGATCCCGGCCGCACGCAATGCGCGCGGGTGCAGGAACCGGCGAGGCGGTGGGGGTGCTCTCGTCAAGCAGGGCGAAGGGCACCGCACACCGCCTTGGTCACACATACGGACACTGAATTCCGACGGCCCCGCGTCCGCGCGGGCCGCTGTTACAGAACCGTCTTCCTTCCGCGTGCAACTCCTACGCCCTCTGCACTGTCTACCAGGCGGAACTCGCACCACACGCGCATAAGGAGTCGACAGCCGTGGGGGACATTCGCCGACGAGGAGTCGTCGCACTCGGGATCACCGCGCTGGTGGCCCCGCTCACTCTGGTCATGGGGAGCACGACCGCTCAGGCTGCGTCGTGCACGACGCAGACCGGGCCGTACCAGAAGCAGGTCGAGAAGTTCCTCGGCCGCCCGGTGGACGGGAGGCAGTCGGCCGCCGACTGCAAGGCGATCCAGACATTCCAGACGAAGCACTCGATCAGCCCGAACGCTGGGCTGGCGGGCCCCATCACCTGGGGCGTCATGAATCTCATGAACAAGCAGAAGGCTGTCGGGACGAACCCGAACAAGGCCGGCAAGTGCCCGACCAGCAAGGGCCGCATCGCCTGCGTCGACCTGACGCTCCAGCTCAGCTGGATCCAGGACGGCACGAAGCTGGTGTACGGACCGGTCGCGGTACGTACCGGCCGTGACGGGCACGAAACCCGCACCGGCCTGAAGAAGATCACTTGGCGCAACATCGACCACGTGTCCAGCCTGTACAACGTGCCGATGCCGTACAGCCAGTTCTTCGACGGCGGCCAGGCGTTCCACTCGGTCGGCATCAGCGTCTGGGCACCGCCCGGCTCGCACGGATGCGTGAACATGACCAAGACCGACGCCGCCAAGTACTGGAGCCTGCTCCGCAACGGCGACGACGTCTTCGTCTACGGCCGCAAGCCCGGAACCTGAGAAACCCCGCGGCCGGACAGGTCCCTTCCGGTGGGAAGGGACCGTGCGACACGACTCACGCAGGACACGGCATCATCGGTGCCATCCGCTCCAGCGCTCCACCAGACGCAGGCCGGCCCGCTCGGCGAGAAGGTCGCTCTCGAACGGGAAGGCGTACCGCAGCACATGGTGAGTGGTCTGCGGCGTACCGCCGTCAACGCTCAGGACCGGGTGACCAGATCGAACTGCTCGTCCATGCCGGCGATCGGCTGCGTGAAGTCCCCCAGTACGGCGTTGACCGCATCTCGGATCGAGCGAGTCGGGCTGGATGGGGAAGATCGTGGAAATGTGCGTCAAGGCGGCTCATCGCGCGGTCTCAGTCTTCTTCAGCCGGCTGCCGGATTCCCGACGGGTCATCCGGTGCAGGATCCGGGGCGCGATCAGGAATCCCATGACCGCCCACAGACCGACGATGAGATACACCTTGGACAGTTCCCAGCTGCCCCCCGGTTCGGCGGCCAGGGCCGAGTCCGGCATGAGCGCGGCCCGTACGCCCTGGGCGATCCACTTCAGCGGGAATCCCTGCACGACGTTCTGGGCGACTTCGGGAAGCACCGTGACCGGAAAGTAGATTCCCGAGAAGATCAGCAGGGCGAGCAGCGGGATCATCACCATGCCGAGCGCTTCACGCGAGTTCGGCAGGAGGGCGCCGATCACCGCGCCTATGGGTGCGAGGGCCACCAGTCCAAGAGCCAGGACCGACACCAGGGTCAGCCAGTGCGCCGGGTCGCGCGGCAGTGAGGAGCCGAGCGCCAGCACCCCGGCGAGCAGCATCAGGGCCGCGCCGCCCAGTGCGGTCACCACCATGACGAGGGTCTTCGCGACCAGGTAGGCGGGGATGCCTCCGGGCAGCGTCTTCATCCGCAGGAGCGTGCCGTCCTCGCGCTCCACGGCCAGGGTCTGCGTCAGGGTCAGCAGCCCTGCCTGCACGACCATCGTCGTGACACCGCCGGCGACCATCAACTCGGCCATCGGAACGGTGCTTCCGGGGATGTCGCCGTCCATGACCGAGCCCAGGACGAGGAACATGAGGGGGGTGCTGAGCTGGGTGAACACCTCACGTGGGGTACGCAGCAGCTGCATGAGCTCCAGGGAGCCCCGGCGCAGGCCGACGGTGAAACCGTGAGACATGATCACTTCACCTCCGCGATCATGCGCAGATAGATGTCCTCGAGAGTGGGCCGGTGCACCTCCAGGTCCGGGACCGGGGCCCCGAACTTGTTGTGCAACTCCCAGGCGAGCCGCGACGGGTCGTCGGTCTGCTGCTCCTGCCGGACGCCGTCCGCCGACCAGACCACCCGGGCCTGGGCACGCGCCTGCTCGCCTAGTTCCTCCGCCGTGCCGAAGGCGGAGATCCGGCCGTCGATCAGGATGGCGATGCGGTCGGCGAGCCGCTCCGCCTCGTGCAGGTCGTGCGTCGTGAGCACCATCGTCATGCCGTCCGTCTTCAACCGCTCCACCAGGTCGTGGAATTCACGCCGCACGACCGGGTCGAAACCCGTCGTCGGCTCGTCGAGGAACAGCAGCTCCGGGTCGCCGATGATCCCCAGGGCGACGTCCAGCCTTCGCCGCTGGCCGCCCGACAGGTTCGAGCACAGTTGGCCGGCCTGCTCGTCGAGCCGCAGGACCTCCAGCACCTCGGTCACATCCCGGGGCCGCTCGTAGCACGAGGCGAAGTGGTGCAGGAGCTCACCGACCCGCCAGCGGGCGTGGTCACGCCAGGTCTGCAGGACGATGCCCAGCCGTCCGCGCCACTTTTCGTCCACGTCGTTCGGGTCTTTGCCGAGGACCGTGACCGAGCCGCTGGTGCGCCGCCGGAACCCTTCCAGGACCTCCACTGTGGTCGTCTTGCCGGCACCGTTGGGGCCCAACAGGGCGAGTACCTCACCATGGTTCACCGTGAGATCCACACCACGCAGGATCTCCTTCTTCCCGTACCGCATGGTGAGGCCGTCGACGGATATGGCGGGTGCACCCACCTCAGGCGGATTCCGAATCGGTCTCTCCCTTCTGTGCGTTGTCCTGTGCTCTGTGCTCTGTGCTCTGTGCTCTGTGCTTCTGGAGTTCGCGATGGACTGCTCGGAGACCTGGGCCTCCCGGGCCGCTTCGGCGACGGTCCGGTCCTTGAACAGGACGGAGATGACAATCCTTGCCTTCTCGCCGGAAGGCAGCGCAGGGGGACGGGCCATGGCTCACACGCCTTCGAAGGCCGGGAACGGCGGGAGAACCGATGTTGCGGGCCGGCTGTCGTGGATCGGCGCCGGATTCCGTCATTGCTCGCGGACCGCCGGGGGGAATCCCCCACGGCTGAGCAGACCGACCCCCGTCCGGGACGCCGGTGCTGCCAGGACCCGGCCGCCGGTGGCCACCACGCGTACGGCACTCACGAGCATCTGCGGGCTGATGTCCTGCTCCAGGACTCCCGCGGCGCCCTTCAGGAGTGCGTCCGCGGCGAGGGAGCGTCCAGCCGCCCGGCCGGGAGGACGACTTCGGGTGGGCCAAGGTGACTGCGCAGAGCCTCGATCGAGGACAGGGTCCGTGTCCGGGAGGGCTGATCTCCCAGCACGACCACCCGCGGGCGAAGCCGCGCAGCCGTCTCCGTCACGGTGGATCTCTGGCAGGCGCCATCCACCTCGATGCCGTCTTCGTGCTCGAAAACGCTGCGCAGCCCGGCTTGAAAACAGCACTTGGTCGTGCGCGATCACTGCGTCGATCATGCTTTCCCCCTGCTGGCGAGACGCACGAGGTCAGCGTGGTCTCACACGTAGCTTGCCTGTCATTGAGACCCTGATCAACTTTGCACAAGAAATTTGAGCTGGTCATGAGGCTTCTCACGTTCCGACCGGGACCCCGGCATCGGGGTTCCGCTTCGGTCGCGTGAGGCCGTGCCGCGGGCCGGAGTACGACTCGACCGGGAAGGCCGCTTTCGTTCGCCGACGGTGGTCGGATCGGGGTGAACCCCCGCCACCCGGGGGGTTCTTGAACCGACGATCGGCCGATGCATCAGGACGTCGGCACCGTTCATGATCAAGGCATCGGCATACGCCGGTGAAGACCGTGGTGAACTGGGGGGATCCGTGCGCTTGGAACACAGTGCCTTCGCGCCAGTCGAGCTCGGCACAGTCCCGGAAGTGAATCGGCTGCTCGCCGGCCTCGGGCTGGCCGAGCTCCGGCGCTTTCCCGTACCCGAACCTCGAACTGATCCCCCTCGGCACGGCCGGATGACACAACGGCCGTCAGGTGCGGCAGTTCAGCCTCATCTGGGCCGCGGCATGGTGTGCTCCCACTCGCTCGGCGGTGCCCCAGTCACGGCCGCGGTCGACGAGCTGGACCGCGAAGACCTTGTCGCCCTTGACCGGGTAGCTGCCGACTTGGACCAGGCTGCCTCGGTGGTCGGTCTGGCGGACGCCGAAACCGGTGTAGCCGGAGGTCACGTCGGCCGGGTCGGCGAGGACGCGGTAGAGCGTGGGGTCGCCGGCCACATCGGTGGCGTGGTTGGTGCGGGGCACGAACACGGCGAGTGAGCACTGCCGGTAGCTCCGGTCGAGGTCCCAGCTCCAGATCGCCGTACCCCCGTGGTCCTTGGTGGCGCTGCCCGACATGGGGACCGCGGTGAAGCTGCCGTCGCACGAGGAGTCGCGCTGCCCGCCGGAGCGGACGGTGTACCAGGCCGCGACGCCGTTCTCGAAGCGGCCCACTTCGCGGTAGTGGCCCGTCGTGCAGCCCGGGCCGGCCCACTCCTCGAATCCAGGAGCGGGCGACGTCGGGGACCCGGCCGGTGGTGAAGTCCCGGACTCGTCCTCGTCCGGGAGCGACGTGGGGCCGACCCGCGTCGGCACACCCCCGCCCCCGATGGAATCGGCGCCGTCCGCCGACGAGCGGCCGTCGTCGGCCTCGGAGCTGGTGAACATCGCGGCCGCCGCGACGAAACAGCCCAGGACGACCACCGCTCCGGCAGCGAGCAGGCCCTTGCGGAACCGGGAGAGCAGGGAGATCCGGCCGACGACCGTCTCACGGGCGACCCACGACGGACCCGCACCCTTACTGCCCTGCACCACGAATCCGCAGTCGGGACACCTCATGCCCGGCAGTGGGCTGTGCCTTTCACTGCCGCAACGATCGCACGCCATACCAGCTCACTATGCAGGAACCTCACACGTCACGGGGCGAGAACGCGTTCATGCCGTACAGTCCGCCCGGATCTGGGCCGCGGCGTGATGCGCGTCGTCGAGGTCCCCGGACCCCCAGTCCTGCCCGCGGTCCACGAGCTGGATCGTGAACTCCCCTTCCCGGACCGGAAGATCGTTCACGACCACGATCCCGCCGCGCATCGACCGCTGGTCGATCTCGAAGGCCGCGAGGATGCTCCCCGAGGCGCCGGGGTCCGCCAGTACGTGGTAGCGCGTCGGATCACCCGCGACGTCCTCGTCGCGGGGGCTCCAGGGAATGTGCACCGCCGCGGAGCACCGCGTGTAGCCGTTGCCCGGGCGCCAGTTCCAGGTGACCGTGTTGCCGCGGTCCCGGTCGCGGGCGCCGGACATGGGGACGGCGATGAAACGGCCGTCGCACGAATTCCCCTCGTGGCCCCCGGAGTCGACCTCGTACCAGCCGTAGCCGCCGTCCGAGAAGCGGCCGTACGTGCGCACGCCGTTCGCACAGCCGGGTCCTGCCCACTCGCTGAACCAGGGTCTTTCGGGTGACGGCCTGGTGGTACCGGACCTGGAAGGCTTCGGCCTGGGCTTCTGCTTCTGCTTCTGCGCGGGCGTGGGCCTCGCCCTGGAGGGTGTCGCGCTCGGCGACGGTGAGTCCTGCGGTACGAAGGTCGGGCCGACCCGGTCCGGCAGTCCGCCCAGCGCGACGCCGTCCACGACCGGGCTCACGTCGTCGTCGACGCGGTCGTCGTCACCGTCTGCGGTCGCGAGGAGCGTGGCGCTCAGCATCAGTACGCACAGGGAGGCCACAACACCCGTGCCCACGAGCATCGTTCGTTCGAAGAGCGGTTCCTTGGCCGCCCGGCCGGGTGACGCGGCATCGACGGTGCAGGTGTCCGACACCATTCCCGGCAGCGCGCCCCGGTGCGTGCCACCGCATTTGTCGCAGACCATGCGGGTCACTGTGCAACGAGGTTCATATCGAGCGGTAGGCATCAGCCGGTATCAACGCGATATCGATCCGCATCGATCCGCATCGGTCCTCGGGCGTCACGCCGGACACCTCGCGGTTGACCTTGCCCCTGGGACAGGGCACAACGTCCTCGGTGCCGGACGGAACGCCCGCCCGGTGACGGAGGATGGGCCCGTGCACGACGACTCCCTGCTCTCCATCGGAGCCTTCGCCTCACGGGCGCGGCTCTCGCCGAAGGCCCTGCGCCTGTACGACCGGCTCGGGCTGCTCGCCCCCGAGTACGTCGACGAGGCGACGGGCTACCGCTGGTACCGCGCGGACCAGGTGGAGCGCGCCCGGCTCGTCGCGCTGCTGCGGCAGATCGACATGCCGCTGGCGCGCATCGCCGAGGTGGTGGAGCTGCCGGGCGCGGAGGGCGCGACGGCGCTGGCCGCGTACTGGGCCGAGGTGGAGGAGCGCCGGGCCGTACAGGGCACCCTTGTGGCTCATCTCCGTGAACGGCTTTCGGGCAGGAGACCCACGATGTACGAGATCAAGACCGTGGACGTACCCGAGCAGGCAGTGCTCGCGGAGCGCAAGCACGTGCGGGAGGACGAGCTGCCGACCTGGATTCCGGCGGCTCTCGACCGCCTGGCAAAGGCAGCCGAGGAGTGCGGGGGCATCGCGGGTGCGCCGTACGTGGCGTACCACGCCGAGGTGTCCCCGGACAGCGACGGCCCGGCGGAGGCGTGCGTCCCCGTCACCGACGCCCGCGCCGCGGAGGCCTGGGCGTCGGCGAACGGCCTCGGCGCCGTGCTCCGCGTCGAGCCCGCGGGGCGGCTCGCGTACACCCGCATCACCAAGGCGCAGGTGGCGTACCCGCAGATCATCTCGGCGTACGACGCGGTCGAGGCGTGGATCGCCCAAGAGGGCCTGACGATCACGGGCCCCTGCCGCGAGGTGTACTTCGCCGACTGGGACTCGGCGACGGCGACGGACGAGGTCTGCGACATCGCCTTCCCGATCGTCTGAGCAGCCCCGAGCCCCGGGCCACCGGGCCTGCTCGGTACCGCCCGGTGGCCCGGGGTGGCCGTCCTCAAACTCCCGTGACTGTCTTGGTCGAGAGCAATTTCGGGACGGCTTCGCGCAGGCGGTCGAGGAGTACCCGGGCCGCGGGGCTCGAAGGACCGGCTGCCTGCCAGGCGAGCGCGATGCGGGCACGCATCTCGGGCCGGACGATCCGCAGGATGCGGAGCTGTCCGTCGAGGGCGGACTCGTCTTCTCCGGCAGGCAGCACGGCAATGCCCAGGCCCCGCGCGGCGAGCCGTGCGAGCACGTGCGGGGCTGCCGCCTCGAAGGTGACCCGGGGCCGGAATCCCGCCCGCGAACAGCCGCGTTCGAGCGCCGCGCGCACCCCGGTGCCGCGCGGCAGGCAGATCAGCGGCCTGTCGCGGAGATCGGCAAGCGCGACGCTCGTGCCGTCAATGCGGTCGAGAAGCGGAACGCCGGGCGCAACAGCGGCAACCAGCGGGACGTCGATCACCGTCTGGAAGGCCACTCCGCGCGGTGGCACCTCCTCTGCCGGCCCGAGGACGGCGATGTCGAGTTCGCCGGCCAGGAGCGCAGCCTGCATCCGCTCCGTGGTGTCCTCGATGAGTGCCAACTCGACCGAGGGGTGGGCGTCGTGGAAGTCCGCGAGAAAAGCGGCGATGTCGAAGGCGTGGCCGGTGGCGCCGGAGACCAGCCCGAGCGTGACCCGGCCGCGCAGCAGCCCCGTGTACGCATCCACCGTCTGCCGCACCGCCTCCGCCGAGGCCAGTGCGGCGCGGGCGTGCGGCAGGACCGCCCGGCCCGCCTCGGTCGGCGTCACCGACCGGCCGGAGCGGTCGAGCAGGGGCTGCCCCAACTCCTTCTCCAGCTGGCGGATCTGGGCGCTCAGGCCGGGCTGAGCCAGATGCAGCCGTGCGGCGGCTCGGGTGAAACCGCCCTCCTCGACGACACAGACGAAGTAGCGCAGCTGACGAAGCTCCATAAGCGATGATTCTAGGTACCAGCAGAACTATCTACTGGCGTTATCGCTCGGTCGGCCGCAGGCTTGATCACATGGAGAACCCGACATCCCGCAAGGGGAAGAACGCCGAGGTCAGGGGCGGGATCAGGGCCGCGATCGCAGCGGAACGCCGAGAACTGGCCGACCTGCTCGACACTCTGCGAGCCGACCAGTGGAACGGACAGAGCCTCTGCGCGGGATGGCGAGTTCGCGAGGTCGCGGCACACATGTCGATGGGGTTCCGGCTCTCCCTGCCCGTGGTGCTCGGCGAGCTGGCCAAGGCGCGCGGGAACCTTGACCGCATGACCGACCGGGTCGCGCGCAGGGATGCGGCCGCCCATTCCACCGCCGCACTCGCCGCCTTCCTGCGGGACAACGCCGACCACCCCTGGACACCACCGGTCGGCGGGCTCGCGGCGGCGCTCGGCCACGACGTGGTGCACGGGCTGGACATCACCGTCGCTCTCGGCCTCGACCGGCGCGTCCCCGAGGACCGGCTGCGCATCCTGCTCGACGAGATCCGGCCCAGCAGCCTGAGATTCTTCGGCGCCGACCTCGACGGAGTGCGGCTGTGCGCCGAGGACCTCGACTGGGCATACGGCTCCGGCTCACCGGTGTACGGCCCCGCCCAGGACCTCCTGCTGCTGGCATACGGCCGCAGGATTCCGGGCAGCCGGCTCCGAGGAGAGCCGAGCAGCCGCTTCACCCGGCCGGTCAAGGGAGCATGAACCATGCGCACCCGGCTCCTCCTGGCCGTGTCCCTGCTGTCCACCGGTCTGCTCGCCGGAGCCTTCGGCTACGGCGCCGCCAACCTCGTCCCGACTTTCGACTCCGTGCCCATCGACATGAGACTCGACTTCCACACCGAGCTGATGAAGATGAACGGGATCACCGTGCAGGGGGCGATGGCGGTCTCGGCTCTCAGCGCCGTCGCCCTGGCCGCCCTGACACGCGGCCGGGCCCGGGTCCTCGCAGCAACGGCAGGGCTCCTGACCGTCACGTCCTTCCTGATCACCCGGTTCGGAAATGTCCCGATCAACAGCCGTATCAAGCAGTGGGCCGCCACCACGCCGCCGGTCGACCATGCAGAGATCCTGCGCCGCTGGGAACTGTTCAATGACGCCCGTACGTGCACTGCCATAGTTGCGTTCGCCGTCCTGATCTCTGTTGCCCTGCGGCAGGCAGGCGAGCAAGCGACCGAGCACCACTGACCGACCCCGGGGGCTGCCCGGCCCCCTCACTCCTCCGCGCCGCGCAACTCCTCCGGACACGGTGTCCCGCGCGGCAGCTGGTACGGCGCTGCCAGGCGGTACACGCCCGGGCGCGGGGCGAGGAGTTCGGTCCATTCGTCGCCCGCCGCGTCCTCTTCCGCCTTCATGAGGCAGCCGGAGACGTTGACGAACGTCTTCGGCTCGTCGTCCTCCCGCAGCTTCGACGCCTCCGTCTCCTTCGGCTGCTCCACGCTCCGCCCCTCCCCGTCGACGAGGCCGAGCCACGGCGAGTACGGGATGCGGATCAGCACCCGGCCCGCCGTCTTCACATGGATCGTGAGCTCACCGGCGCCGGCCCGGTCCACCGTCGCGGGCGGATCGGCCAGCGGCATCGGGTTCCGGACGGAGAACAACTGCCAGTTCGCGTCGGACCAGACCCGCTTCAGATACGGCTGGCCCTGCTCGATCAGCTCCGCCTCCTGCCCGCCGCCCGAGTCCGGCTTGCCCGTCGGCAGCACCACGAAGTGCACGGCCCAGCGGTCCAGCCATTCGCGGTAGTTGGCAGCGCTGAGGGTGTCGTCGTAGAAGAGCGGGTTGCGCTCCATGTCCGCCTGCCGGTTCCAGCCGCGGGCGAGATTGACGTACGGCGCGAGAGCCGACGCCTCCCGGTGGCTGCTGGCCGGGACGACCTCGACGCGGCCCTTCTCCGCGCCGACCTCCTGGAGCTCGTTCACCAGCGGCGCGAGTTCACGCGTCCAGGACGCGGCCGGAGCCGTACGGACGATGTCGTCGACGCTCTTGAAACCGATCCAGAAGTTGAGCCCGACGAAGGTGAGGACCAGCGCGTACCACCTGCGGGAGCGCGGCACGGCGTACGGCAGCGCCGCCAGCAGCACCACACCGGCGAACAGCATTGCGAGCCGCGAGACGTTCGACCCGATCTGAGAGTCGACGAGGAAGGTGAGGAGGGTACCGAGGGCGTACACCGCCGCGGCGGTGCGGACCGTCCGCCAGTCCTTCGGTACGAGGACGAGCACGAAGACCCCGAAGAGGAACGGAAGCGACGTCGACGCGAACGACATCGGCTGCGTACCCGAGAACGGGAACAGCCACGCCGACAGCGCCACGACCACCACCGGGGCGAGCCCGAGCGCGTACGCACCCGGCCGGCGCCGGTTCAGGAACAGCGCTGCCGCGACGACTCCGAGGAAGAGCCCGGCAACCGGACTCGACGCGGTCGCGAGACCCGCAAGCGGCGCGGCGACGGCGGCCTTCGCCCACCGTTTGTAGCGCCACCGGTGCGGCCAGCAGAACACCGCCGCGACCGCCCCCAGCGCGAACATCATCCCCAGACCGAACGTGACCCGCCCCGACAGCGCGTTGCACAGGAACGCGAACACCCCGGCCAGCGCGCAGGCCAGCGGGTTACGGACGGCAGGGACGCGGGTGAGGATCAGCGCGGTCAGGGCGGCGGAGAGCGTGCCGACGACCATCATCGTCGTCCGCACGCCGAGGAGGGACATCAGATACGGGGACACCACGCTGTACGAGACGGGGTGCATACCCCCGTACCAGGCGAGGTTGTACGCGGAGTCGGGGTGCCGGCCGACGAACTCGGCCCAGGCGTCCTGCGCGGCGATGTCACCGCCACTGTTGGCGAAGAAGAAGAACCAGAGGAGATGGAGGAACCCGGCGAGGACCGTCGCGACGAGGACGGGGTGGCGGCTGAGGCGCGCCCTGAGAGCGGACGGAGCACCCTTGGGCTCCGTCGAGGAAGCCGAGGAGGTCTCAGAGGTCGAGGAGGTCTCGGAAGCCGAAGAAGTCTCGGAAGTCGGGGAATTCGTAGAGGTCCCGGAAGTCGAGGAGGCCTCGGAGCGGAATGCGGGCAGCCCTATTCGCGGCTTCGCGGTTCGCGGCCCCCTCGCGGCGCTGCTCTCGTCCGCACGTGTCGGCTCGGCGGTGGTCACTGCGGCTCCCGTGGTTCGCTTCCCGTGCTCGAGGACGCCGTCCCGGCTTCCGCAGGTTGCCCCGGGGGGCCGGATCCGGGGACGCTAGCACGGTGCCGATGCGGCGGACGGGGGCGCGAAAGATCGTGCCCCCGTCCGGCCGCCGATGTCAGCCCAGGTGGGTCAGCTTGGCGCCGAACCCGGGTTCCACGAGCTCGTCCTGCAGCGCCACCGGCACCGTCACCTGGCTTGCGCCCTGGCCCACGGTCAGCGAACCGACGACCGTGCCGGCCGCTGCGGCGTGCGGCAGCGCCTTGCCGCCGTTCGTCAGCTTCAGCTTCACCGTCAGGCCCGACCAGCCCACCGCCGCCACGTCCTTCGTCGCGACGACCGGCACCGAACCGCCCAGTCCGTCGTCGACCGTGCCGACGACCTGGCCCTTCTTGACGATCGTCGCGGACTTCAGCGCGTCCTGGGTGGCGAGCATGAGGTCCTTGCTCGCCCGGATCGCGGTGCCGAGGATCGGGGTGTCGTGCTGGGCGAGCACGGCACCGACGATCAGCTGGTCCGTGTCGCCGACCATCTTGTGGGCGGCGAAGAGGAGATTGCCGCCCGCCTTGGTGGTGCTGCCGGTCTTGATGCCGAGCGCGCCGTCGAAGGGCGGCAGCTCGTTGTAGTTCCGCCACTTCTTGCCGGAGGGGTCCGTCCACTCGGGCAGCTTGGTGATGTCCATCAGGGCCGGGATCTCCACCAGCTTCAGACCCAGCTTGACCTGATCCTCCGCTGTGCTGACGGTCGTCGCGTTCAGACCGGAGGGGTCCGTGTACGTCGTGTTCGTCATCCCCAGCTCCTTGGCGGCGTCGTTCATCTTGTTGACGAACGCCTCCTCGGAGCCCGCGTCCCAGCGGGCCAGCTGGCGCGCGATGTTGTTGGCGGACGGAATCATGATGGCCGACAGTGCGGCCTTCAGGCTGATCTTGTCGCCCTGCTTGACGGTGTTGAGCGTCGACTCGTTGTCCGTCTTGTCGAGCTGTCCCTCGGACTCGCCCTTGGCGTCGATCTCGATCATCGGACCCTCTTCGCCCCGCTTCAGCGGGTGGTTCTTGAGGATCACGTACGCCGTCATCGACTTGGTCACGCTCGCGATGGGCACCGGCGTCTGCTCACCGGAGCTGCCCAGCGCGCCGAGCCCGGACGCGGCCATGTAGGCCTGTCCCTTGGCGGGCCAGGGCAGCGTCGGGGCCGCGCCGTCGAAGGTGTACGTCGGCTTCGCCGTCAGCGACAGAGCGGGGGCCGGCAGCGGGCGTACGGCCTGTACGACCGCAAAGATGATCAGGAGCAGCACGACCAGCGGCGTCCAGATCTTGACCCGGCGGAACGCGGTACGGACCGGGGTCTGAGGCGGCGGCGGGGTGTTCGTCAGCTCGGCGAGCAGATCGAGCGGCGGCCTCGGCGGCAGCGGCTGCTGCTTGGTCCGCTCGGCCTCGGTGAGCGACGCGGGGGCGGCGGCGGGGGACGCGGCGGCGGGCCCTGCGTCGTCCCGGCGCAGCGGCACGAACTGGCTGGTCCGCTCGGCCTCGGGCTCGGGCCTGGACTTGGGCGCCGACTTGGGCGACTTGGGCTCGGACTCGCGCTCCGGTGCCGGCGTCGGCTTCGCGGGCGGCGGGGTGACCCTCAGCGCGGTGGTGTGCTCGGGCGCGGCTTCCGGTGCCGGCTTCGGCTTCGCGGGCGGGGTGACCTTCAGCGCGGTGGTCGGCTGATCCACGGCAGGCCGCGGCAGCGCCTTGAACACGGCGGTCGGCTGGTCGACGGGCCGGTCGACCGAGTCATCGCCCTCATCGCCCTCGGCGGCCCTCTGAGCGGCCTTCTGCGACGCCTTCAGGGCAGGCTTGTCGCCCTGCTTGGCACCGGCCCAGCTGGGCACCTTGGCGTTGCCCTCGTCGGCGTCGGCGTCGTCATGGGGCTTGTCGGCGTCGTCGGCCGCCTTGCGGGACGCGGGAGCCGCGGCCTCCTCCTCGGGACCGTCCGAGTCCGCGGCGTCGTCCCCGGGCTCCGCCGAGTCGTCTTCGGCAGCCGCTTCGGCCGGAGCCGAATCGTCCTCTTCAGCTTCAGCCTCGGGCGTGGGCGCAGGCTCGGCTTCGGCTTCGGCCTCGGCCGTCGCAGCTTCCGCCTCGTCGGCGGCAGCGTTCGCCTCCGGCTCCTCCGACTCCTCCGGGCCGTCCGCGTCACCGGTGACAGCGTCGTCGTCGGAAGCGCCCTCACGAGCCGTCTCGTCCGCGGCGGACTCGGCCTTACCCTCCGCTGTCTCCGCCGTCTCCGCCGCCTTCGTAGCCTCCGTGGAGACCCACGCCGCCACCGCCGCACGGAGCCGGGCATCGCCGTTCGGCGTGTCCTCCGCCGCGTCGCGCTCAGCCGCCGAAGCGGATCCGGAACCGGATTCGGAACCGGATTCGGGCTCCGGGGCGTCCCCGTCGCTGTCCGAAGACGACGGCTCCGTGGCCGACGTCTCCGAAACCGACGGCGGCGTCCTGAACACCGCCGTAGGCTGGTCTACCCGTCCCTCGGTGGGCGCCCCCGCCGAACGGGCCACGGCAAGCCGCGGATCACGTTCGCTCGGAGTCGTCTCCCCCGACGACTTCTGCTGCTCCGACTTGTCGGGGGACTCGCCCGCCACCGTGCCTCCTCCATGCGCCATGCGTGAACCGCCGAGGCGATGTCACCGCCGACATCGCTGTCCGAACCATCTACCAGTGTCCTGTGTGAGCACTTGGCTCCCGTGCTAGACGAGAACGACATACCTGCCGGTTCCCGTACGAAGCACCCAGGCGCTCTCGACAGACCAATGTGAGAGGGGTCACCCTGTCATTCATCCACGCGGGGAGGCATGGATGGGCAGGAGCCGCAGAACTATTCCGGAGGAGCTTCTGCTGCTCGCTCTGGACCCGGCCACGGGTACCACAGCGCAGCCGCAGTCGCTCGACCTCGGCCTGGCCGGAGCACAGCTAGTGGAGCTGGCTCTGGCAGGACGGATAGCCCCAGACGGGGATCGTATCGCCGTGGTGATGCCACGGCCGACAGGAGATCCGACACTGGACTCCGCACTGGAGCTGTTGCGCAGACGCGGCAGCCCGGTCCGGGCCGTCCACTGGATCGGCGGGCCCCGGCTGGGGCTGCGCCAGACCTACCTTTCGCATCTGGAAAGGTGCGGCATGGTGCATGCCGTGGCCGGACAGATGTGCGGGGTGCTGCCGACGACTCGCTATCAGGCGACGGACACGGCGATCAGCCGGGAAATCAGGGCCCGGCTGGACAGTGCGATCCGCACCGGCGTACCGCCGGACCCGCGGACCGCGGCGCTCGCCGCGCTGGCCCACGCGGTCGGTCTCGGCAAGCACCTCTACCCCGGCAACGAGGGGCGGTCCTCCCGCTCCCGGCTCCGGGATCTGATCAGGCACGACCCCATGGGCGGCCTCGTGGCGCACGCCGTGATGGACGTCCAGAACGGTGCGGCCGCACAGCCCCGCCGTAACCCCGCAGCGGGCGGCCGCCAGTCGGCCGTACCGATGCAGCCGCGCCACGGGACCATGGCCCGCGTCGCGGCGCACTGAGCAGCACCGAACAGCACCAAGCAGCACCGAGCACCGAGCAGCACGAAGCAACCACACCGCCGCACCGCCGTCGTCCCCAGACCCGGTTCGGGAGCCGCACGAGTGCGCGGGGCAGTCAACACGACTGCCCCGCGCACTCACTTTGTCCCCCGCATTGTGCGCGCGTGTCGTCATTTCCCAGCGCGGCCAGCACCTTTGGTGGCAGTCTGCTGAGACGTAGATACGCACAGCAACAAAGCCGGAGGTGCAGTTCCCGTGGCGTCCAACGTCAACCCCACCGTCAGGCGCCGCCGTTTGGGTCAGGAGCTGCGTCGGCTCCGCGAGCTCAAGGGCATGACCGCGGAGGAGGTGGCGGAGCGCCTGCTCGTCTCCCAGTCGAAGATCAGCCGACTGGAGAACGGCCGGCGGTCGATCAGCCAGCGCGATGTGCGCGACCTCTGCGGGGTGTACGAGGTCGAGGACCACCGGGTCGTCGACTCGCTCATGCAGATGGCCAAGGACTCCCGCCAGCAGGGCTGGTGGCATGCCTTCGGCGACATCCCGTACAGCGTCTACATCGGCCTGGAGACGGACGCGGCCAGCCTCCGCGTCTACGAGCCCCAGATCGTGCCCGGACTGCTCCAGACCCGGGAGTACGCGGAGGCGCTCATCACCGGCGCGCTGCCGGAGACCCCGGTCAGCGATGTCGAGAAGCGCGTCCAGGTCAGGATGCGCCGGCAGGAGCGGGTCGCCGCGCCCGAGAGTCCGCTGCGGCTGTGGGCCGTGGTCGACGAGGCCGCGCTGCGCCGGGTGGTGGGCAACAAGGAGCTGATGCGCGAACAGCTCGAGTACCTGGTGGAGCAGTCTCAGCTTCCCCATGTCACGGTCCAGGTGCTGCCGTTCAGCATGGGCGCCCATCCGGGCATCACCGGGCATTACGCCATCCTGGAGTTCCCCGACACCTCGGATTCGAGCGTCGTCTACATCGAGGGCGTCACCAGTGATCTTTACCTGGAGAAGGCGAATGACGTCCACAAATACACCGTGATGTACGAGCATTTGCGGGCCCAGGCACTGAATGTGGACCACACCCGGGAGTTCATCGAGGACATCGCCAAGACGTACGCGAAGTAACGTACGAACGCCCCTCGTGGGCCGTACGAACCGCGCACGGGAGGCGCGAGGGCGCACGGTACACCTTCGCGACCTTTTCCCGGAAGAGCACATTGGAATATGCCATCCGGTCGAGTGAACGGACGTTCTCATCCGTCGAGCGTGCCAAGTAGCGTCGTGATCACGCCGTCAAGAACGTCGGCCGCACCGTCGAAACACGGAACCGGAGAAAGACATGGCTATTCACCAGGGCGCCACGGACACTTGGATCAAATCCTCATACTCCGGTGGAAATGGCGCATGCATCGAAGTCAAGTCCCCTGCCGTGCAGGCGATCGCCGTGCGGGACTCCAAGGCTCCCGAGGGCCCGTCCATCACCTTCGTTCCCGGCTCGTGGACCGCGTTCGTGCACGGAGTGACCAAGGGTTCGCTCTAGAGGCTCCACCGGCCGGACCGGATCTCGGTACTCACGGGACCCCGGTACAGCCCGAGCCCGGTACAGCCCGGTACAGCCCGGACCCCGGCACACACAGGATCCCAGGACAGACCGGATCCGGCGAACAGTACCGGATTCAACGAACAGAGCCCTCTCGACTGGTCCGCCGTCCCGGCCGAGGGGGCTCGGCCCTGTTCCGGCCCCACTCCGCCCCCTTCGGCCCCACTCAGCGCAGCTCGTCCACGTAGCGGTCCGTACCCGGCACGGTCGGAATGAACGGCGCCACCAGTTCGACCCTCCCGAGCTCCCCCGCGTCGAGATCCGCGAAGTGCTCGTCCCAGCACTCACGCGGATCCTGCTCCAGGAACCAGAGCAGCGTCAGCCGCGTGTCGACGCCCTCCACCTGCTTCACGTACGTCATCCGCTCCAGCGGCAGCGGTGTCGGCCGGAAGACCGTCACCATCGCCGCCGGGGAACCGGCAAGCCGCCCGGGCAACTCCCCCGACCGCAGCCGTTCCAGCAGCTCGGTCCGCTGCTCCGGCCCCTCCGCGTCGATCACCTCGACGACCAGCCCCGCGTACGGATGGTCCAGCGCGTGATAGTCGCGAGGCCCCGCCGCCCCGTCCCGGTACACGGTCCCCGCATGGTCCTGGAAGGCGGTGAACACATGTGTACGGGCCTGATGGACGCGACCGTCGCGGTTCAGCCGCTTGTTGATACCGACGGTCCACTTCATGTGGTCGTCGTAGCGGCCGTCGGTGATCCAGTACGTGGAGATGTAGCAGCCGGCCGTCACCGGCTGGGCGACCGCCGACTTCTCGGGGTAGCGCAGGAGCTGCAGCTCACGGGTCGCCACCCAGCGCCGGCCGGCGTACATCCACGGCATCGCCATCGCGCCCGCGTAGTAGTGGTCGTCCTCGTACCAGCGGTTGTACGCGTACTCATGGCCGGGATGCGGTTCGACCATGGTGATCAGGGCGTGGCCCGGGTGGACTCCATAGGGGCCGACGGCGGCCAGTTCCGCGTACACCTCGGACCGGGTGTCCTCACTCACGACGCTCCCCTTCCCTCATCCGGCGGACAGACCTACTCTGACGCACCGTCAGATGAAGGACCAGAGCCGGGAGGCGCCGAGATGCTGCTGCAGGGAAAGACCGTCATCGTGTCCGGTGTCGGCGCCGGACTCGGACACCAGATCGCCGCAACCGTCGTACGGGACGGGGGAAACGCCGCCCTCGGCGCCCGTACGGAGGCGAACCTCGCCAAGACCGCCGCCGAGATCGACCCCGAGGGCGCGCACACCGCCCACCGCCCCACCGACATCACCGACGAGGCACAGTGCGAAGCCCTGGCGGCGCTCGCGGTGGAGAGGTTCGGGGGCATCGACGCGGTGGTCCATGTCGCCGCCTGGGACAGCTACTTCGGCGGCCTCGAAGACGCCGACTTCGCGACCTGGCAGGAGGTCGTGGACGTCAATCTGCTGGGGACACTGCGCATGACGCGGGCCTGCCTGCCGGCACTCAAGGAGCGGGGCGGCTCGGTCGTCATCATCGGCACACAGTCGGCGGTGGCCGCGCCGTCCCAGGTGCGGCAGGCGGCGTACGCGGCATCGAAGGGTGCGCTCACTTCCGCGATGTACTCGCTCGCACGCGAGCTGGGACCGCACCGGATCAGGGTCAACACCGTGCTGCCCGGCTGGATGTGGGGGCCGCCGGTCCAGGCGTACGTACAGTTCACCGCGCACACCGAGGGGGTGCCGGAGTCCGAGGTGCTCGGCCGGCTGACCGAGCGGATGGCGCTGCCGGAACTGGCGACGGACGGGGACGTCGCAGAGGCCGTGACGTTCCTCGCCTCCGACCGGGCCAGGGCGATCACGGGCCAGTCGCTGCTGGTCAACGCGGGAGAGCTGATGCGTTAGCGCTCGGCGCTCGCCGCCCCGGGCCGCACCGGCGAACTTCGCCGCGTGCGGTCCTTTTTCACCCTTCTGTCGATCACGAATGTGAACCGAGGTCAACAATCCGAACGATTTTACTTGCTGTTGACTCTTCGACGCGTTGTCGCGGCCGCTCAGTTGGCCACACCATGAACGGCGTTCACAAGGCGGACCCCTGGAGGGGGACATGAACAGTCTCGACTGGACCGTGCTCATCGGCTACTTCGGCGTGATGGTCGCCATCGGTATCTGGTCCCACAAGCGTGTGGACAACGTCAGCGACTTCTTCACGGCCGGCGGCAAGATGCCGTGGTGGCTGTCGGGCATCTCGCACCACATGTCCGGCTACAGCGCTGTCATGTTCACGGGTTACGCGGCCATCGCGTATACGTACGGCGTGACGTCGTACGTCACCTGGTCCTTTCCCATCGCCATCGGTATCGCCATCGGATCCCGGCTCTTCGCCCCACGCCTCAACCGGGTCCGTTCCCGCCTGCACGTCGCCTCACCGCTCGAATACCTCAAGAGCCGCTACAACCTGCCCACCCAGCAGGCCCTCGCCTGGTCCGGCGTGCTCCTGAAGATCGTCGACGTCGGCGCCAAGTGGGCGGCCATCGCCACCCTGCTCTCCGTCTTCACCGGCGTCTCGCTCAACATGGGCATCCTGATCACCGGTGCGGTCACCGCCGTCTACTGCACGGTCGGCGGCCTGTGGGCGGACGCACTCACCGAACTGGGGCAGTTCATCATCCAGTTCGTGGCCGGCATCGCGATGCTGATCGCCGTCATGGCCGAGCTCGGCGGCTTCAGCAGCCTCTGGAACGTCTGGGACGAGCCGGTGATGTCCGGCCACACCGAGCCGCTGGCCGGCCCGTACCTGATGGTCTTCCTGATCGCGTACCTCTTCATCAAGACCTTCGAGTACAACGGCGGGATGTGGAACCAGGCCCAGCGCTACATGGCCACCGATTCCGCCAGGTCCGCCGAACGCTCCGGCCGGCTCTCCGCCCTGCTCTGGCTGATCTGGCCGCTGGTGCTGTTCTTCCCCATGTGGGTGGCGCCGGTGATCCTGGCGGACGAGAAGAACGTCGTCCCGGCCGACTCGTACGCCATCATGGCCGAACAGCTGCTGCCGCACGGCCTGCTCGGCCTGGTCGTCGTGGGCTTCTTCTCCCACACGATGGCGATGTGCTCCTCCGACGCCAACGCGATCGCGGCGGTCGTCACCCGCGACATCATGCCCGCCGTCTCCCGCAAGGTCCGGGAGTGGGACACGCGCGCCGGACTGCTCGCCGCCCGCTGGTCGACGCTCCTCTTCCTCGGCCTGTCGATGGCCATCGCGACCCAGGTCAACTCGGACTTCTTCGGTGACATCATCACCGTCGTCATCAAGTGGGTCGCAGGTCTGATGGGCCCGATCGCGATCCCGCTGATGCTCGGCATGCTCCCGTGGTTCCGCAAGAGCGGCCCGACGGCGGCGCTGCTGAGCTGGGGCCTGGGCCTGGTGACGTTCTGGCTGGTGAACTACCCGATCAGCTGGAACGTCGAGGGCGGCGTCCCGCTGCAGTACCAGGTGTCGATCCCGCTCGCGATCTCGCTGGTGCTCTTCGTCCTGATCGGCTACGTGAAGCCGGAGGACACCCCGGAGCGGGACGGAATCCTCGCGCAGCTCAACCCCGGCGGGGACGGGGAGGGCGCGGCCGCCGTCCCGCAGCCGGCCACGGCCGGCGACACGGTGGCGCAGCCGGCCGCGAAGGAGTAGTCGCGGCTCGATGATCAGGGGTGGGCGGGGCCGGTACGGGCCCGCCCACCCCCGCTGTCTTCGGTGGCGTTGGTGACGTTCTGTCTCTGGTGACGTTCTGTCCCTGGTGACGTTCCGCGGTTCAGCCGCGCGGGTAGCGCTGCAGCCAGCCCGTGGCCGAGACCGCCGGGCCGTGGAGGGCGGGGCCCTGGGTCATCTCCATGGCGAAGTCGTCGGCGAGTTCGAGGATGGTGGGGCGGCCCTCCAGCTCCGCGAGCCAGGCCGGCGGCAGGGCCGTCTCGCCGTGGAGGGCTCCCAGGAGGGCGCCGCAGACGGTGCCGGTGGTCTGGGAGGGGCCGTCGTGGTTGACGGCGAGGCGCAGGCCGTGGCGGATGTCCTCGCTGACGAGGGTGGCGTACACGGCGACGGCGAGGGCGTCCTCGGCGTTGTTCGGGTCGCCGAGGGCGGCGATACGGGCGGGGCTCGGGATGCCCTGGCGTACGGCGCCGAGGGCCTGCTTCAGGGCGTCGGTGACGGGCTGGTGGCCGGGGCGGGGCGTGAGCAGGGCGAGGGCGCGCTGGACCGAACCGTCGACGGTCTCGCCGCGGGCCAGGCCGTGCACGATGACGGCGAGGGCGCCGGCCGAGAGATACGCGGTGGGGTGGCCGTGGGTCTGCGCCGCGCACTCGACGGCGAGCTGGCAGACCAGCTGCGGCTCCCAGCCCACGAGCAGTCCGAACGGCGCGGAACGGACGAGGGCCCCGGCGTCGCGCGCGGTGGGGTTCTTGGGCTTGTCGAGGGTGCCGAGTGTCTCGTCACCGAGTCCGGTGAGACAGGCGGGAGCCGGGTCGCGGCGGGCGTACAGCCATTCCTCGCGGGCAAGCCAACCGTTGTCCTTGCGGCGCTCGTCGGGGCCCCAGTCGCGCTGGGTGGCCGCCCAGCGCAGATGGGCGCGGTGCACATCGGTCGGCGGATGCCAGGCGCCGGTGTCGCGGCGTACCTGGGCGCGTATCAGCCCGTCGACGGTGAAGAGGGTCAGCTGGGTGGCGGCGGTGACGGCGCCGCGGCGGCCGTACGCGGGGACGAAGTCGGTGTCACCCTCGGCGCCGTGAGCGGCGCGTATCTCCTCGACCGTGAGCTCCGCGATTCCGGCGCCGAGCGCGTCGCCGATGGCCGCTCCGAGCAGGCAGCCGCGCACCCGGGCGCGGAAGTCCTGCTGTTCGGCACGGCCCCAGACGGCTGTGGCTGCTGTCGTCACGCGGTGTCCCCTCCCCTCTCGTCCGCAGCACTGTAATCGACCGCATGAGATCGGTTCATGGGCGGAATCAAGCCGGAACGGCTTGTGAAACGGTATGTGGCCCGTCGCCCTTCAGGCCGGTTTTGATCACTGCTCATGATGGATCTCCCGGTGCGACGTGCGGGCCCGCAGGATCCGCCGGCTGAAGGCGGGTCGGCCGCGAGCGGTGCCCGAGCGGCCATCGGTGCGGCCATGGGTAGGGGCCGAACGGGGGAAAACAGCCGGGCGAGCAGGTCCTGTGAGGCGCCGGACGACCAGGGTCCACCAAGGTTTTCGGCATGTCTGTTCTCCCTTCCTCCCCGGCCCAGGACCTCAAGCCGCGCACCGACCAGGACCCCGGCGACGTCGACGGCACACGCGGCACGGAGGTCGCCGACGGCACGGGCGGCACCGGCGCGGACCAGGACCGGACGCCGGAAGCCGCGCAACGCCCGGAGAAGCCGGCCCCGGCCCCCGCGTCGCCCGGCGTATGGATGTGGCCGGCGCTGGCCACCCTCGCCGCGGCGATGTACGGAATCGGCCGGCCGCTGATGTGGGGCGACGAGCTGACCAGCTGGGACGTGGCCTCCCGCAGCACCGGGCGACTTCTGGCCACGGTCCAGCACGTGGACGCGGTGCTCGGTGCGTACTACCTCCTCCTGCACGGGTGGATGGGTGTCTTCGGGGACTCCGCCGCGGTCGTGCGCCTGCCCTCGGCCCTGGCCATGGCCGGTGCCGCCGCCTGCGTGGCACTGATCGGGCGGCGGCTGTTCGGCTCCCTCGCCGGGCTGGCGGGAGGCCTGCTGTTCGCCCTGATCCCCGCGGTCAGCCGGTACGGGCAGGAGGCCCGCCCGTACGCCCTGGTCGTCTGCGCCGTCGCACTGGCCACCCTGCTGCTGCTGCGTGCCCTGGACCGCCCGGCGAACCGGTGGCGCTGGGCGGGCTACGCCCTGTCCCTGGCGGTCGTCGGCCTGCTGCACCTGCTGGCACTGACCGTGGTGGCCGGGCACCTGGCCGCGGTGGCCGGGCGGGTCCGCTCCGAGCGCCGGGTGCTGTGGGGCTTCTCCGCCGCGGCACTGGCGGGAGTGGCCTGTGCGGCACCCGTACTGCTGCTGGGCAGAGCGCAGGCCGGGCGGCAGATCTCATGGATCCCCGAACCCGACGCCTGGGGTCTGCTCACGGTGTGGCCGGAGTTGTACGTGTCCGGCCTGCTGGCCGGGGCGATGACGATCCCTGCCGTGATCGCGTGGCGGGAGGACCGTGCCGCCGCCCTGTTCGGCACCGCGGTGGCGGTGCTGCCCCCGCTGGTGCTCTGGGCCGTCTCGCACGGGGACGTCTCGTACTTCTACCCCCGGTACCTGATGTTCGTCCTCCCGGCGTGGGCCGTGCTGGCCGGGGCGGGACTCGCCGCGGCACGGTCCCGGAAGCTGGTCGCGGCGGCCGTGGTGGTACTCGCGCTGCTCACGCTTCCCGACCAGAAGCCGCTCCGGGAGGCGAACGGGCACTCCTGGCAGGGCCTGGACTACGAGGGAGCGGCACGGACCATCGAGAAGTTCCACGTCGCGGGTGACGCGGTGGTCTACGACCGGGCGGAGGAGCGCATGCTCGGCGTGGGCGTCGGCTTCTACCTGTCCCGCGAGCTGAAGATGCGCGACGTCTTCCTCGCCGAATCGGCCGCCGACCGCCATGACCTGTCGTCGGCCGACTGCCCGGTTCCGGCCCGGTGCGTGGGGGACGAACGCCGCGTCTGGGTGGTGGTGCTCGGGACCGCCTGGGATCCGCTGCAGGGGCTGCCCGACGCCCAGGCGCAGGCACTGCGGGCGCACTACAAGGTGAGCGGAACGGAGCGGCTGAAGGGGCTGACCGTGGCCCTTCTGAGGCGCACGGGCTGAGCGCAGGGACCGGTGGGCGTCTCCCGGCGCAGCCCGCGGATTGGTCGGGATCTCGGGCGAGCGAGGGGACTGATCGGCGTCTCGGCCAAGCGCAGGGGCCGACCGGCGTCTCGGCCGAGCGCGCGGACCGGCCCGCGGACCGGCGCAACCCGCGGACGGTCCGCGCACCAGCTCGGCCCGCAGCCCGGTCCCGTTCAGTCCGCGGACCGGCCGCGCACCCACTCAGCCCGCGGACCGCCCGCGCACCCGCTCAGTACACAGACCGGCCGCGCACCCGCTCAGTCCGTCAGCAGCGGCAGCAGTTCCGGCAGGTGTCCGTCGGAGGCGGCCGCGGCCGCCACGCGCTCCTGCGGCACCTCCCCGTACAGCGTCGTACGCGGCTTCGCCGGCCGCCCCGCCGCCTCCGCGATCGCGACCAGGTCCTGGATCGAACGGTACGAGCCGTAACTGGACCCGGCCATCCGGGAGATGGTCTCCTCCATCAGCGTGCCGCCGAGATCGTTCGCACCGGAGCGCAACATCTCCGCCGCACCGTCCGCCCCCAGCTTCACCCAGCTCGTCTGGATGTTGGGAATGTGCGGATGCAACAGGAGCCGGGCCATCGCCGTCACCGCACGGTTGTCGCGGGTGGTCGGCCCGGGCCGGGCGATCCCGGCCAGGTAGACCGGTGCGTTGGTGTGGATGAAGGGCAGGGTCACGAACTCCGTGAAGCCCTGCCGCCCGGCCTCCAGCGCGGCCTGCTGAATCCCGGCGAGCGTACGGAAGTGGCCGAGCCAGTGCCGGGGCTGGTCCACATGCCCGTACATCATCGTCGACGAGGAGCGGATGCCCAGCTCGTGCGCGGTGGTGATGACCTCGATCCAGGTGGCGGTGGGCAGCTTGCCCTTCGTCAGCACCCAGCGCACCTCGTCGTCGAGGATCTCCGCGGCCGTCCCGGGGATGGAGTCGAGCCCCGCCTCCTTCGCGGCCGTCAGCCACTCGCGGATCGACATCCCGGTCCGGGTCGCGCCGTTGACGACCTCCATCGGCGAGAACGCGTGCACGTGCATGCCCGGAACCCGCTTCTTCACGGCCCGTGCGATGTCGAAGTAGGCCGTGCCGGGCAGGTCCGGGTGGATGCCTCCCTGCATGCACACCTCGACCGCACCGACGTCCCACGCCTGCTGCGCCCGGTCGGCGACCTGGTCCAGGGAGAGGGTGTACGCGTCGGCGTCCGTGCGCCGTTGGGCGAAGGCGCAGAAGCGGCAGCCGGTGTAGCAGACGTTCGTGAAGTTGATGTTCCGGGTGACGATGTACGTGACGTCGTCGCCGACGGCCGACCGGCGGACGTCGTCGGCGATCCGGGTGAGCGCGTCCAGCGCCGGCCCGTCGGCGTGCAGGAGCGCCAGCGCCTCGTCGTCGGTGAGCCGGGTGGGATCGTCGGCGGCGGTCGCCAGGGCCTGTCGTACGTCCGTGTCGATCCGCTGGGGCACCATGCCGGGCGCGGCGGCCTCGCGCAGGGCCTCCCAGTCGCCGTACACCTCGTCGAAGTCGTCCCGGCGGTCGCTCGTCCGCCCGTCGGTGTCGATGGTGCGGTGCAGGTCGGTGCGTCCGGCGGCCGTGAACGCCTCCTCCGGCTCCTGCCAGGGCCGCCCCTGCACGAGCGCGTCCTCGTCCGCCAGGCCGGTCTCCGGGTCGGCGAGCGCCCGTACGTGCGGCAGCAGCCGCGGGTCCAGCCAGGGCTCGCCGCGCTGCACGAACTCCGGGTACACACACAGCCGTTCACGCAGCTCGAAACCCGCCGCCGTGGACTTCTCGGCGAGGGCGTCGATCTGCGGCCACGGTCGCTCGGGGTTGACGTGGTCGATCGTGAGCGGCGACACCCCGCCCCAGTCGTCGATCCCGGCCGCGATGAGCCGCCCGTACTCGTCGTCCACCAGATTCGGCGGCGCCTGCAGACAGCCCGACGGCCCCATGATGTGCCGGGCGACGGCCACGGTGGCGACCAGGTCGTCCAGCTCGGCGTCCGGCATTCCGCGCATCGCCGTGTCCGGCTTGGCGCGGAAGTTCTGAATGATCAGCTCCTGGATGCCGTGGTACGCCCGGGAGATCCGGCGCAGCGCGAACAGCGACTCCGCCCGCTCCTCGCATGTCTCCCCGATCCCGATCAGCAGCCCGCTGGTGAACGGCACGGAACTGCGCCCGGCGTCCTCCAGCACCCGCAGCCGCACGGCCGGCTCCTTGTCCGGCGATCCGTGGTGCGGCCCGCCGGGCTCGGACCAGAGGCGGGTGGCCGTGGTCTCCAGCATCATGCCCATCGACGGGGCGACCGGCTTGAGCCGCTGGAAGTCGGTCCAGCTCATGACCCCGGGGTTGAGGTGCGGCAGCAGCCCGGTCTCCTCCAGGATGCGGATCGCCATGGCCCGTACGTACGCGATCGTGTCGTCGTACCCCTCGGCCTCCAGCCACTCCCGCGCCTCCGGCCAGCGGTCCTCGGGCTTGTCGCCGAGCGTGATCAGCGCTTCCTTGCAGCCCAGTTCGGCCCCGCGCCGCGCGATGTCCAGCACCTCGTCCGGCGACATGAACATCCCGTGCCCGGCACGCCGCAGCTTCCCGGGCACGGTGGCGAAGGTGCAGTAGTGGCACTTGTCCCGGCACAGCCGGGTGAGCGGAATGAACACGCTCTTCGAGTACGTGATGACCCCGCCCCGCCCGGCCGCCTCCAGCCCCGCGTCCCGCACCCGGGCCGCCGACGCGCAGAGGTCGTCCAGATCCGCCCCACGCGCCTGCAGCAGCACGGCGGCCTCGGTGACGTCGAGAGCGACACCGTCCCTGGCTCGCTTGAGGGCGCGGCGCATGGCGTTGTCGGTGGGGCGTCCGGGCTGGCGACCGGGCTGTCCTCCGGGCTGGTGATCCGTCATGAAAGGAGCATACGAGCGCGCGCGGACAGCCAAGCGTGTCCGGGTAGTACGGTGCTTGCGTGAAGATCACCACGGGACGGATGCGGCCCGTGATCAACCAGGGGGACGACTTGACGCCACCGGGCCGGCCCATGAGGGCGGCCGACTTGGCGAGGGGGCCGGCGGAGCCGGCGAGCGACGGGCGGCGCGCACGAACAGGCCCGAGGGCGGGAGTCGTCACTTGCCCCGGAGCCCCAGGCCAGTGGCCTGGGGCTCCGGGGCCTGCGGGCGGTGCCCGGGACTACTCCTGGTTGACCGGCAGGTGGACGAAACGGGCCTTGGACGGGATGCCGGTGCTGTCGACCACGACGAGCAGGTAGTTCCCGGGCGGTGCCACCGCGGAGGTCTCGGGGGTCCGGAACTGGATGTTCCAGCGCTCGTACGCGTCGGATTCCTGGGCCGTGGTGCGCAGCCACACGTAGCGCTGGTCCATGTTGTTGCCGTGGGTGGTCGAACCGAACCGGATGAGCGCCACCTTGGTCTGGGCGTCGAGGCCGGCGCCACGGGCCTGGAGTCCGATCTCCGTGTCGTAGCCGAGTGTGGTCCAGGCCTTGTCCTCTCCGGCCACGGCGACGATGGCGGGGCGGGGGCCGCGCCAGAGGTACGGCGGGTAGTAGCGCTCGGCGGTGGTGTGCTCGTCGAACAGGGACTCCTTGGAGTCGGGATCCAGGGAGAAGCCGCCCGTGCTGCCTGCCTTGAGCACGGTCCCGTCGGGCTGGAGCAGCGCCGTCGAGTGGTAGCGCCGGTCGGTGAGCGCGGAGGCGGCGGGCTTGAAGGTCTCGGTGTCCGGGTCGAAGATCTCGGAGGCGAGGACCGGCACCTTGTTCATGTCGCCCCAGCCCTGCTCGGACCCTCCGCTCACCAGGACCGTGCCGTCGGCCATGAGGGTCGAGTCGCACAGCACTCGCGGGTGAGTCATGCCGCCGACCCGCCGCCAGCCCTTCTGGCGGTTCAGGGGCTGGTACGCGTCGACGTCCAGGATCTCCGCGGTGGCCGTGCTCTTCTGCTCGAAGGTGAGGTCGCGATGGTTCGTCTGCTCCTCGTGCTGGCCCCCGATCACCAGGATCCGGTGCCGGGGCGCGCCCGGGCGGAGCGGTAGCAGGACGTTCGAGCCGTACGTGGGATAGCTGCGGGAGCCCTTCCCGCGCATGGTGTAGACGGCGGGCGCCCTCACCAGCGGGGCGTCCATGGTCTGGTCGTACTGGTAGAGCCAGGCGCGGTTGCTCTCGACCATGGCGACCAGCGGCATCGACGTCGCCGTCTTGCCGGGGAGGACGAAGATGTTGGGGTAGGTGGCCAGCCGGTCCCGCGACGAGAGCAGCGTGGGGTCGATCAGCGACTCCGCCTGGTTCAGGGGGGTCAGCGTGCCGTCGGCGGGGTCGTAGACCTGGTAGTTGTTGTTGAAGCTGTTCCAATAACCGTCCGGTGCTTCGTCCTTGGCGGGGCTGCGGGCGGGGTTCGTGCGGCTTCCGCCGGCGATGAGCATCCGGCCGTCGGGCATCGTCGTGACGGTCGGATACCACCGGTTGACGCCCATCTGCGGGCCCTTGCTCCAGCCGTTCACAGCGTCGGCGTCGTACACGTGTACGCCCTGGCCGTCTTCGAGGTCCTGGTGATCCGGGTCGACGTGTCCTCCGGCGACGAGGAGTCTGCCGTCCGGCAGGTGGGTGTGGCCTGCGCAGAAGATGTTCTTCGGTGTCAGGTCGCCACCGGTCATGGGCCGCTTACGGGTCTTCAGGGTGTCGAGGTCGAGAGCACGGGCTTCGAGGGCGCCCATGTGGAACGACTGCCACATCCACTTGCCCGGTCGGTCGGGGTTGGGGATCGGGTTGCCGGCCTCGTCCATCTCGCGCGACGGGGACCACATGACGACCTCGGCGCCGTCGCCCTTGCGGACCAGTGCGGCGTGTACGGCGACGATCTCCAGGTCCAGCAGCTGGAGGTCGCGGTCCGCGCCGAACCACCGTCCCCCGTCCGGCTCGATCCAGACGTCCACCATCGCGGTGACCTGCTGCGTCCGGATCTCCAGCCGGTCGGCGGGTACGCCGGGGGAGCCGAGGCGGCGCGGGGTCACCCAGAGCTCGCCCGGGCTGCCGGCGGCGGTGGCGCGCAGCACGACGGCGCCGTCCTCGGGCTTGTCGGGTGCGGCACCGATCCGGGTGAGCCCGGTGGTGCTGGTGACACGGATCTCGGTCGCCCCGGCCGCCGTGGACTCAGGGATGCGCAGGGGCACGCGTACGGGTGCGCCGCGGCCGTTCTCGTCGAGTCTCAGGTGGATCCAGCGCCGCCCCAGGAGGGTTTCCGGCCCGGTGACGTCGAGGGGTTCGAGCGACCTGGCGGCGGATGCCCGGGGTACGGCTCCGAGGAGCAGCCCGGAGGCCGTCACGGAAAGCGCCCCGGCCAACAGGGCGCGCCGCCCCGGTCTGGTTTCTGGAATTCCGTTGCGTGAGCCGTCTTCGGGCAGCCGGGATGATTGTGCCATCACGAACCTCGCACTCCGGGTAGGTTTTCCGGTGTTCTCGGCTGCACGCTAGCAGGGGAATTGGAGACCGCTTGAAAGTGCGGGAATCCGCATGTCAGGGAGCTTTCCGCATATTCGTATCGAGCGGCGGCGAGAAACTTTGCCGAGAAATTTCGCCGGGCCGGGAAGAGAATAAGAGGGGTTCTTTACGTCCCGTTTTTCGTGCGCGCCCCGGCGTGCGCCCCGGCGCATTAATGCGATGACGGAGAGCCGCGCGAGTGACCCGCTCTCGCAGTCGAGTGAATCGAACGCACGAAGCACTGCTCGCTCGATCGGGTGGCAAAGGATGGCGGGCGATGCCGTGGAGCGGCAGGAGACCGCCCCGCGAACCCCACCTCGACCAGCCACAGGAGGCTGCGTGACCACCCAACTCACCCGGATCGATTTCGACAAGGAAACCGGGATCGGACCCGAGGCACAGGACGGAGAGTTCCGTGCCGAGGAAGAGAAGTTCCTGAAGGAGCTGCAGGGCAACATCCTCAAGAGCCATGGACGGGACCACAGTCGTCATCTCTTCATCCGGTTCGGCCCGGGGAAGGCGGAGGCGGGCAGGAACTGGCTGAAGGCCATGAGCACAAAGGTGACCTCGGCCAAGACCCAGTGGGACTGGGCCGCCAAGCGCGCCAAGATCTTCGCCGACGCGCGGCAGCAGCCGGATCCCGAGGCATATCTGAGCCTCGAGCTGGCCACGAACGCCAGCCCGCCCTTCATCGGCCTGATGCTGTCCTTCCAGGGCTACAAGGCCCTCGGATACAACACACCCTCCGCCGACGATTCCTTCAAGGCCGGTACCAGAAGCAAGGAGATCCGCGAGAAGCTCGGCGATCCCCCCGAGTCGGAGTGGGAGGAGGGGTTCCGGAAGGACCTGCACGTGCTGGTCATCATCGCGGACGACAGCCCCGATGTCGTGAAGGCCATGGCGAAGACGATCCGCGACTCCGTGGAGACGGGCTCCGAACCGATCGGCAAGGTCGCTCACGAGGAGATCGGAAAGGTGCTCCGCCTGCGGCCCGACGGCCCGGTGCGCGAGCACTTCGGCTTCGCCGACGGCGTCAGCGAGCCGCTCTTCCTCACCAAGGACATCAAGAAGGCCAAGAAGCGGGACGGGACCAGCAAGTGGGATCCGGCGGCCCCGCTCAAGCTCATCCTGGCCAAGGACCCGGTGGCCCCGAAGGACGAGGAACCGTTCGCGGGCAACGGGGTCACCGGCTACGGCACGTACGTCGTCTACCGCAAGCTGGAGCAGAACCTCGCCCGCTTCAACCAGCAGCGCCTCGCGCTGGCGGAGGAACTCGCCAAGGCGGACGGCCGCAAGAAGACGCACGAGGGCGACCTCGAACTCGCCGGCGCCTACATGGTGGGCCGCTTCCGCAACGGTATGCCGGTCGGCGAACCCGCGACCGCGCACGGAATCGACGACCCCATCCCCAACGACTTCGACTACCTGCACGACCGGACGGGCGCGATGTGCCCGTTCCAGGCGCACACCCGTAAGACCAATCCCCGGGGCGACACCACGTGGCGGTTCGGCGCGGATCTGAAGGAGGAGCGGCTCCGCCGGATCACGCGCCGCGCCATCAGCTACGAGCAGAAGACCTCCACGGGCGAGAAGAAGGTCGGGCTGCTGTTCCTGTGCGCCCAGCGGAACATCGCCCACCAGTTCGAGTTCATGCAGCAGAGCTGGTGCAACAACGTCGACTTCCTCGTCGGCGGGAAAGACGGCGAACTCAAGACGGGACAGGACCCGGTCGTCGGCCAGGGCCACACCGCCCCCAAGCCCCACTGGCCCAAGAAGTACGGGGTGCCGGGCGCCACGTTCACGGCGGGCATCGAGGAGTCGGTGACCATGCGCGGCGGCGAGTACTTCTTCGTGCCCAGCATTCCGTTCCTCAAGAACGCGACCACAGTGGGCCGTTGAGCCCGCTGATCCCATGTCGTCCCTGAGGTGATGCCCGTGCCGGACGGCGGTCCGCCTCCCGGCACGGGCATCAGGGACGTGTCACGAGACGCCCAGGAGCGCGTCCTCGCGCACCATGCTGGTCATCTCCTCCAGGTCGGGGGTCATATGGCGGTCGGTGGTCAGCTCGGGAATCACCGCCCGGATGGCCGCGTGGATCCCGTCGGTGCCCTCGCCGAGCGGCAGTCCTTCCATGTCGGGCCGGATGAGGTCGATGCCCTGGGCGCTCATCAGCAGCTGAACAGCAAGGACCGTCTCGAACCGGTCCAGGTTGTCGTGCAGATTGCGGGCCGAGGCCATCGCCATGGTGTTGTGGTCCTCCTGGCCGTCCTTCTCGGGGCGGGAGAGCACACCTGACGGCATGGCGCGGGCCTGCATTTCGGGGATCAGCGCCGCCGCCACGGTCTGCACCTGGACCATGCCGGAGTTGAGGCCCACCGGCGGTGAGGCGAGGTTGGCGGGCAGGCCGTAGCTCCACTTCGGGGACAGCAGCCGCGCGGACAGCTCGTGGGAGAGTACGGCCACATCGGTGATCTGCGCGTTGAGTGTGTCCAGGGCGTGCCCGATCTGGGCGCCGTCCCAGTTGCCGCCCATCACGAACTCGTAGCCGTCGCCCCCGTCGCGGGGGAAGAGCAGGGGGTTGGAGGTGGAGGCGTTGGCCTCTCGCTCGACGATCCGGCGTGCCTCGTCCAGCGTCTGCCGCAGGGTGCCGGCGATGTGCGGCGCGGCGCGCACGGACACCGCGTCCTGGACACGCGGCTTGGTCTCGTCCAGACGAGCGCGGCCCTCGTCCGTCATCCAGCCGCTGTCCTTCACCAGCTCGCGCAGGCGCCCGGCGACGTCCTCCTCGGCCGGGATCCGCCGTTCGGCGTGCGTACGGGCGTCGAGCGAACCGGCCTCGGCCCGGGTGGCCTCCAGGAACAGCGCAAACGCGTACTCGAACTGGGTGGCCAGTGACGTGCCCCGGGCGATGGCGTGGACGTAGCGGGCTGTCAGCAGCCCGCTGCCGCTGATGATCGGCAGCGCCTCGCCCGCCTCCAGCGGGAAGGAGACCGGTAGCTTCGCCTCCGACAGAACCCTGCGCGCCGGACCGGTCCGGCCCCGGTACCGGGCCTGTCCATTCTCGCCGGTGAGGACGAGCCCGGCGGCGGCCATCGGCTGGAGGTCACCGGTGCCCAGCGACCCGACCTGCGGCAGCACCGGCGCCACCCCGGCGTTGACCAGCCCGAGCATCCGCTCGACCAGTTCCGGCCGCACGCCCATGTGCCCGCGCGCCATGGAATTGGCCCGCAGCACCAGGGCCAGCAGGGCCTCCCCGTCCGGTACGTCATCCCCCACACCTGCGGCGTGGGAGAGGAGGATCCGCCGCTGGAACTCCCGCTGCTGGTCATCGGTGAGCGGCTTGTCCTTCAGCGGCCCCAGCCCTTGGTTCCAGCCGTAGACACGCTGTCCTTCGTCGAGCGCGGCCAGCGCACCCTCCCGGGCCTGGCGCATGGACCGGGCGGCGGAGGGGGCGAGCGACAGCTCGACCGGGTGGCCGCGGACGATGTGCAACATGTCCGGCAGCGTCAGCTGCCCGCCGTCCAGGGAAAGCTTCAGCGGAGCGACCGGAGCGGTGGCCGTCCGGGACGCGGGGAAGGTGGTTCCGGTGACGGATGCGACTGCGGAGACGGATGCGGCTCCGGGCACACTGGTGGACGCAACCGCGGGAGCGGCGGCTCCGAGGGAGGCGACCAGGAGGACCGGGACGAGCGACAGCGGGAGCAGCGCTCTCCGGGGGCGGTGGGCTGTCACGGTCCGCGGGAGGCGCGAGGGACAGGTGCGGTGGGCTGTCACGGTCCGCGGGAGGCACGAGGGACGGGGGCGGTACATGGCAGAGGTTCCTTACCGGCTCGGGAATCGGTGGGGCACTTGCCGCGCACGACCAGACCCCGGTAGGGAATCAGTACGATCATCTTGCCGGTCTTCCCGGTCCGGCACACCGGCCCCACCCGGTCTTCACCCACGTGCCGCACAGCCGCCCATCGACCGGCGGTGGGCAGAGACACGTCTGGTGAAAATCCGTGACCTGCAACTCCTGTCCGGGCTGTCCTCCGGGCTGGTGATCCGTCATGAAAGGAGCACAAGAGGGCGCGCGGTCAGTGAAGCGTGGCCGGGTAGTGCGTTGCTTGCGTGAACATCACCGTGACACGATGCGGCGCGTGATCAACCAGGGGGACGACTCACCGCGGCCGGGCCGACCCATGAGGCTGGCCGACTTGGCGAGGGGGCCGGTGGAGCCGGCGGGCCACGAGCCGACGCGCACGGACAGCCCCGAGACCGGGACGCGGTCCGGTACCACGGCCGGGGCGGTGCCCGGAACGGCGACCGGAACAGCCGTCGGGACAGCCGTCGGGACGGCCGCCGGGACCGCTTCGGACGAGCAAATCGCCGCCGCCCGCCGAGAATTCGCCGTCCTGCTCGGCGAATTCAGGCGTACAGCGGTGCTCGTCCCCATCGACCCGTACGGCAGCCTGTGGACCGCCGAGCAGGGCGGTGTCCGCTGGATCTGCGCGTTCTCCCACGAGGAGGCACTGGCCCGGTTCGCGCACGCACAGGGGGACGCCGGGCGTGAGTGGACGTACCGGACGGTCCTGGGCGCGCGGTTGCTGGATGTGATGGTGCCGATGCTGCCGGGGCCGGCTGGTGTGGCGCTGGATGCGGGCAGCGAGGACGGGATGTTGTTCCCGCCGGTCGAGGGTGTCGTGCCGGCGTCGGCCGTTGTCGATATGGGGGATACGGAATGAGCGGGGACAACGCGGATCTCGCTGCACCGGCGGGCGCGCTCGAACAGATCGCGAAGGGCATCAACCTGGCGCATTCCGAGCTGAAGGACCTCACGGTCGGCCAGCAGGCGATCACGGGCCGCGGCTTCTCGGATCTGGCGCTGACGGGCGTGCAGCTGGGGCACAGCGGCCTGGCGGCGCAATTCGAGACGTTCTGCGACCGCTGGGGTTGGGGCGTGCGGGGGCTGATGCAGCGGGGGAACGTCCTCACGGCCGCGCTGGGTCTGTCGGCGGGCGCGTTCCATGAGCAGGAGCAGTACATCAAGGACACGTTCAAGATCGCTGTGAACGGGGTCAACGGAAACCCGCATCTGAGCGAGGACGAGGTCAAGGCCAAGAGCTGGGACGAGATCAGCTCGCAGTCGCCGTACGACGGTGCCGACTGGAGCGCGGAGTCGTTCAGCCAGGCACACGGTGAGGTCAAGCAGACCTGGAAGGACACCTCGTACGACGTCATGTACTCCCAGATGGACTCGATGGAGAACTACGGCGTGATGGACCCGGCCATGCGCGAGGCGGCGGAGAACAAGATCCGCGAAGTGCTGGAACCGTCCGAGGAGGCCGTCAAGCGCGCTGAGGAACCGGTCTGGGGGGACAACAGCTGATGGTGGACTGGAGCAAAGCCTTCAACGATGGCCTCGAAGCGGTCGGGGACGGTGTCGACTGGGGCAAGAAGAAAGTCGGCGAAGGCGTCGACTGGACGACGGACCGGCTCGGCGAGGGTCTCGACTACGTCGGCGCGGAGGGTTACGCCGACACCGTGGAGGACTGGGGCGACGACGCCGCGTCCTGGCTGGGTGCCGAGGTCGGCGAGGCGAAGCTCGGCGAGACCGAGGAGGCCAACGAGCTGATCCACGGCAAGCCCGGCGACATCACCGCGTCCGTGAAGAACCTGAGGGACTTCAAGTCGGCCTTCGACAGCGTCGGCCAGGGCCTGAAGGGCCTGGACTCCAGCCACTGGAAGGGCGAGGCTGCCGAGGCGTTCCGCGGCAAGTTGGAGACGCTCCCCACCGACTGGCTGCGCGCGGCAGACGCCTTCGACGACGCGGCCAGGGCCCTGGATGCCTACGCCACGACCCTCACCTGGGCCCAGGGCCAGGCCAAGGAGGCCATCGCCCTCTACAAGAAGGGCGACGAGTCGTCGAGAACGGCGGCCGACGCCTACAACAAGAAGGTCGACGCCTACAACGCGGCCCGCGACGGCGACAACCCGCTCCCCAGGCCCGACCCCTTCAGCGACCCGGGCAACGCCCAGCGCGAGCAAGCCCACGAGATCCTCAACAAGGCCCGCCGCCAGCGCAACGAGGCCGCGGAGACGGCGAAGACGGCCATCGCGGCGGCCCTGGCCCACGCTCCCGAGGAGCCGTCGGCGTCGGAGCGTCTGCGCTCCGATTTCGAGGACTACGCCATCGGCCAGGGGGCGGAGATGCTGCACCTGTCCGGTGGCGTCGTCAAAGGCGTTGTCGGCATCACCAACTTCGTCCGCTCGGTCAACCCACTGGACCCCTACAACATCACGCATCCGGCCGACTACTACAGAAACGTCAACATGACCCTCGCGGGGTTGGCGTCGACGGCGGCGAATCCGGACCGGGCGTTGAAGAACGCGTGGGAGGCGGCGAAGGGGGATCCGAGCGAGTTCCTGGGGCGACTCATACCGGAGCTCCTGGGCACCAAGGGCACCGGGCTCGTCAGGGGTGGCCTCCGCGCCGGTATGAAGGACCTCGCCGACAGCCCGAAGGGCAAGGGTCGCGAGAGCCACGACAAGGATCCCAACGGCAAGAGTCAGCACTGCGACGAAAAGAAGTGCAAGGGGGACCCGGTCGACATTGCGACCGGCCACATGATCCTGCCGCAGACGGACATCGCATTGCCCGGCTCGCTGCCGTTGGCGTTCCTGCGCACTTTCGAGTCGTCGTACCGCGCGGGCGGCTGGTTCGGCCCAACCTGGGCCAGCACGGTCGATCAACACCTGGAGATCGATGCCGAGGGTGTGATCTTCATCTGTGACGACGGCAGCCTGCTGGCGTATCCGCATCCGGCGCCGGGCGTGCCCGTCATGCCCACGCACGGCAGGCGCTGGCCTCTGGACAGAGTGGACGGCGGCTACACGGTCACCGACCCGGAGACAGGCTGGGTCCGGCACTTCGCCGACCACACGGACGAGCTGGCCCTCCTGGCTCAGGTCGACGATCGCAACGGCCGCTGGATCACCTTCGAACACGACGCAGCCGGCGCCCCGACGTCGATCGTCCACCACGGCGGCTACCACCTGAAGCTCACGACTCACGAGGGCAGGGTCACCGCCCTGCATCTCGCGGGCGCGGCGGCGGACGGCTCGGACCAGGAGATCACGCGTTACGGCTACACCGACGGCCATCTCTCCGAAGTCACCAACTCATCAGGCCGCCCATTGCGATTCGGCTGCGACGAACAAGGTCGCATCACGTCCTGGACCGACACCAACGGCAGTCACTACGACTACGTCTACGACAATCTCGACCGCTGCGTGTACCAGTCCGGTACGAACGGCCACGTCGAATCCCACTTCACGTGGGACGGCACCGACCCGGACACCGGCCTGCGGATGACCTCCATGACCGACGGGCTCGGCCACACCAGGCGCTTCGTGGTCAACGAGCGCTCGCAGGTCGTGGCGGAGATCGACGCGAACGGCGAAGTCACTCGGTTCGAGTACGACCGCCACAACCGGTTGCTGGCCGTCGCCGACCCGCTCGGCCACGTCACCAGCACCACGTACGACGAGCACGGGCACCCGACCGCGGTGGTCCGTCCGGACGGCCGGGAAGTGTCGGCGGAGTACGACGGCCTCGGGCTCCCGGTGCGCATCCGGGGCGCGGACGGCCAGGTGACGCGCCAGACGTTCGACGAGCGCGGCAACCGCACGTCGGTCACCGACGCGTCGGGCGCGACGACGCGGTTCTCGTACGACGAAGCGGGCCATCTGACGTCGGTGACGGACGCTCTGGGCCACACCAGCAGCGTGCGCTGTGACAAGGCCGGGCTTCCGCTCGAAGTCACGGACCCTCTGGGGGCCACGACGCGCTACGAACGGGACGCCTTCGGCCGCCCGGTCGCCCTCACCGACCCGCTCGGGGCGGTCACCCGCCTGGAGTGGACGGTTGAAGGCAAGCTCGCACGACGTGTCGAGCCGGACGGCAGTGCGCAGTCGTGGACATACGACGGCGAGGGCAACGGCACCAGCCACACCGACGCCATGGGCGGTGTCTCCACGTACGAGTACACCGACTTCGACCTGCTCGTGGCCCGGACCGGGCCGGACGGCGTGCGGTACGAGTTCGCCCATGACACGAACCTGCGGCTGACCCGGGTCACGAATCCGCAGGGACTGACTTGGTCGTATGAGTACGACGCGGCGGGTCGGCTCATATCAGAGACCGACTTCGACGACCGGACCCTGACGTACGCGTACGACGCGGCCGGGCGGCTGGCTTCCCGTACGAACGGCATCGGCCAGAGGGTCCGGTTCGAGCACAACGCGCTGGGCCAGATCACCCGCAAGGACGCCGAGGGCTCCGTCACCACGTACGAGTACGACATCTTCGACGAACTCGCGGTCGCGGCGAACCCGGACGCGACACTGACCCGGCTGCGCGACCGCTACGGGCGCCTCAGGACCGAGACGGTGAACGGCAGGAAGCTTGCCTTCGAGTACGACGTCCTGGGCCGGCGGACGGGCAGGACGACACCGGGCGGGGCCGTCAGCACCTGGTCGTACGACGCGGCGGGCCGCCGCACGGAGCTGACGACCTCGGGCCGTACGCTCACGTTCGAGCGCGACGCGGCGGGCCAGGAGCTCGCCCGTCGCATCGGGGAGACGGTCACGCTCACGCACGCCTTCGACGCGATGGGCCGCCTCACCGACCAGCACGTTGTGGGGACGGACCGCAGCATCCAGCGCCGTGGGTACACCTACCGCGCGGACGGCAACCTCGTCGGCATCGACGACCAGCTCGCCGGCGCTCGTCGTTTCGACCTGGACGCGGCAGGCCGTGTCACCGCGGTCCAGGCGGCCGACTGGACCGAGCGATACGCCTACGACTCGGCGGGCAACCAGACGGAGGCGTCCTGGCCTGCCTCCCACCCGTCCCAGGAGGCCACGGGAACCCGCGCCTACAGCGGCACGCTCATCACTCGCGCCGGCAACGTCCGCTACGAACACGATGCCCAAGGCCGCGTCGTGTTACGGCAGAAGACGCGTCTGTCGCGCAAGCCGGACACCTGGCGGTACGAATGGGACGTGGAGGACCGGCTCACCTCGGTGACCACCCCGGACGGCACGGTATGGCGCTACCAGTACGACGCCCTGGGCCGCCGCATCGCGAAACAACGCCTCGCCGACGACGGCCTTTCGGTCGCCGAGCAGGTCTCGTTCACCTGGGACGGAGCGACGCTGTGCGAACAGACCACCGAGGGCGCCAGCTTGCCCAACGCGGTCTCCCTCACCTGGAACTACGACGGCCTGCACCCCCTCGCCCAGACGGAACGCATCCTCTCGCCGGACGCCCCGCAGGAGGTCATCGACGAACGCTTCTTCGCCATCGTCACGGACCTGGTGGGCACCCCGAACGAACTCATCGACGAGTCGGGCGGCCTGGCGTGGCATACGCGGAGCACACTGTGGGGCACGACGACATGGGCAACGTCGAGCACTGCGTACACGCCGCTGCGCTTCCCGGGGCAGTACTTCGACCCGGAGACGGGTCTGCATTACAACTTCCACCGTCACTACGACCCCGAGACGGCGCGTTACCTCAGTTCCGATCCCCTTGGGCTCGGCGCGGGCCCCAACCCCGCAAGCTACGTTCACAATCCCTTCGCCTGGGCAGACCCGCTCGGCCTGACGCCATGCCCTCCCAAGGGAGAGCATTCCAACCCCTTCAAACACCGGCAGGATGCCGAGCGCGCAGCATTTGAAGCTGCCGGAGTACCCTACGGAACTACCCCCGACTCGCAATGGGTAGTCACCGGCGATAAGCGAATGAAGCATATGCCAGGATATGTCTACGCAAAGGACGAAACCCACTGGGGTAACTTCCGACAGTTCGAGACCCAAAATGGATCTCGCGTAGTCGTCGAGCACACTCACGATCCGGCAGGTCAGCACTTCCACGCCGGAGGACCAAAGGGAAAGACCCTAGAGGACCAGAGCCGCTCCTTCGTGAATTTCGGCTGGGATAATTCCGTGGAAGGCTATCCACAAATGGAGCGCTATCGGGCGATCGACAAACCCGGCGGCGATCACCACTTCTTCTACGAGGGAGAATGAGCAATGAAGGCCCGAGAGCAGGCACTATTTGAGAAAGTCCAGAACAGCCACCTAAACTCTTTTGGACTCGCAAAATCTGTCGGCGGAATTACGGTCGACAGAGCTTGGCGCATGGTCGCCAACTTCGAAGTGGAGCCGTCTGCAACCGCCCCTTTGAAGGGCGAACGAACAGCAGAAGAGGTCAATCTACTCTGGAGGCAATGGGCGCAGGAGTCAGGAATCTTTACCGACAATGGCAAATTTCTCGTCACGGTCGTCACGACTGGAAGCGGCGAGCTGGGGTGGGTGGAGGTCCAGTTGACACCCGAGACGGACATCTCCCGTCTCAGGGATGACCAAGACAGGATCGAATTCATTGCACGATCCCACAGCGGACACCACATTTGCGGGGTAACCGCAGAAGAGTACGACTATTGGATCGTGTCGCTACCGGTAAGCGACTGAGCGCCAAGATCTGCCGCGAACGATTCTCGTGTCCGCGGAAGGGATAGATACCCGGCTGCGAGGAGTACTACTATGACCCTAAATCTGGCCCCAGGGTTTCATCTGGCCTCATGCTGCGATTAGCGAGACGTGGGACCCACCGGTGTGGGCTGTGGTGCGCGCCACCGAAGGCGCAAAAGTTCAGGACGTTTGCGGTACCTGGGCGACGGGCAATGGCAGTTCCGCCCAGGCCATCTTGCCGACGACGCGGTCGGACGTGCCCCAGGTCGCGGCCAGGGCGTCGACGAGAAGGAGGCCGCGGCCCGTCTCGGAGTCGAGGGCCGGCGGGCTCAGGGTCGGGTTGCGGTCGCCGCGGGCGTCGGAGACCTCGATGCGGAGGGTCATCCGGGCGAGCACGAGGCGTAATTGGAAGTCGCGACCCGGGATACGCGCGTGGGAGACGGCGTTGGTCGCGAGCTCGGCCACGATGAGGGCCGCCGCCCTCGCACCCCTTGCCCGTGAGGGCTGCAGGAATCAGACCTTCACCACGGTGACGTCGCGACCGCAGAGCATCGCCATGTCTTCCGTGTCCGAGGTGAGCACGGTCACCGGCTCCGCAGCCCGCAGAGCAGTCGCCGCGACCATCGCGTCGATGGCGTACTTGTGGCCTGCCAGCCCGCCGGCCCCGCGCAGGAGTTCCACGGCATGCGCAGCCACGTCCTTCGTCACAGACTCGACGATGAGCCGGGAAAGCGCCCACGCCATGCGAGCCTTGTGCACACCGTTCGGGTCAGCCTCGACCAGGGTCACTGAGCTGACAATGACGCGAGTGTCGCGCTTCGCCGCCGCGGCCAGAAGAGCGGTCATATCTCTGTCGGCCCGGAGATATAGGGACAGTGCCTCACTGTCCAGAACCCACGTCCCGCTCATGCGGCGCTGCTCGCCGACGAGCCGAACATCCTCGCCTCCGCAGCCGCGATCTCCTCTGGGGTAAGCGGGCCGTGGATCTCCTCGTTCGCAGCAATCAGCTCAGCGAGGTTGTCGCGCTCGATCTGACGCTGGATGGCCGCCTCGACATAGCCGGAAATGCCACGTTTGCCGACGCGGGCCCGGACGGCCTCGATCGTGCCTTCATGCACGGACACGGACACAGACTTCGTCGGCCCCTCGCCCGGGGTATACGTCGGCTCACTCACATGACGACTCTAACAGAAATTCTATTAGATGGTTTGGGCAGCGAGACCAGCGCTTCAAACGGCTCGTCGCGGATTGAGCAACCAACCAGGTCACACACGCCGGCACCAGTTCCGCCCACACCGTCTTGCCGACGACGCGGTCGGACGTGCCCCACGTCGTGGCCAGGGCGAAGGCTAGGGCGTCGACGAGAAGGAAGCCGCGGCCCGTCTCGGAGTCGAGGGCCGGCGGGCTCAGGGTCGGGTTGCGGTCGCCGCGGGCGTCGGAGACCTCGATACGGAGGGTCATCCGGGCGAGCACGAGGCGTAATTGGAAGTCGCGACCCGGGATACGCGCGTGGGAGACGGCGTTGGTCGCGAGCTCGGCCACGATGAGGGCCGCCGCGTCGGAGAGGTCGGTTCCGTACGGGACGCCCCAGTCGTCGAGTTGCTGGCCGGCCAGACGGCGGGCCAGCCGGGCGCCGCGGCGGGTGGCACTGAGGCGTTGGGTGAACTCGGCCGTGGGGGTGGCGGTTTCGGCTTTCATGTCACTGAGCGTGTCCGGTCCGCCGTACCCTGACCAGGAGCGACGTCACGACGCTGGGTAATGGTACGGGTGCGGTCGGTGCGCTGTCGGGGTGTCGGCCGTGACCGTCGGGGACGCGGACAGGGCGGTACGGACCATGGGAAACGCAGGGCGCGAGGAACGGCCGGAGCGGCCCGCCGAAGTGGACGGGACAGCGCATCTCTTCAGGGCGCTCGGCAAGCAGATCAAGGTGTTCCGGGAGCTGGCCGGGCTGAGCCAGAAGGAGCTGGGTGCGGGAGTGCACTGCGGGGAGGATCTGATCTCCGCGATCGAGCGGGGCGTACGGACTCCGCAGCCCGACTTCCTCGTACGGGCCGACGACTTGCTGGGCGCGGGGGGTGTGCTGAAGGCGGCGGTCGAGGACGTGCAGGAGGCGCTGTCGAAAGCGCGGACGCGTCATCCGGACTGGTTCCGGGACTTCGCCAAGGCGGAAGCGGAGTCTGTTGCTCTTCACGAGTACTGCAATCAGGCCGTGCCGGGGCTGCTTCAGACCGAGGAGTACGCCCGGGCGATCTTCGCCCAACGACGGCCGTTGCTGGATGAGGCGACCATCGAGAAACGCGTGGCCGACCGACTTGCCCGACAGCAGATCTTCGAGTGCTGGCCGGCGCCTACATTCAGCTTTGTGCTGGAGGAGTCTGTGTTGCAACGGCCGAACGGCGGAAAGACCGTCCATGAGCGCCAGTTGCGTCGGCTCCTGCATGTCGGGCGACTGCGGACCGTTGAGCTCCAGGTGATGCCGACTGATCACGAGGAACACCCCTGCATGGACGGCGCGTTCACCTTGCTGACCCCCAAGGGGCGGCACCAGGCGGCATACACGGAGATCCAGGGATACCCCCGGCTGATCACCGACCGGGAAGAAGTCCGTGTCTTCACCGAGCGCTATGGGATCATGCGGGCGCGGGCCCTGACGCCCCGGGAGTCCTTGTCCCTGATCGAGAAGATGCTGGGAGAGCGTCGATGAACACCGTGCAGCTCCACTGGTTCAAGAGCAGCTACAGCGGCGGCGAAGGCGGCACCTGCGTCGAGGTCGCCATCGAGTGGCGCAAGTCCAGCTACAGCGGCGGCGAGGGCGGCGAATGCGTCGAGGTCGCAGCCTGCCCCACCACCATCCACGTCCGCGACTCCAAAAACCTCACCGGTCCCCAGCTCGCCTTCACGCCCACCGACTGGGCCGCCTTCGTCTCGTACGCACAGACCGGCGCACGAGGTCAGTAGTAACCCAGCATCCCCGGCGAGTCGATGTCCACGGTGACGATGCCCGGCGGATACCGGTCCTCGCGGGCAGTCAGCAGGATCGACATGCCCGTGAACTGAGGGCGGGGAGAGGCGCAGTAGAGAGCGTGGCAGGTGTCGGGGCCGCCGAAGCCGTCGCGGACGAGAGTGCCGACGGTGACCGCGGCCACGGTGTCGAGGTTGTCGACGGCGACCGAAGAGAACGCCAGGGCGGCCCGACCGGCGTCGGCAGTGTCCGTTTCAGCTTGTGTCAGGCACAGGGCAGGGACCCAGAGGGCGTCACCGGGTGTCTTCGCCATGTTGGCGGCGAGCTGATTGAGGACCTTGTGGCCCTCGGCGAGAGCCAGGATCGCGCTGGTGTCAAGGATGATCACGCGGCAGTGCCCCGCGCGGCCCGCACCTTCTCCGCCGCGATCTTGTAGATGTTCCCGAGGATGTCGGGTGCCTGGTCGAACTCGTCGTCGCTCATCGCGGAGCCCATGTTCTGGCGGGCAGCATCGCGGTCGGCCCGCAGCCGCTCGGCGATCTGGGCCTCCGTGGGCTCCCGCTCGGCGAGCTGCTGGACCAGCTGGCCCAGCGTGAGACCACGTTCGGCGGCGAGCGCCGCGAGGTGGTCGCGGGTCTCGCGGGGAACCTGAATCGTTGTCGACGCCATAGCGTTCACTATAGACCCGTTACAGCCCACGAGACCCGCGCGGGACGATCTGAAGCACATCCGGTCGCGGGCAGCCTTCTCCCATGCCCCCTGCGGCACCGGCATGGTCTCCGCCCGCCGCCGCACACGCTCAGGTTCGCTCACTCGGCCAACGCACCACTCGACGGCGACCCGGACTCGCCGCATTGACGGTCCGGTCCGAGAAGCCTGCCTCGCACCACTTTGACCGCATCGAGGTTTCCACGACCCGGTGCACCAGAACCCGGTGGCCCGCGACGCCAAAAGATCAAAGAACCCGGGGAAAGAACCTCCCCAACCCTCCCCCAGCCCCTCACCGGCCAGGCTCACTCACACGGGTGATCTGTTCCAACCCAGCTGGCGCATATGCCACTTCGCGGTGCAGGCTCGGCCTCGGCAACCGCACACATGCAACGGCCCCCGGCCGGGACTGGCATCCCGATCGAGGGCCTGACCACCCAGGAAGAAGCACACTTCCGATGGCTGATCCGCAGCTTAACGCGCCCTCGTGCGCGCCGCCGCCCGTTCACCGGCCCGGCGTCCAGCACATCAACGTTCGGCACACGGAACGCTTCGTCGTGGTCGGAAACCACCTCGCCCAGCACGCCGAGCTCTCCCTCACCGCGATCGGGCTGGCGGTCCACATCCAGTCGCTGCCCGCCGGTGCGAGGGTCTCCATCAAGCGTCTCGCCGAACGCTTTCCCGAAGGGGAAATCAGGATCGCCGCCGCCCTGCGGGAACTGGAGCAGCACGGTTACCTCGCGCGCATCCAGGTGCGGCTGCCGTCGGGAACTGTGATCACGTTGACGCTCTCGTACAACAATCCGTCAGCGATGCGAGCCGAGCCCGAGCTACAGACGGAGCGACGCGCCCCGGAGCCGGAGCCGACCCCGGCGCCGCCGCCACCCGAGCCGGAGGCCGCGCCCTCCACGCCCGCCGCCTCGCTCCTCGCCGGGCTGCGGCGCGACGACCCCCGCCTGATCCTCGCCGCGCGTGACGTGCGCCGACTCGCCCCGGCCGTCGACACCTGGCTGGAGCGCGGTATCGCCCCCGACGCCGTACGCCGTACCCTCACCGCCGAGCTCCCGCAGGGCCGGATCCACCACCCCGCCGCGATCCTCGGCCACCGGCTGACGACGCTCCTGCCCCCGCCGCTCCCAGCCACCCCGGCACCACCGCCCCGCCCCCACCCACTCCAGAACTGCGACCGCTGCGACCGTGCCTTCCGGGCCGCGGAACCGGGCTTCTGTCGCGACTGCGACACCCCGACGACCTCGGCAGCTCTGGCGGCCTGAGCCCGTGGCCGCACAGGCGCGAGAGCCTCACCCCTGGAGCATGCGGATGACGTGGATGGTTGACCCGCAAGACGCACATGGAGGTCGGGATGAGCATGACCAACGTCAACATCGACGACGCCGTCCTGACCGAGGCCATGCGTCTTATGGGGACGACGACCAAGAAGGACACCATCAACGGCGCTCTGCTCGACTACGTCCAGAGGCTCAAGCGGCTGGAGGCCATGCAGGACCTCGCCGAGCGAACCGAGCGCGGCGAGTTCGACGGGCTGCGAGGATTGCGGGGACAGCAACGGAAGTAGGTAGGAGGGGGAAGAGCATGGTCGTGCTCGTCTTGTCCGGAGTCCTCGTGCTCGCCGTGGGGGGCTGCGTCTGTGTCGTATGGGCGGCGCGGGGCGGCCCGCGCTGGGTGCGCGCGGGTGCCGCCGTGACCCTGGCGGCGGGTGAGCTGGTGCGCCGGTCGGGGCGTACGGGTGGCGGGAGTCGAAGCTTGGGCCAACACAGCGACTCGGACGGCTAGGGCGGCTGTGACACGCGTGGGGGACAACGCCATTGACGCGCTGCTGAACCACTTCCTCACCGGCCTGCGCGAGACGCTGCCACTGGTTGCCCTGTGGGCGCACGGCTCGCTGGCGCTGGGCGACTTCCAGCCCGGCCGCAGCGATCTCGACATCGTGGCGGTCATCGAGTCCGGCGTGACCGATGCCCAGCGGCATCAGCTCAAGCGCCTCCACCAAGCCCTCGCGGCGGAGTTCCCCGCGGCCGCCAAGCTGCACTGCTCCTACGTGGTGCGCGAGCAGCTGCCGGATCCTGACGTCCGCCATCTCACGTGGGCCCATCAAGAGCTGCTGACCCGGCCGGTCACTCCGGTCAGTCGTCGTGAACTCCACACGGGGGACTCGGCCCTGTTCGGCTCTTCACCCACCGAACTCCTCCCCCGGGTCAGTGACGAGGAACTCTCCGCCTTCATCCGCGCCGACCTGGAAGGCTTCTGGCTGCCCGCCACGTCGAAGCCGACCCTCTGGCTCCGGGACATCTGGGTCGACCTGGGCCTGCTGACCGTGGCCCGGGCGACCGTCACCCTGGACGACGGGCGCCTCATCACCAAGGGCGAAGCCCTCGACGTCCTCCGCGCCATGGGCGCTCCACCCGCCGTCGTCGCCGGCATCCACGCCCGACGCTACGGATCCACCGCCCCGCGCCCACCCCTCCGCCGGCCTCTTCGCGCCCACCGCGCCCGCACCTTCACCCGCATGACCATCCAGCGCATCTTGGCGTCGCATTGACGTAGGAACGATCAGCCCCTACTCGCGTAGGGAAGCGCCGGTGGCCGACGGCCGCGCCTACGGTGATCGCTGACTTGAACAGGTTCCTCGGCCACCGGCACCGGCACCGGCACCGGCACCGGGCACCGCGTCACACGTACCGCCCGTACTCGTCCAGCACCCTCAGCACCTCCCCCTCCCCCGCCGGCGGCAGCTGCAGCACCACCTCCTCCACCCCCAGCTCCGCGTAGTGCGCCAGCTTCCCCGGCGTCGGCAGGACCGCGTACGGGACGACCTGCAGCGCACCCGCGTCCCTGCCCGCTGCCGACCACGCCTCTCGCAGCGCCGGCACGGACTCCGTCAGGCCCCGCCCGCCGATCGGCATCCAGCCGTCCGCGTACTCGGCGATGTGGGCGAAGAGCTTCGGGCCCGCCGCGCCGCCGACAAGAGTGCGTGGGGCGCCGCCCGTCACCGGCTTCGGGTACGCGTACGACGCGCGCACCGACCCGAAGTCGCCCTTGTACGCGGTCGGTTCGGACGCCCACAGCGCACGCATCAGGCCCATCCGGTCCCGGCCCAGCTCGCGCCGCGTCGACCACTCCACGCCGTGGTCCGCGGCCTCCTCCTCGTTCCAGCCGAAGCCGATGCCGAGGGTGAGGCGGCCGCCGCTCAGGTGGTCGAGGGTCGCGATCTGCTTGGCGAGGGCGATCGGGTCGTGCTGGGCGACGAGGGTGACGCCCGTGCCGAGGCCGAGCGTCGTCGTCACGGCCGCTGCCTGGCCGAGGGCGACGAAGGGGTCGAGGGTGCGGCCGTACTCGGGCGGGAGGTCGCCGCCCGCGGGGTACGGGGTCGCGCGCTCGACCGGGATGTGGGTGTGCTCGGGGAGATACAGCCCGGCGAAGGCGCGTTCCTCCAGCTCACGGGCCAGCCGTACCGGTGTGATCGTCTCGTCCGTGAGGAAGATCGTGGTCGAGATCCGCATGCGCGTCCCCCTGCGTCGTCAGCTGTCCTCAGCTCTGGTGGCGGGCCCAAGGTAAGCCGAACGGTCGCGGATTCCGAGAGCCCGGTAACGCAACGCCCCGGACATTTGCCAATCCCCCACCCTTGCACCGTGGTTCACCGCCGAGTACCAGGTTGGTCAGGCACCACCCCTGTCCCTCTCACCACCCCTGGGGAGCCGACGGCATGTGCAACGACCACGACTCGACCATCAGCAGACGCGCACTGTTCGTGACGGGAGCCGCTGCCGCGCTTACGTTGAGCAGCGTGAGCTTCGCCGAGGCAGCAGAGCATGGGAGCACCACCAGCAAGGTCGTGAGCGGCACCCTGCCGCCCGGCTCCCCCGACTTCGTGTACCTGCCCGTCGAGATCCCCCGCGGCGTCTCGGAGATCCGGGTGTCGTACGCGTACGAGAAGCCGCCCGTCCCCGCCGGTACCCAGGGCAACGCCCTCGACATCGGGATCTTCGACGAGCGCGGCACGGCGCTCGGCGGCAAGGGCTTCCGGGGCTGGTCGGGCGGGGCGCGCAGTGAGTTCTTCATCCGGGGGGACGAGGCGACGCCCGGGTACATTCCGGGGCCGATCCGCGCGGGCACCTGGTACATCGCACTCGGCCCCTACACGGTCGCGCCGCAGGGACTCCCGTACACCGTCACGATCACGCTCACGTACGGGACGTCCACGAAGACCCCGAGTCCCGTGTACCCGCCCGAGCGGGCCAAGGGGCGTGGCCGGGCCTGGTACCGGGGTGACTGCCACCTGCACTCCTGGTACTCGGACGGCAGGCGCACGCCCGCCGAGATCGCGGCGCTCGCCCGCGCCGCCGGGCTCGACTTCATCAACAGCAGTGAGCACAACACGCATGCCGCGCACGCGCACTGGGCGGACGCGGCGGGCGACGACCTGCTCGTACTCCTCGGGGAGGAGGTCACCACCCGCAACGGGCATGTCGTCGCGCTCGGCACCGACCCGGGCACCTTCGTCGACTGGCGCTACCGGGCCCGCGACAACCGCTTCGGGCACTACGCCCGCGAGATCCGGCGGGCCGGCGGCCTGGTCGTCCCGGCGCACCCGCACGCGACCTGCATCGGCTGCAACTGGAAGTTCGGTTTCGGCGAGGCGGACGCAGTGGAGGTGTGGAACGGCCCGTACACCCCGGACGACGACGTGTCGCTGGCGTCGTGGGACAACACCCTGGTCGCCTCCGCGCGTTCGGGCCGGCGCTGGACCCCGGCGATGGGCAACAGCGACGCCCACCGCGACCCGGATCGCGTCGGCACTCCGCAGACCGTCGTCCTCGCCGACGACCTGACCCGCGAGGCGATCCTCGACGGCATCCGGGCGGGCCGTTCGTACATCGCCGAGTCGTCGGCCGTGTCGCTGTCCTTCAGCGCGGTGGGCGGGCCCGGCGGCCACGCGGGCATCGGCGAGCGGCTCCGCGTCGACGCCGACGATCCGGTGACCGTCCGTCTGGAGGTGACGGGCGCGCCGGGCCGCACCGCCCGGATCGTCACCGATCAGGGGGTGCTCCACACGGCGACGCTTCCGGTGGAGGGGACGGGCACGGTGGAGTGGCGTACGACGGCGGCGTACGCGGCGTACGCACGGGCAGAGGTGCGGCACGCGGCGGTGATCCCGAACTTCCCCGGGCCGCTGGCGGCGTTCACGAACCCGATCTTCCTGGGGCACTCCGCCTGACCCGGCGGCTACGTGTTTCCCTCGGCCCGGACTGTCGGTCCGGGCCGAGCCGGGCCTGGTCCGGGAAGCGCGGCGCTCAGGTCCTGGCCGCAGCCGCAGCCGCGCTCTGGCCCTGCACCTGCCCCTGGCCCTGCCCGTTGAACGTACGCCGGTAGGCGGCCGGTGACGTGCCGAGCAGGGAACGCATGTGCTGCCGGAGAGAGTTGGCCGTGCCGAATCCGGCGCGGTGGGCGACCAGGTCGATGGACAGGTCGCTGGACTCCAGCAACTGGCGGGCGAGTTCGACGCGCTGGGCCGTGAGCCAGCGGCCGGGTGTCATGCCGACCTCGTCACGGAAGCGGCGGGTGAACGTGCGCAGGCTCATCCGGGCGTGATCGGCCAGCTCGCCGAGGGTCAGCGGCTCCTGGAGGCGTTCCAGCGCCCAGGCGCGCGTGGCTGCCGTCGTCGCCACGGTCGGCTCCGGGACGGGCCGCTCGATGAACTGGGCCTGACCACCGTCCCGCCACGGCGGTACGACACAACGGCGGGCGACGTGGTTGGCCACCGTCGCGCCGTGGTCGCGGCGTACGAGATGCAGGCACAGATCGACACCCGCGGCGATGCCCGCCGAGGTCAGCACGTCTCCGTCGTCCACGAAAAGCACGTCCTCGTCGACCTTGATCCGGGGGAAGGCCCGCTGGAACTCGCGCGCCGTCTGCCAGTGCGTCGTCGCGGGCCGGCCGTCAAGCAGCCCGGCGGCGGCGAGGACGTAGGAGCCGCTGCAGATGGACACCATCCGGGCCCCGGGGCGGATCCTGTCGAGTGCGGCGGCCAGGGGTGCGGGAAGCGGCCCGCCCTCCGCGAGGTAGCCGATGGCGCAGGAGGGCGCGACGATCACCGTGTCCGCGCTTTCGAGCGCCTCCGGTCCGTGGCTGACGGCGACGGCGAACCCCGCGTCGCTGTCCACCGGCTGCCCGTCGATGGTGCAGACGACGACCTCGTAGAGCGGCCGCCCCTCGTCGTCGAGGGCGCTTCCGAAGACCCGGGACGGGATGCCCAGCTCGAACGGGGGCACACCGTCGAGCGCGAGGACTGCCACTCGGTGCGCGGCGGGCGCGTCGCCCTCCGGCGCCTTTGGGGGTGCCGGTGCCTTCGCCGGAGCCTTCGCGGACGTCTTCGCCTGCGCCTTCGTCGGCACGGGCACCGGTGACACGAAGGAAGTGGCCATGGCCAGATTCTGTCACATGATGGCCAAACTGCCAGCACTGCGATCGTCCGTTCCGGCGCACTCTGGTGGCTGCTCACCAGAGAGGACATGATCAATGAGCAACACGATGCGTGCCGTCAGCCCCCGCGAATGGGGCTCCCCCGACGTCCTGGTCCCGGTCGAGATCGACCGCCCCGAGCCGGGCCTGAACGAGATCCTGGTCCGGGTGCACGCCGCAGGCGTCAACCCCGCCGACTGGAAGACCCGCGCCACCGGTGCCCTCGTCACGTGGGGCGACATCCCGATCCTGGGCTGGGACGTGTCCGGCGTCATCGAGGCGGTCGGCCCCGGGGTGACGCTGTACCGGCCCGGCGACGAGGTGTTCGGCATGCCGCGCTTCCCGCACCAGGCGGGTGCGTACGCCGAGTACGTGAGCGCCCCCGCCCGGCAGTTCGTCCGCAAGCCGGCCGGCATCGACCATGTACAGGCCGCCGCGCTGCCGCTGGCCGCGCTCACCGCCTGGCAGTCGCTGGTCGAGACGGCGGGGCTGCGCGCCGGGCAGCGCGTGCTGATCCACGCGGCGGCCGGCGGCGTGGGCCACCTGGCCGTCCAGATCGCCAAGGCGCACGGGGCGTACGTCATCGGGACGGCGAGCGCGGGGAAGCACGGCTTCCTGAAGGAGCTCGGCGCGGACGAGCTGATCGACTACCGGGAGGCCGACTTCACGGAGCAGGTGCGGGACGTGGACATCGTCCTCGACTCCATCGGCGGGGAGTACGGAGCACGGTCCCTGGAGGTCCTGCGACGCGGCGGCCACCTGGTCACGCTGACGTCGCCGGACGACCTGCCGCCCGCCGGACGGGCCGAGGCGCTCGGCGTGCGCACCGGGTGGACCCTGGTCGAGCCGGACCGCGCGGGCCTGCAGGCGGTCGTCCGCCTCGTCGAGGAGGGGAAGCTCCGGGCCCACGTCGACACGGTCCTGCCGCTGGAGGAGGCGGCGAAGGCGCACGCGTACGGCGAGCAGGGCCGTACGCAGGGCAAGATCGTCCTCCGGGTCGAGTAGCCGACCTTCGCAAACGGATCCCCGTCAACGACCCCTCCCGGGACGCGGAGATGGCCACGGACGAACTCCTCCTGGCCGCGGCCGTACGCGCGCGCCGCCGCGCTGAACCCCGGTGAAGTCCGCCGAACCCCGGTGAAGTCCGGAAAGGACCGGGCCCGGCCCCCGGGGGATGGGGGCCGGGCCCGGACGTTTCAGCCGCAGACGGAGGGCGCGGTCAGTCCGCGACGACCAGGGACGGGGTCTCCTTCGTCAGGACCTCGCCACGGAAGAACGCCGGGCTGCGGCGCTGCATGATCAGCATGATCACGACGCCCAGGAGCAGCAGGCCGACGCCGATCACGAAGACCGAGCCGACACCGAGGACCGCGGAGCCGGAGCCGTAGGCCGGGTCCCACATGTCGTACAGCGTCTTGCCGAAGACCGCGGTGAGCATGAGGCCGCCGAGGGCCGGCAGGGCGCCCTTGAAGAGCGCGTCCCTGGCGGAGTTCGTCAGCTCGCCCCGGAAGTACCAGACGCAGGCGAAGGCGGTCAGCGCGTAGTAGAAGCAGATCATGAGGCCGAGCGCGTAGATCGTGTCGACCAGGACGTTCTCGCTGACCAGGGTCATGACCGTGTAGAACGCGCCGGTGGCGACGCCCGCCACGACCGTGGCCTTGCCGGGGACCTTGAAGCGGGGGTGGACCTTCGCGAAGGACGCGGGGAGGGCCTCGTACGCGGACATCGCGAGCACCGTGCGGGCGACCGGGATGAACGTCGTCTGGAGGCTGGCGGCGGCCGAGGCCAGGACGGCGACGAAGAGCGCGATGCCGAGGACCGGTCCCATCACCGGGCCGGCCAGCGCGGCGAAGACGTTGTCGGAGGTGTCCGGGTTGGCGAGGCCGAGACCCTTGTCTCCCGAGCCCACGGCCATCTGCGCGGCGACACCGGTGGCGAGGTACGAGCCGACCAGGACGACCATCGCGACGAGCGCGGCACGGCCGGGGGTCTTGGCGGAGCCGGTGGTCTCCTCGTTCGTGGACAGACAGGCGTCCCAACCCCAGTACATGAAGATCGACAGGGAGAGACCCGCGGTGAAGGCCGCGAAGGACTGGACCGCGAAGGGGTTCATCCAGGACCAGGAGAAGCTGACGCCGGTGTCGAGGGCACCGCTGCCCGCCTTCTGGAGGGCCATGGCCACGAACACCGCGAGGACGACGAGCTGGAGGCCGACGAGGGCGTACTGCACACCCTTCGTGGCGGTCATGCCGCGGTAGCTGATCGCGGTGGCGACGGCGATCAGGGTGAGGCAGGTGAGGATGTGGACGGCCTTGTTGTCGTCCAGGGCGGCGATCGACTCGCTGCCCGAGATCTCACCGGCCAGCAGCCAGAAGTAGGAGGTCGCGACGCCCGCGAGGTTGGACAGCACGATGATCGTCGCGATGACCAGGCCCCAGCCGCACATCCAGCCGATCCGCGGGCCGAAGGCCTTCACGGTCCAGGTGAAGGAGGTGCCGCAGTCCGGCATGACCTTGTTGAGCTCGCGGTACGCGAAGGCGACCAGGAGCATCGGCAGGAAGCCGGCCAGGAAGATGGCGGGCATCTGCAGCCCGACCTCGCCGGCCGTCGAGCCGAGTGTGGAAGTCAGGCAGTACACGGGGGCGACCGTCGAGATACCGATGACGGCACTGCCCATGAGGCCGACGGAATTGCCGCCGAGTCCCTTGGTGCGAACGCCCCCTTCGGTGCGGACGCCCCCTTCGGAGCGTCCCCGTACCGTGTCTCCGACCTGGGGCCGCGTCTCCAGCTGAGTCATGAGGAGGACGTTAAGTGCTGCGGTTCCCGTATCCGGAGGCTTGAGCTACGACGATCTATCCTTGGATCCACCCCATCTGATCCCCATTCGACCGCTGATTGAAAGGTGAATCAGGATCACCCCGATATATTTATAGGTGCAAGGCGAAACGTTCCGGATTGCGAAAACCGCAGCTGTGCCCGTTATGCCCTTTTGGAAATTTTCCAGTGGTTCATGTCTCAGTGACCAGAGGCTCAGTCACCAGGGGCTCAACCGCCCGGCCACACGATCGCCTGCGTCTCGCTGTACGCGTGCAGGGCGTACGAACCCACGTCCCGCCCCACCCCGCTCTTCTTGAACCCCCCGAACGGCGCCTCCATGTTCCGGCCGATCGTGTTGATCCCGACGCCGCCGGACCGCAGCCGCCGCGCCACCCGGAAGGCCCGCGCGGCGTCCCCGGACCAGACGTAGTCGATCAGTCCGTAGTCGCTGTCGTTGGCGAGCGCGACGCCCTCCTCCTCGTCCTCGAAGGGGACCACGACCACCACCGGGCCGAAGATCTCCTCCCGTACGACACGCATCTCGTTGGTGCAGTCCGCGAAGAGCGTCGGGGCGACGTAGAAGCCGCGCGCGAAGTCCGGGCCACCGGGGCGCTCGCCGCCGGCGACCAGCCGCGCGCCCTCCTTCTTCCCCAGCTCGATGTACGACTCGATCCGGTCGCGATGGGCCGCGGAGATCACGGGGCCGACGACCGTGCCGCGCGCCGCCGGGTCGCCGACCTTCATGAAGCCGAGGTAGGCCGTCAGCTTCTCGATCAGCCGGTCGTACACCGCACGTTGGGCGAGGACGCGGGTCGGCGCGGTGCAGATCTGGCCGCTGTAGAAAGCGAACGTCGTGCCGATACCCATCACCGCGGAGTCGAGGTCGGCGTCGTCGAAGACGAGCGCCGCGCCCTTCCCGCCCAGCTCCATCAGCTGCCGCTTCATGCCGCGGCCGCACACCTCGCCGATGCGCTGGCCGACGGCCGTGGAGCCGGTGAAGCTGACCATGTCGACGTCCGGCGAGTCGACGGCCGCCTCCCCCACCTCCGTACGGGTTCCGGAGACGACGTTCACCACACCCGGCGGCGCGCCCGCCTCCGCGAGCGCCTCCGCCATCCGGTAAACGGAGAGCGGATCCTGCGGCGCGGGCTTCACCACGACCGTGTTGCCCATGGCGAGGGCAGGCGCGACCTTGCCGGCCGGGTTCGCCCACGGGTTGTTGTACGAGGTGATGCAGGTGACCACGCCGACCGGGCGGCGGGCGGCGAGCGCACCGAAGATCCCTGCCTTCCCCATCGGGCCCGCCTCGTTGATCTGCGGGGGCAGGCCCTGTTCGACGGGCTCCAGCGCGCCCTTCGCGTACCGCCGGAAGCGCGACACGCCGACCGCGACCTGCATGCCGCGGGCGGTGCCGGTCGTCGCCCCCGTCTCGGCGCGGGCGAGTTCCGCGTACGTCTCGAACTCGCGCTGGATCACATCCGCCGCCCGGTCCAGGATCGCCGCCCGCTCCTCGGGGGCCGTACCGGACCAGGACTCGAAGGCTTCCCGGGCGGCGGCCGCGGCCTCGTACGCCTGGTCCCGGCTCGCCTCGGGCGCCAGACCGACGGGCTCCTCCGTCGCCGGGTCGATCACCTCGTAGTGGCCGAGGTCGGGCTCGACCCACTCCCCTCCTACGTACAGCCGCTGCGGCTTGCTCACCCCGTACCGGCCGACGCTCACCTCGTGCTCACCGTCCTGGTGTCACGGCCCGACCGCAGCACCCGGCCCGGGATCGCCCCGGTCACCTCGTCGTCGCGGATGGTCTCCACGCCGTTGACGCGTACGGACACGATGCCGACCGCCCGCGAGTCCAGCCGCGGGCTGTCGCCCGGCAGGTCGTGGACGAGAGTCGCCGGGCCCGCGTCGATCCGCTCCGGGTCGAAGAGGACCAGGTCGGCGTGGAAGCCCTCGACGATGCGGCCGCGCTCGCGCAGACCGAAGAGCTGCGCCGGGTCGTCGGTGAGCATCTTCACCGCCTGCTCCAGCGAGGCCAGCTTCCGCCCGCGCAGACAGTCGCCGATGAAGCGGGTGGTGTACGGCGCGCCGCACATCCGGTCCAGGTGCGCGCCCGCGTCGGAGCCGCCGAGCATGACGTCCTCGTGCTGCCAGGTCTCGGCGCGCAGCGCCCAGCTCGCGGGGTCGTTGTCGGTGGGCATGGGCCACAGGACCGTACGCAGGTCGTCGTTGGCGCAGATCTCGACGAGGCACTGGAAGGCGTCCTGGCCGCGTTCGGCGGCGATGTCGTTCACGACCCGGCCGCTCAGGCCCTCGTTCTCCTTGCTGTAGGTGTCGCCGATGACGTACCGGCCGAAGTTGGCGAGGCGGCGGAAGACTCCGGCCTCCTTGGAGTCGGCGCGGCGCAGCATCCCGGCACGGACGTCCGGGTCGCGGAGCTTCTCGATCCGCTCCGGGACGGGGAGGGAGAGGATCTCGCCCCAGCCGGGGATGAGGTTGAGCGCGCAGAAGGTGCCCAGCGACATGTTCATGGGGGTGAGGATCGGCATGGTCAGCGCGACGATCCGGCCGCCGGCCTTACGGGCGCGTTCGCTCGGGACGAGCTGGCGGGGCACGCGCTCGGGTACGGCGGCGTCGATCGTGAGGACGTTCCAGTTGAGGGGCCGTCCCGCGACGGTGCTCATTTCCACGAAGAGGTCGATCTCGTCGTCGCTGAACTGGTCGAGGCAGCCCGCGACGATGGCTTCGAGCTGGGTGCCCTCGTGCTCCGCGACTGCGCGGGAGAGGGCGAGCAGTTCGGCGGGATCGGCGTGCCGGGAGGCGACGGGCTTCCCGTCACCGTCGGAGTGGGTGGACGACTGGGTGGTGGACAGGCCCCAGGCGCCGGCGTCCATGGCTTCGTGGAACAGCCGCAGCATGTCGTCGAGTTGGGCGGCGGTGGGCTTCCCGCCGACCGCGTCCGGGCCCATGACGTGCCGGCGGAGCGCGCAGTGGCCCACCATGAAGCCCGCGTTCACGGCGATACGGCCGTCGAGGGCGTCGAGGTACTCGCCGAAGGTGTGCCAGTTCCAGGGCGCACCCTCTTCGAGCGCGACCAGGGACATGCCCTCGACCTTGGACATCATGCGGCGCGTGTAGTCGGCGTCCTCGGGACGGTCGGGGTTGAGCGGAGCGAGGGTGAATCCGCAGTTGCCGCCCGCGACGGTCGTCACTCCGTGGTTCATGGAGGGAGTGGCGTACGGGTCCCAGAAGAGCTGCGCGTCGTAGTGGGTGTGCGGGTCGACGAACCCGGGTGTGAGGACGAGGCCGTGCGCGTCCTCGCTGGTCCGGGCCTCTTCGGTGACGGTGCCCGGCTCGGCGATGACGGCGATGCGGCCGTCGCGGAGGCCGACGTCGGCTGGGTAGGCGGGGGCGCCGGTGCCGTCGACGACGGTTGCGCGCGTGATGAGGTGGTCGAGCATGGTGGGCGTCCCTTTCGCGTGCGGCGGGTATGTCTGCGCCCCGGCCAGGGGCCGTCGTGGCCGGCCGCAGCCACGGCGATGCCTCCGACCGGGGCCGGCGCGGGTGGCGGTCCGGGAAGACGCCGCCCGCGGTCTGTGTTCGGGGCTCCGCCTTGGACCCCGGTCCGGCCTTCGGCCAGGGCTCCGTGGCAGCCCGGTGCCGTCCGGCGGGCCGGAGTGTCCGTCCTCAATCGCCGCACGGGCTGGATTTCGGGGGTCGGCCCGGAAAAGCAGCCCCGGCGGGGGTCCGGGGGCGTGAGCCCCCGGTCATGCCGCGTCGCGGAAGCGGGTCGTCCGGTGGACCGGGTCCGTGTCGATCTTGGGGATCACGTGCTCGCCGATGAGCTTGATCGTCTGGAGCGTGTCGTGCTTCGAGATACCGATCGGCAGTCCGAACGACAACTGGTCCGCTCCCGCCTGCTCCCACCGCTTGCACTGCGCGAGCACCTCGTCCGGATCGCCGCAGATCAGCAGTTCCTCGGCGATGAGGAGTTCGATGAGCTCCTCGTTGAACTCCGGCAGCGTCTCCGGCCAGACCGGGAAGCCCTCGGGCCGCGGGAAGGTGTCGTGGTAGCGGAAGACCAGTGACTGGAGGTAGTGCAGGCCGCCGCCCGCCGCGATCCGCACGGCCTCCTCGTGCGTGGGCGCGCAGATCGCCGTCGAGGTGACCATGACGTTGTCGTTCACGTAGTCACCGATCGGCTCGGCGCCGCCGATCGCCCCCTTGTACTGGTCCAGCACCCACTCCATGTCGGAGACCTTCTGGACGCTGAAGCCCAGCACCCCGAGACCCTTCCTGGCGGCCATGGCGTACGAGGGCGGGGAGCCTGCCGCGTACCACATCGCCGGGTGGGACTTCCCGTACGGCTTCGGCAGCACCTTCCGCGGCGGCAGCGACCAGTGCTTCCCCTGGAAGCCGACGTACTCCTCCTGGAGCCACATCTTGGGGAACTCGGCGATGGTCTCTTCCCAGATCTCCTTGGTGTAGTTCATGTCGGTGACGCCGGGGATGAACCCCAGGATCTCGTGCGAGCCGGCTCCGCGCCCCGAGCCGAACTCATGGCGTCCTTCGCTCAGATGGTCGAGCATGGCCACCTTCTCGGCGACCTTCACGGGGTGGTTGACCTGCGCCAGCGGGTTGAAGATCCCTGAACCCAGGTGGATCCGCTCGGTGGCGTGTGCGAGATAGCCGAGGAAGACGTCGTTCGCCGAGAGGTGCGAGTACTCCTCCAGGAAGTGGTGCTCGGAGGCCCAGGCGTACTTGAAGCCCGACTTGTCCGCCTGGATGACGTACTCGGTCTCCTCCATCAGTGCCTTGTGCTCGGCGAGCGGGTCGGTCTCGGCGCGCTTGCCGACGTAACCCTGTACGAAGAGCCCGAATTCCATGGGGGTCCCACCACCGTCCCTACGTTTCTGACGTATCGTCAGATCTGAATGCGTCGACTGTTCCACCGTGCGTCCGGGGCGTCAATAGAGCGGCCCGAGCCGATCTGACGATGCATCAGAGACTTGTCAGAGAACGCTCACCCCGGCCAGCCAGCCTCCGTCGATGACGAACGGCTGGCCCGTGATGTACGAGGAGTCCTCACAGGAAAGGAAGAGCGCCAGCCGCGCCACCTCCTCCGGCTGCCCGACCCGCCCGAGGGGCACCAGCTTCTGGTACAGCTCGTCGAGCGCCTCCGGGTCCGCGCCCCCCGGGTTGCTCATCGGGGTGTCCACGGCTCCCGGGCAGACGGCGTTGACCCGGATCTTCTTCCCGGCGAGCTCCATCGCGGCCACCCGGGTCAGGCCGAGGATGGCGTGCTTGGTCGCCGCGTAGGCACCGACGTAGGACATGCCGGTGAGCGCCGTGTACGAGGCCGTGTTGACGATCGTGCCGCCGCCGGCCGCCTCGATCTCGGGCGCGACGGTCTTGATGCCCAGGAACGCACCGACCTGGTTGACCTGGATGATCTGCTGGAACTCCTCCAGGGGCGTACTCACCAGCTCGTTGAAGCGGAGGATGCCCGCATTGTTGACCAGGCCGTCGATGCGGCCGAAGGCGTTCCTGGCGGCGGCGACGGCGGCGGCCCAGTCCGCCTCCTGGCCGACGTCCAGGTGTACGTACGCGGCCGTGCCCTCGCCGAGTTCCTTGGCGAGCGCCTCGCCCTGGTCGTCCAGGACGTCCGCGAGGACGACCTTCGCGCCTTCCGCGGCGAAGAGCCGGGCCTCCTGCTCGCCCTGGCCGCGCGCGGCGCCCGTGATGAGGACGACCCGTCCGTCCAGCTTCCCCATGCCACTCTCCTCAGTTCAGGTGTGGTGCGACGTCGGCGGCGAAGGCCGCCATCTGGTCGGTGAGTTCACTGCGGCTCCGGCTGCGGAACCGCACCTGGATCTGGTCCACGCCCATCGCGCCGTAGGCGCGCAGCGACTCGGCGAGCGCGTCCGGTTTGCCGGTGAGGGTCCGCCGGCCGACCTCCCAGGCGGCGTCGCCGACGTACAGCGGCTCGGTGATCGCGCCGATCTCGATGGGGTCCGCGATCCCCGCCTCCGCGCGAAGTGCCCTGAGCTTCGCGATCTGCGCGGGGAGCCGGTCACGCGGATCGCCCTGCGGCAGCCAGCCGTCGCCCTTGAGGGCGGCGCGGCGCACGGCGGCGGGTGAGGAGCCGCCGATCCAGACCGGCACCTGGGCCCGGGCGGGCCGGGGCCGCTGCCCGAGCCCTTCGAAGGCGAACCGCTCCCCGGCGAACCGCGGGAACTCCTCGGGCCCGAGCGCCGCCCTGAGCGCGTCGATCGTCTCGTCGAGCACGGCCCCGCGCCGCTCGAAGTCCACCCCGAGCACCTCGAACTCCTCCCGCACGTGCCCCGCGCCGACGCCGAGGATCAGACGGCCGGCGGAGAGATGGTCGAGCGTCGCGTACTGCTTGGCGGTGAGGAGGGGATGGCGAAGTCCGACGACGGCGACATGACTGAGGAGGCGTACGCGCTCGGTGACGGCGGCGAGGAACGAGAGCGTGGCGACGGGGTCGTACCAGACGGTCGACATGGCGGCGGCGAGCCGGCGCGGGATCGCGACATGGTCGCAGCTCGCGATGTAGGCGAAGCCGGTGCGGTCGGCGGTGCGGGCGATCTCGGCGAGGTCGAGGGGACCTGCGGAGGCTTCCCAGGACTCGGCGTAGATGGTGCTCTGCGACTGGACCGGGAGCTGCATCCCGTACACCACCATGATCGATCCCCTCGATCTGACGACCCGTCATATTCGATGGACCACCATGGTCTTGGCTGACGCTCCATCAGACAAGGGGTGTGCGGGCGTCCGGCGTCGCGATTAGCAGGCCGCGAACGTGATCGACGCGGCCGACGCCGCCTGATCCACGTCACACAGGGGAACGGGGCCCGGTTCCGGGCCCCGTTCCTCTCAGGCGTGGTCCCGCCGGGCCGACGGATCAGCTCGGCTCGGCGTACTTCGCCCGCTCCGAGGTCCAGGCGTCCATGATCTCCTGGGTCGTCATCCGGTCCGCTCCGGCGGGGAGCTTCCGGCCGGACTTCGCGAGTTCGGCCTCCCACAGGCGCAGATGGTCGGCGCGGCTCTTCTTCGGCTCGGAACGCACGCTCACCCCGGTGTCCGGTGTCGCGAGGTACTGGACGGCTACGACGGCGCCGCCGGCGAGTGCGGTACCGGCGAGGAGCGCCACGGCGGCCACGGTGCGGCGAGTGGGCATGGGAGAGGGTCCTTGTCTGTCGTGGGTGCGGCGGAGCAGGGATGCCGACGGGCCCCGGAGTGCGGAACCAGCTCTTCCCGCGCCCCACGCTATCGACCCGCACAGAGTGTCATGCACACAGCCATTGCCACTTTCGGGTGACTGCGGAGCCTTACCCCCGCTCCGGAGTCCAGGCGGTCCTCACGCCCTCCGTCGGGACATCCGCAGGCCGGTCGGACGGGGCCATCCGGGTGTGCGGAGGTGTCCGGCACTGATGCAGTGCACACATATGGCATATGCGGGAAACGCCGGGACGGCTGTCTCCCGCCCGTCTCATGTGCGCGTCAGCAGCGATCGTCGTCCTGGAGCTGGAGTAGCAGCGATGCCCGAAACCGGCGAAGTAACCACCTGCCCGTTCGACTTCAGCGATGGCCTGGAGTTCGACCCCTCGCTCGCGGAGCTGATGGCCCGCGAGAACATCACCCGGATCCGGCTGCCGTACGGCGACGCCCATGCCTGGCTGGTCACCGGGTTCGACGGGGTACGGAAGGTGACCACCGATCACCGGTTCAGCCGGGCGGAGATCATGGGGCACGACTATCCGCGGCTGACGCCGGAGCCGATCGTTTCCCCGGAGTCGATCAACGTGATGGACCCGCCACGCAGCAGCCGGCTGCGGCAGCTGGCATCGCAGGCCTTCACCCCGCGGCATGTGGAACCGATGCGGATGGCGATCGTACGGCTCGTGGACACGCTGCTCGACGAGATGACCGCGGCGGGGCAGCCGGCGGATCTGGTGCGCCATCTCTCGGACCAGCTGCCCCAGCACACCATCTGCGAGCTGCTCGGGATCCCCCTGGTCGACCGGCCCCGGATGCAGGAGTACGCCCATCAGCTGCTCTCCACCGGCCCGGACAGCCGGCAGACCGCGGCGACCGCCAAGGCGGAGCTGCGGGCGTACTTCGCTCGGCTGGTCGACGAGCGGCGGCGCGCCCCCGGGGATGACCTGATCAGCGCGCTGGCCGCGGCCAAGGACGGCGACGACGTGCTCGACGACCAGGAACTGGCGGTCATGGCGCTGACACTGATGCTCAGCGGGCACGACACCGCCACCTGCCAGATCAGCAACATCTCCTACCTCCTCCTGACCCGCCCCGAGCTGATGCAGCGGCTCAGGAACCGGCCGGAGACCCTGTCCGCCGTCCTGGACGAGCTGCTCCGCTTCATCCCCTTCCGCAAGGGGGTCGGCATTCCCCGGGTGGCCCTGGAAGACGTGGAGATCGACGGGGTACGGATCCGGACGGGCGACTTCGTCCATGTGTCGTACCTGACGGCGAACCGCGATCCGAAGCGCTTCCCGGACCCCGACGCCATCGACCCGGACCGGCCCGGCCTGCCGCACATGACCTTCGGCTGGGGCGGACACCGGTGCATCGCCGCGCCGCTGGCGATCGCGGAACTGGAGGTGGCGATCGGACGGCTGGTGGAGCGGTTTCCCGGACTGCGGCTGGCCGTGCCCGCGGAGGAAGTGCGCTGGGACACCGAGACCATCCGGCGCTTCCCGATCGAGCTGCCCGTGGCCTGGTAGGGGGTTTCTTTCTGATCCGGCAAGATCCGAAAGAAACCCCCTAGGCCGCCTGCGACGGACGGCCCTCCGGAGCCGGCCGGCGGGATCGGCCGGCGGGATCCGCCGGGCACCCCCTGAGGGCCTGTCCCCGCAGCGCGTACACCGTCTATCCCAGCAGTGCGTACACCGTGGAGGCGCGGGCGGCGGGCTCGGTCGTGCCCTCTGCCGTCATCGTGATGTCCGCGAACGCCATCCGCCTGCCCAGCTTCGAGATCCGCGCGTCGATCAGTACGTCCGCGCCGGTCACCGCGCGCTGGAAGGTGGTCGACTGCTGGACCGTCGTCATCGGGACGAAGGCGCCGCGGGCCGAGGACACGGCGATCACGGTCGCGGTGTCGGCCGCGGCCATCAGCGCCTGGCCGGACAAGGCGCCGCCCTCGCGGGCGAGCCGGTCCGTCCAGGGGAGGCGCAGGACGGCGTGGAGGTCGCCCGTTTCCACGACGGAGAGGCCGAGTTCCAGCACCCAGGGGGCGAAGTTGTCGGCGAGGATCTTGTCGGCGTCGGCCTGCATAAGCGTCATGTGCCGATGGTGGGGGCGCCCGTACCCCGATGTCCACGTCATGCACGCATCGGCCGCGGCCTGTCCCGGACGTGTCTCCGGGGCGTGAGCGGGTGAGGGGGCCACGGACCCGGCCTCGTACCTCGTGACGAAGGCTCCGTGCTGCGGCGGCGCCGGGCCGGTACCGGACACCGCCGCTTCAGCACGTCCGCGGCAGAGCGCCCCGCGGTACCACCGCGCATGGCGATTGCTTTGCCGGTCAGTCGTCGCCGCGCGGCGCCTCGTCCGGGACGACGGAGACGATGGCGATCGCCACGCGCCGCGGCCCCTCACCGGGGGCCGCGGCTCGTGCGCGTCAGGCCCCCGCCCACAGCCCCTCGGGCGTCAGCCCCAGCAGCTCGATCGCGTTCCCGCGTACGATCCGGTCCACCACGTCCGGCGCCAGATGCCCCATCTGGGCCTCGCCGACCTCCCGCGACTTGGGCCAGGTGGAGTCCGAGTGCGGATAGTCCGTCTCGTACAGGACGTTGCCGACACCGATCGCGTCCAGGTTCCTCAGCCCGAAGGCATCGTCGAAGAAGCAGCCGTGGACATGCTCGGCGAACAGCTCGGAGGGTGGTCGCAGGACCTTGTCCGCGACGCCGCCCCAGCCGCGGTTCTCCTCCCACACCACGTCCGCGCGCTCCAGGATGTACGGGATCCAGCCGATCTGGCCCTCCGCGTACATGATCCTCAGATTGGGGAAGCGCTCGAACTTGCCGCTCATCAGCCAGTCGACCATCGAGAAGCAGCAGTTGGCGAAGGTGATGGTCGAGCCGACGGCCGGCGGGGCGTCCGCGGAGGTCGAGGGCATCCTGGACGAGGATCCGATGTGCATGGCGACGACCGTGCCGGTCTCGTCGCACGCCGCGAGGAACGGGTCCCATGCGTCGGTGTGGATGGACGGGAGTCCCAGATGCGGGGGTATCTCGGAGAACGCCACCGCCCGCACCCCGCGCGCCGCGTTGCGCCGTACCTCCGCGGCGGCCAGCTCGGCGTCCCACAGGGGTATCAGCGTGAGCGGGATCAGCCGGCCCTGCGCGTCCGGCCCGCACCACTCCTCCACCATCCAGTCGTTGTACGCGCGGACCCCGAGCAGCCCGAGCTCACGGTCCTTCGCCTCGGTGAAGGTCTGCCCGCAGAAGCGCGGGAAGGTGGGGAAGCAGAGCGCCGACTGGACGTGGTTGACGTCCATGTCGGCGAGCCGGTCCGGAACGCTGTAGGAACCCGGCCGCATCTGCTCGTACGTGATGACTTCCAGCCTGATCTCGTCCCGGTCGTAGCCGACGGCGGTGTCGAGCCGGGTGAGCGGACGGTGCAGATCCTCGTACACCCACCAGTCCCCGATCGGCCCTTCGTCCCCGGGGGCGCCCATGACCGGGGCGAACTTGCCGCCCAGGAAGGTCATTTCCTTCAGCGGTGCCCGGACGATGCGCGGGCCGTGGTCCTGGTACTTCGACGGGAGCCGGTCCCGCCAGACGTTGGGGGGCTCCACCGTGTGGTCGTCCACCGAGATGATCTTCGGGAAGGTCTCCATGCGTTCCACGGTAGCGCTGATCTGACGACCCGTCAGCTACTCGGTCCCGGCCGGTCGACGGGATGTCGGCGTTATCCGGCAGATCCTGTGCAGAGAGTCACCCACTGCTGACGAGTCAGGCCCGTACAAGGCAGACTGTCGAGGGCGATACCGGTGCGACACCGGCGATACCAGCGCTACGGGCAGCATGCAGGGGGAAGCTATGGACCGTGAGGACGGGCCCTCCGCTCAGGCACGCGTTCCGGAGCAACGCACTCCGCAACGGCCGCGCGGCGGCAGCGACCTGCGCTTCAGCGTGCTCGGACCCGTGCGCGCCTGGCGGGACGGCGAAGCCCTGCCGTCCGGTTCGCCGCAGCAGCGCGCCCTGCTGGCCGCCCTGCTGCTGCGCGAGGGCCGTACCGCCACGGCCGGCGAGCTGATCGACGCGATCTGGGGCGAGGAGCCGCCTTCGCAGGCCCTCGCGGCGGTACGGACTTACGCCTCACGGCTGCGCAAGGTGCTGGACCCGGGCGTCCTCGTCAGTGAATCCGGCGGATACGCGATCCGCACCCCCTCCGACGCGCTCGATCTGCATGTCGCGCAGGAACTCGTCGCCGAGGCGGAGAAGGCGCGTGCGGGCGGCGACCGCTGCCAGGCGCGGGTACTGATCAACAAGTCGCTCGGACTGTGGGACGGCGAGCCGCTCGCGTCCGTCCCCGGCCTGTACGCCGAGACCCAGCGGGCCCGCCTGGAGGAGTGGCGCCTCCAGCTCCTGGAGACCCGCCTGGAGATGGACCTCGACGTCGGCTGCCACGCCGAAGCGGTCTCCGAGCTCACGGCGCTCACCGCCGCGCACCCGCTGCGGGAGCGGCTGCGCGAACTGCTGATGCTCGCCCTCTACCGCAGCGGGCGCCAGGCGGAGGCGCTCGCCGTCTACGCCGACACGCGCCGGCTGCTCGCCGACGAGCTCGGCGTCGACCCGCGCCCCGAACTGTCCCGGCTCCAGCAGCGCATCCTCCAGGCCGACGCGGAACTGGCCCGTCCGGTCGAGGAGCCCGCGCCGAGCACGCCGCAGACCGCCCGGCCCGCCCAGCTCCCGGCCACGGTCCCCGACTTCACCGGACGCGCCGCGTTCGTACGGGAACTCGGCGCGCGGCTGGCCGCCGCCGAAGGGTCCGTCATGGCCGTCTCCGCGCTCGCCGGCATCGGCGGCGTCGGCAAGACGACCCTCGCCGTGCATGTCGCCCACGAGGCCAGGCCGCACTTCCCGGACGGGCAGCTCTACGTCGACCTGCAGGGCGCGGGGGCGCGGGCCGCCGAACCGGAGACGGTACTGGGCGCGTTCCTGCGGGCCCTGGGCACCGCGGACTCCGCGATTCCGGACTCGCTCGACGAGCGGGCGGCGCTGTTCCGCTCGCTGCTCGACGGCCGCCGCGTGCTCGTCCTGCTGGACAACGCCCGGGACGCCGCGCAGATCAGGCCCCTGCTGCCCGGCACGGCCGGCTGCGCCGCCCTGATCACCAGCCGCGTCCGCATGGTCGACCTGGCCGGCGCGCACCTCGTGGACCTCGACGTCATGTCCCCGGAGGAGGCGCTCCAGCTCTTCACCCGGATCGTGGGCGCGGAGCGCGTCTCGGCCGAGCGTGAGGCCGCCCTCGACGTCGTCGCCGCCTGCGGCTTCCTCCCGCTCGCCATCCGTATCGCGGCCTCCCGGCTCGCTGCCCGCCGCACCTGGACCGTCTCCGTACTGGCGGCGAAGCTCGCCGACGAACGCCGCAGACTCGACGAGCTCCAGGCCGGCGACCTCGCCGTCAAGGCCACCTTCGAACTCGGCTACGGCCAGCTGGAACCCGCCCAGGCGCGCGCCTTCCGCCTCCTCGGCCTCGCCGACGGCCCGGACATCTCCCTGGCCGCGGCCGCCGCGGTCCTCGGCCTGTCGCCGCAGGACACCGAGGACCTGCTGGAGGCCCTCGTCGACACGTCCCTCCTGGAGTCGGCGGCGCCGGGGCGCTACCGGTACCACGACCTGGTGCGGCTCTACGCGCGTGCGTGCGCTGGGGTCACCCATGCCGAAGGCCAGGGGAGGGACGGGCAGCCGCCCCAAGGGGCCGAAAGGCCCGACGAGCGGGAGGCCGCCCTGTCGCGGCTGCTGGACTTCTATCTGGCGACGGCGGCGGGGGTCTTCGCGCTGGAGCGGCCGGGAGACCGGACGGTCGAGCACCTGGAGCTCACCCGTTGGCCGGGCCTGACGTTCGACGACGGCGCGGAAGCCCTCGACTGGCTGCACGCGGAAGCCGGGGGCATCCTGGCCTGCGTCCCTCAGTCCCTCGGACCCGACACCCTGCGGCGGGCGGTGGACCTCCTGCTGAGTGCCAAGGATCTGGCGGAGTCCGGCGCGAGCTCCCTCCGCTACGAAGCCGCGGCGACTGCGGCGCGGGACGCCGCCGCCACGGCCGGCGACGCACACGCAGAAGCCCGCGCCCGGGTCACCCTCGCCCAGGTGCACAACTCGGTGGGCCGCTTCGAGGAGGCCCGTCTGGAGGCCATGTGCGCCTCGGAGCTCCAGAGGGTGGCGAACGACCCCTGGACCGGCAGCAACGCCCCCAACGAGCTGGGAATCGTCGCCAACTGCACCAACCAGTACGCCGAGGGGGAGGTGTTCCTGCTGAAGGCGGTCGAGGCCTTCCGCGCCGACCACAACAGGCCCGGAGAGGCCAGCGCACTGTGCAATCTCTCCCGAGTCGTCGCCTCCATGGGGCGCACAGCCGATGCGGTGGATCTCGCGCGTCAGGGCGTCGCCATATACGACGAGCTGGGACTCACGCTCCGGCTCGCCAACGCGCGCTACGCACTCGGCATCGTGCTCACCCAGGCCGGGCGTGCGGCGGAGGCACTGGAGCAACTCTTCGAGGCACTCAAGGTGTTCAACGACACCCGGCAGCGCCTGTGGGAAGGAACCACACACTTCCGTATCGCTCAGGTGCACCTCTCGGTACGGCGCTCGGCGAACGCGGCGCAGCACGCCGAACAGGCGCTCGCGACCGGCTGCATAGGGGGCGACTGGATGCAGGCCAACGCGCTGACTCTGCTGGGGAAGTCGCTGCACAGCCTCGGCCAGGTCGACCGTGCGCGCGCCTGCTGGCGCGAAGCGCTCACAATCTACGAGGAGTCGGGCGGCCCTGAAGCGGATGAGGTCCGCGGCCTCCTCACGCCCGTCCGGGCGGCATGACGCCCCCGGAGCGGGCGTTCATCGAACGTTTATGAGCACCTGACAGCCTCTGTTTGTCGATCCGTCGCGTCGGGGGGCAGACGGTCGCCATGGACCTCACGGCTAAGGTGAGCGTCCCCGCAACGCCCGCTCGGCGGCCCTCGGGGGAGTTGCCGAGCGGGCGTTCACCACTCAACACCGTCACTGGGGAGCACGACGATGAGCGATGCAGCGAACAACGAAGAAATCACCACGATGGACAGCCACTCCCCGGCCCCGCCGGCCAAGGGCGGCCAGGGCACGGACCTGACGACTCAGGACAGCCACTCGCCGGTCCCGCCGGTCACCACCAAGGACAGCCACTCGCCGACGCCGCCGGTCACCACGATGGACAGCCACTCCCCGGCCCCGCCGGCCAAGGGCGGCCAGGGCACGGACCTGACGACTCAGGACAGCCACTCGCCTGTCCCGCCGGTGCTCAAGCGTCCCTAGGACTCAACTCGACGGGGTGCGGCCGCGGCGGCGCGGAGGGGGAGCCGCCGCGGCCGCGGCATGTTGCGGCAACGTGAAGGAGCCGGGCATCCAGCCCGGCTCCTTCGCGTCCTGTTCGCGTCCTGTTCGCGTCCTGGGAGCGGCGGTCAGGTCGCCGCACTCCTCGACGCGCACCGCTCCCTGAGCTCCGTCTTCAGTACCTTCCCGCTCGCGTTCCGCGGCAGTTCCGGCACGAACTCCACCTCCCGCGGCACCTTGTAGTTCGCCATCTCCCGGCGCGACCAGGCAATGAGGTCGTCCGCCGTCAGTGTCGAGTCCGGCCGCCGTACCGCGTACGCCTTGCCGACCTCGCCGAGGCGGCCGTCCGGGACGCCGATGACGGCGACGTCCGCGATGTCCGGGTGCAGGCCGAGGAGTTGTTCGATCTCCGCCGGGTACGCGTTGAAGCCGCCGACGATGAACATGTCCTTGATCCGGTCGGTGATCCTGAGATTGCCGGCCGCGTCCAGGACGCCCACGTCGCCCGTGTGGAGCCAGCCGTCCGCGTCGAGGACCTCGGACGTCTCGTCCGGGTCCTCGAAGTAGCCCTGCATGACGTTGTGGCCGCGGACCAGGACCTCGCCGGGTTCGCCGGGGGCGGCCAGGACGCGGACCTCCGTGTCGGGAATGGCGCGGCCCGAGGTGGACGCGATCGTCGAGGGGGCGTCGCCGCGGCGGCACATGGTGACGATGCCGGACGCCTCGGAGAGGCCGTACGCCGTGAGGACCGTGGCTATGTGAAGTTCGTTGCGGAGGCGCTCCACGAGCCGGAGCGGGACGACGGCGGCGCCGGTGACGACGAGCCGGAGCGCGGAGAGATCGTGGGTGTCGCGCGCCGGGTGGTCCAGGAGGGACTGGTGGAGGGTGGGCGGGCCGGGGAGGACGGAGATGCGTTCGGCCGCGATGTTCGCGAGCACCGTGTCCACGTTGAACACCGGCTGCGGCACCATCGTCGCGCCCCGCATGAGGCACGCGATGATGCCCGCCTTGTAGCCGAAGGTGTGGAAGAAGGGGTTCACGATCAGGTAGCGGTCGCCCTCCCGGAGGCCCGCCAGGTCCGACCAGATCGCGTAGCAGCGCAGGGTCTGGGCGTGTGTGATCATCGCGCCCTTGGGAGCGCCCGTCGTACCCGAGGTGAAGATGATGTCGGAGAGTGCGGACGAGGCCACGGAGTCGGCACGGGAGCGCACCTCGTCGGCGGTGACGGTGTCGCCGCCCGCCAGGAAGTCCTTCCACGTCCGGTAGTCCTCCGGCGCGCTGTCCCCCAGCACCACCACCTGCTGCAGATGCGGAAGCTCCACCTCCGCGCGTCGCAGCGACGCCACGTACGACGTCCCCAGGAACGTGCCCGTGATGAAGAGCAGGCTGGCGCGGGAGCGTTCCAGGACGTACGCCGCTTCCGTGCCCTTGAAGCGGGTGTTCAGCGGGACGAGCACCGCGCCCGCGGACACCGCCCCGAGTGCGGAGACGATCCAGTCGAGGGTGTTCGGCGCCCAGACGGCGACGCGGTCGCCCGGCTCGACGCCTGCGGCGATGCAGGCCGCGGCCGCGCGTTCGACACGCTCGCCGAGTTCGGCGTACGAGACGCGCGTACGGCCCTCGACGACGGCCTCCCGCTCCCCGTACCGTTCCGCGGCACTCCGCACCAGCCTCGGGATGGAGCCCCACTCCAGGTCGCCGCGCATTGCTGATCCTCCCGCCGTCCGTCCCGCCGCAATAGCTGACTGACCGTCAGATTAGCTGTACCCTCGCCCCCATGGCGAGCCTCAAGAGCCTCAAGGACGCGACCGCGATAGCCGGGATAGGACAGACCGCCTTCGCGAAACAACTCCCCGAATCCGAGAAGACCCTGGCCTGCCGGGCCATCCTCGCCGCGCTCGACGACGCGGGGCTGGCACCCGCCGAGGTCGACGGCTTCGCCTCGTACACGATGGAGGAGACCGACGAGGTCGAGGTGGCCAAGGCCATCGGTGCGGGCGATGTCACCTTCTTCAGCAAGGTGGGGTACGGCGGCGGCGGCTCCTGTGCCACCCTCGCCCATCTCGCCGCCGCCATCGCGACCGGACAGGCGAGCGTGGGCGTCGCCTGGCGGTCGCGCAAACGCGGCTCCGGGCCGAGGCCCTGGAAGAACACCGCTGTTCAGCTGCCCACCCCCGGCCAGTGGACCCGGCCCTCCGGACTGCTGCGCCCCGCCGACGAGATCGGCATGCTGGCGCGGCGCTACATGCACGAGTACGGCGCCACCCGCGACCACCTCTTCAATGTCGCCCTGGCCTGCCGGAACCGCGCCAACCAGAACCCTGCCGCCATGATGTACGAGCGGCCGCTGACCCGCGAGATGTACATGACCTCCCGCTGGATCAGCGAGCCCCTCTGCCTCTTCGACAACTGCCTGGAGACGGACGGGGCGCTGGCCTGCGTGCTGGTCTCCGCCGAGCGGGCCCGGGACCTGCGCCACAAGCCCGTGTACGTGCACTCCGTCGCCCAGGGCCTGCCCGCCCAGCACCACGGCATGGTCAACTACTGGAACGACGACCCGCTCACCGGCCCCGCCTGGACGGCCGCCCGGCAGCTGTGGAAGTCCGCCGACTTCGGGCCGCAGGACGTCGACGTCGCCCAGATCTACGACGCGTTCACCCCGCTCATCCCGCTGTCGCTCGAGGGCTACGGCTTCTGCGGAAGAGGCGAAGGAGCCGCGTTCACCGAAGGGGGAGCGCTGGAGATCGGCGGCCGGCTGCCCCTCAACACCGGCGGCGGCGGACTCAGCGAGGCCTACGTCCACGGCTTCAACCTCATCAACGAGGGTGTGAAGCAGCTGCGTGGCACGAGCACCGCGCAGGTGCCCGATGCCACGACCTGTCTCGTCACGGCGGGCGAAGGCGTTCCCACATCGGCCGTACTGCTCAGGAGTTGAGATGCTGACACCGGTTGTCGACGAGGACGGCGCCCCCTTCTGGGAGTACGCCGCCCGGCAGGAGCTGCGCATACAGGCCTGCACCGGCTGCGGCGAACTGCGGTTTCCGCCCCGCCCCTGCTGCCCGCACTGCCAGTCGTTCGACAGCGAGTGGCGCCGGATGATCGGACGCGGCCGGATCTGGTCGTACGTACTCCCGCATCCGCCGCTGCTGCCGGCGTACGCCGAGCAGGCCCCGTACAACGCGGTCGTCGTCGAGCTCGCCGAAGCCCCGCGCATCAGGCTCGTCGGGAATGTGGTGGCCGCGCCCGACGCGCCGCTGAACTCGGTCGATCCGGCTCGGCTGCGTATCGGGGCAGCCGTGAAGGTGGCCTTCACCGAGCTCGGGGACGGCGGCTTGACCGTGCCGCGCTGGCTGCTGGAGCGTTCATGAGCGCACCCCGCACATCCGGCGCACCCGACGTACCTGGTGCACTTGACGCACCCAGTGCACCCAGCGCACCCGGCATCCGCGTCGAGCGGGACAAGGAGACCGGCGTCGCCGTCGTCACCCTCGACCGGCCCGCCAGGCACAACGCCGTCGACCTCGCCGCGGCTTCGGAACTCTCCGCCGCGTGGCGGGAGTTCCGCTTCGACGACACCGTACGGGCCGTCGTCGTCACCGGCGCCGGCGGGAAGGCGTTCTGCACGGGCATCGACCGGTCCGTGGAGGTACCGCAGCCGTCGTCGCCGTACTCGATCGACGATCCGCTGATCGCGATCGGCCCGAAGGCCAACGACCTGTGGAAACCGGTGATCGCGGCGGTGCGGGGGCTTGCCTGCGGTGGGGCGTTCTACCTGCTGGGCGAGGCGGAGTTCGTGATCGCGGCCGAGGACGCGCAATTCTTCGATCCGCATACGACGTACGGCATGGTCAGCGCGTACGAGTCGGTGTACATGGCGATGCGGATGCCGTTCGGGGAGGTGGCCCGGATGGCGCTGATGGGCACGGCCGAGCGGGTCTCGGCCCGGCGCGCGTACGAGACCGGGCTGGTCAGTGAGGTGACGCCGCCCGGCGAAGAGGTCGCTGCCGCGGTGCGGTGCGCGGCGGTCATCGCGTCGTACCCGACGGAGGCGGTGCAGGGGACGGTACGGGCGGTCTGGTCGGCGAAGGAGGCGGCGCGCTCACAGGCGCTCGCGCACGCGCCCCAGCTGATCGCCCTCGGCAATCTGCCGCCGCAGCGGCAGGCGGAGCTGTTCTCCGCCCGCCGCGAGGGGCACAGGGTGCGCTAGGACGTCAGGAGCTGGGCGCGCGGGTGACGTTGAGCAGTTCGCACTTGGAACCGGTACCGTCGCCGTCGAAGTAGGTCGCGGAGACGTCCAGGGTGTCGGTCTCGCCGGGCTTGACCCACGGGATCGTCGAGTTGCTGGTGCGCACCAGCGTGCCGTTCGGGTCGGTGAACTTCACCTGGAACTTGTAGTCGTTGCGCTCGTCGCCGTTGTTGGTGGCGCTGACCCGGGCGACGATGCTGCCCGACCCGTTGTAGGCGCAGGACTCGAGCTTCACGTCCTCCTCGGGGCGGGTCTTCTTGCCCTTGCCGCCGCCGCTGGTGAAGCCGGAGCTGGAGCCCGAGCTGCTGCTGGAGTCACCCGTGGTGGAGCCGGTCGACGAACTGCCATCGTAATCGCCGCTGGTGGAGCCGCTGCTGCTCGAACCGCCGCTGCTGCTACTGCTACCGCCGGAGGACGAATGCGACGAGCCGTTGTCGCAGCCGCCGCCGTGGGAGCCGCGGGCTCCGGTGAGGGCGACGATGGCGATGCCGAAGACGGCGACAGCGCGGACATGACGAATCTTCACGTTTCAACCCCCGTTGAAAGTGTGTGGGAAAGCGAACGCCCGCGACTTGACGAGCGCACGTCACCATAACAGCGCCATGTGATCGCTCAGGACCGTACGTCCACCGAACCGATCAAGCACTCCCCGCCCCGTGTGCGTGACTGCGTCGCGCGGTGGGAAGGACGGTCGCGGCGGGCTCGTCCTTTCGTTCACCTGGCGCCGGTCCGGGACCGGCGCCAGGACGCGCAACAAGATGGCAGTCGCGAACCAGGACCTCCAGGCGTACCGTCTGCTCCGAGAGGAGGCCGACCATGGTCCGCAATGTCGTCGGCTCGGTCATCGCTCTCGCCGGAGCGACGGCCGCCGTCTGGAGCCCCTTCCGTGCTTGGTACGGCGGCCGTCACGGCAGCGACTACCGGATTCAGGATCTGTTCGGGGGGATCACCGACGCGGCGGCCGGATCGGTCACGGCGTCGATCCTGCTGCCGTTCGCATTCGCCGCACTGGTGACCCTGGTCGGGGTGGTGCTGCGGTCGCGGATGCTGGTGGCGCTGGCCGGGCTGATCGTCCTCGGCTTCGCCGTCCTGTGGACGGTGCGCCAGGGGCAGGCCGCCGGCAGCATCACGGTCGGCGGTGCCGGCCCCGGTCTCGGTGACGGTGTCGCGGCCGCGTTCGGCGGCGGCTTCCTCCTGCTGCTGGCCGCGGCGGTGATGAGCGGACGCGCCCCGAGGGTGGAACGGATCGAGGAGCCCGAGCCCTTGTATCCCCCGCCGGCCGACGAGGCGCCGTACTACAGCCGGGCGCCGGCGCGCGATGACACCCGGCCCCTGCCGACGTACCCGACCGACCCTTCGGCCCCGCGCCGCCCGCGTCCCGACCCGTACGGAGCAGGCCCCGGCCAGGATCCGTTCCGCGACGAGGGGCGGCAGCCGTAGGACGGCTGCGGCGAGCCTTTCCCGCCCCGTCCCGCCCCGTCTTTCCCGGCTGTGTCGATGTCCTGCTCCGCCGCGTGGGAGCGAGCCCCCAGACCCCGTACGGCCTTCGGCCGCCTCCTCAATCTCCCCCAGAACCTCGCCTGGGAGGACCCCCGGACGGGCTCATTTCGAGCCCCGCCCCGTCGCCGTGCCCTTGACCGCGTCGAGCGCGTACACACAGCGGTCCTTGGAGCAGGCGTACACGACGCCGCCCCGCGCGACCGGGGAGCCGGTGATCTCGCCGCCGGTCGCGAGCTTCCAGCGGAGCTGCCCGCCGCTCGCGTCCAGCGTGTACAGCACATGGTCGGCGGAGCCGAAGTGCACCCGGCCGTCGGCGACGACGGGCGCGCCGATGACCTCGCCACCCGCGGCGAACCGCCACTTGGGCGTGCCGGTGACCGCGTCCAGCGTGTAGAGCGCGCTGCCGCTGCCGACATGGACGTTGCCGTCGGCGACGAGGACCGGCTCGATCGACTGGCGGGACTCGGTGGCGATGCGCCAGCGGTCCTTGCCGGTCGTGGCGTCGATCGCGTACACCGTGCCGAGATAGTCCGCGAGATAGACCCCGCCGCCGGTCACGGCGGGTCCGGGCACGTAGGCCGGCGGGGAGAGGAAGACCGCGGGCGCCTCGAAGTGCCAGCGCACATGGCCGCTCGCGGTGTCCACGCACAGGACGCGGGTGCCGGCCGCGACGTACGTACAGCCGTCGGGCGCCTGCGTCACCCGGACGGGCACACCGCCGCAGGACGCGGCGTCGCCGACGGGATACGACCAGCGCTCCGAGCCGGTCCGGGCGTCGAGGGCCTGGAGCCGGGCGTTGCGCCATACGTACACGGTGTCATCGAACAGCGCGGGGCCGGCCTCGGGGGTCTCGAAGTCGGTCTGCGCTCCGGTGAGCTCCCACAGCTTCTCGCCGCTGGAGGCCTCCCGGCCCTGGACGCCGCCGCCCCGGGTGCCGGTGACGACCGTGCCACGGCCGGCCTTGAGGGAGTACACCCAGGCGTCGGACTGCAGCCGCCACCGCTCGCTGCCGTCCGCCGCGTCCAGCGCGTAGAGCGTGGGCCCGTCGGAGCCGTGGATACGGCCGCCCGCGACGGCCATCGCCCAGGCGACGTCGCGGGTCTTGAACTGGCGGCGGCCGCTGCCCACGTCCAGGGCGTGGACCTCGAAGGAGGTGACGTAGAGGAGGTCCCCGTCGACGACCGGGGTGCCCCAGACGTCGTTCGACATCCGGAACCGCCACGGCCGCCAGCGCGCCGGGCCACCGTCCGGGGACGACGTCGGCGCGGGGACGGGCTGGGACGCGGGGGCGGGCACGGCGCTGGTGGCGGCCTCGCCGCCGGGCGGGCGGACCCAGCCGGTGGCAGGGCCGGCGTCCACCCCGACGGCACCGCGTACCGCCGCGACGCGCGGGCCGGGACCGATCGGGACCTTGGCTCCGGCCAGCCGTACGGGCCCGTCGGGCACGGGCTGCGGGCCCGGGCCGGGTCCCGGGCGGGCCTGTCCGGTACGGGGGTCGTTGCCGCCGCGCCAGGCCGCGTCCCAGTCGGCGCGGTCGGAGGCACGGTCAGGAGCGCGGTCGGGCCGGGGCGGTACGGGAGGCGGCTCCGGCGCACGCGCACCGGCACCGGCACCCGCGCCACCGCCGCTCGACGGACGGCCGCCGCGGCGCTGCTCGATCATCGACACGGCCCTGCCCGGCAGCCACGCCGACGCCGTCCCGCTGTCATCACTGCCGGACGAGAACAGATGCGGCGCGAGCTGCGCCTGCAGATCTTCCGGGGAGGGCCGCAGCCCCGCCTCCATCTGCATGCAGGACTCGATCAGCGGCCGCAGCTCGTCGGGCAGCCCCGCCAGGTCCGGGCCCTCGCGCAGCAGCATGAAGACCGTCTCGACGGGGTTCGCACCGTGGAAGGGGGCATGCCCGGTCGCCGCGAAGACCAGCGTCGAACCGAGCGAGAAGACATCACTCGCGCCGGTCACGCTCCGAGAGTCGCGGGCCTGCTCGGGCGACATGTAGGCGGGGGTGCCGACGGCGACGTTCGTCATGGTCAGACGGGTGTTGGAGACGCCCGACGCGATGCCGAAGTCGATCACGCGCGGCCCGTCCTCGACGACGAGGACGTTCGACGGCTTCAGGTCGCGGTGGACGAGGCCCGCGCTGTGGATGGACTGCAGCGCCTCGGCGATACCGGCCGCGAGCCAGCGCACCGCCTGGGCCGGCATGGGCCCGCACTCATTCACTATTTCTTCGAGGGAGGGGGCGGGAACGTAGGCGGTGGCGAGCCACGGCACGGCGGCACGGGGATCGGCGTCCACGACGGCCGCGGTGTAGAAACCGGAGACCGCCCGGGCGGCCTCCACCTCGCGCGTGAAACGGACGCGGAACAGCTGGTCCTCGGCGAGCTCGGTGCGCACCGTCTTGATAGCCACACGCCGGCCCGACGCCGACCGTGCGAGATAGACCAGCCCCATGCCGCCGGCGCCGAGCCGTCCCAGCACTTCGAAGGGGCCGATCCGCCTCGGGTCATGCTGCGTCAGCTGCTCCACTTCGCCTGCCACCTCCCCGTACGGGCCATGTAGGTACGGCCCCGTCAGCCCCTGATTGTTCCTGCCGAAGGCGACGGTTGCGAACCCGGGGGCGTTCCGGGGTGTCTCGGCTCATTTTGGGGTCGGTCCGGTGGGCCCCTGGCCCTCGGTCCCGGCCCCGCGTCAGGTCTCGGGTTCGGTCTCCGGCCCGGTCTTCGGCCCGGTCTCCGGTTTGGTCTGCTGCTCGGTGTCCTGCTTGGTCCGCTGCTCGGTGTCCTGCTCGGTGTCCTGCTTGGTCCGCTGCTCGGCCCCGGGCCTGGCCCCCGGCTCGGCCAGGACCGCGAAGGACGCGCCCTGGTTGTCGGTGACGACGGACATCCGTCCGTAGGGGATGTCGAAGGGCGGTGCCGTGACCCGGCCGCCGAGGCGGGTCACCGTCTCCACGGCGGCGTCGCAGTCCCCGACGGAGAAATAGACGAGGAAATGGCCGGGCATCTCGGCCGGGAACGCATCGGTGATCACGCTTCGACCGCCGATCGCCGTCTCCTCGCCGGCCTCCGTCCCGGCGGGCGACCACATCAGATAGTCGACGGCGTCGTCGGGCAGCGGGGTGCCCTGGAAGCCGAAGACCTCCTCGTAGAAGCGGTCGACCTGCTCCTTCTCCCTCGTATAGACCTCGGTCCAGCAGAACGAGCCGGGCTTGCCCTGGACCTCGAAGCCGGACTGCTCGCCCTTCTGCCAGAGCCCGAAGACCGCGCCGCCGGGGTCCGCGGCGAGTGCCATCGTGCCGAAGCGGCCCACCGGCACCGGGGCCGTGATCACCTGGCCGCCGGCGTCCCTGATCTTCCTCGCGGTCCTGACGGCGTCGTCGGTGGCGAAGTAGATGCCCCAGGTAGTGGGCATGCGGCCGTCGCGCTTGGGGACGAGGGCGGCCACGCGCTTCCCGTCGAGGAAGGCCTCGGTGTAGTGGCCGTACCGCTCTGCTGCGTCCTCTTCGTACGTGCCGTACGTCCAGCCGAAGAGTTCGGCGTAGAAACGCTTGCCCGCCTCGAGGTCGGGCAGCTGGGCGTCCACCCAGCACGGCATGCCCTCCGTGAATGCGGCCATGGCCTGATCCCTTCCTCAGCGCAGCGCATGGAGCACAGCGCGTGAAGCCCAGCATGCGAAGCGCAGTCTGTGACGCCTGTCACAGTCAAGCGGAACGCGGTGCGCCCTGCACGCAGAGAAGGGCCTTTCGTTGAGTTGTCCACCGAAGTTATCCACAGGCTGTTGATAACACTATTAGCCCACACGGGGGTCCCACCCCATTTGCAGTCGGCCGAATCGCGCGCCGATCACCCCTCGGTAAGCTGACGGCATGACAGGACAAGTACGCACCGTCGACGGCCGGGTTGCCGGTCGACGCGGCCAGGCGACGCGGCAGAAGCTGCTCGACTGCCTCAGCGAGATGCTCAGCTCCTCGCCGTACCGGGACGTCAAGGTCATCGACGTGGCCCGGAAGGCGGGGACTTCGCCCGCGACCTTCTACCAGTACTTCCCGGACGTCGAGGGCGCGGTCCTCGAGATCGCGGAGGAAATGGCCACCGAGGGCGCCGGGTTGACCGATCTGGTGTCCGGCCGCTCCTGGGTCGGCAAGGCGGGCTGGCAGACCGCGGAGCAGCTCGTCGAGGGATTCCTCGACTTCTGGCGCAAGCACGACGCGATTCTGCGCGTGGTGGACCTCGGCGCGGCCGAGGGCGACAAGCGCTTCTACAAGATCCGCATGAAAATCCTGAACTCGGTCACCAACTCCCTCACCGATGCCGTGAAGGAGCTCCAGTCCAAGGGCAAGGTCGACAAGGACGTGAGCCCGGCGGCGATGGCGGGCTCTCTGGTCGCGATGCTGGCGTCGGTCGCCTCGCACCAGAAGGGCTTCCAGACCTGGGGCGTCAAACAGGCCGAACTGAAGCCGAACCTGGCGCTGTTGGTGCATCTGGGCATCACGGGCAAGAAGCCCGTGAAGTAACGGGTCGGGCGCGAACACGGGCGCGCCCGCGCCACGTCCTGTCACGCCGGCGGACGGCTCACGAGGGTGACCGTCCGTCGGCGTTCCCGTGTCCCGGGCACCTGGGGCCTGCCCGGCGGACCTTCCTGGGCCCCTGGGCCCTGTCCGGGGGCCTGTCCGGCCTAGGCCTTGTCGCGGCGCGTGAGCCGGAAGAGCCGGATCTCCCGCTCCACCCGCGCCTGGTACGTCGCGTACGGCGGCCAGAACGCCAGTACCGCCCGCCAGGCCGCCTCCCGCTCCGCGCCGGCGAGAAGTTCCGCACGGACAGGGACGTCCTCGCCCTTCCAGCTGACCTCCGCCTCGGGATGCTTCAGCAGATTGCCCGTCCAGGCCGGATGGCCGGGCCGGCCGAAGTTCGAGCCGATCAGGATCCACGTACCGGTCCGCTCCTCCGGCATACAGGCCAGTGGCGTACGGCGCGGCAGCCCGGATCTCGCTCCCCGGGCGGTGAGGACGACACCCGGCAGCATCTGTGCGCTGAGCAGCACCTTTCCACGGGTGAGCCGGTGGACGGCGCGGTCCATGGCCGGGATGAAGTGCGGGGCGATCTTCGCGAAGACCCGGGTGGAGGACACTTTCTGCATCATGCGGAATCCGGGTGGCATCAGACGCCGACCACCTCTCGGCCTCCGGGAGCGAACAGCCCCGCCGCCTCCGCCGCGCGGTCCCGCAGCCGGTGGACCGGGCCGAAGAGCAGCTCGTCGGACGCCGCCCGCTTGAAGAACAGATGCGCTTCGTGTTCCCAGGTGAAGCCGATGCCGCCGTGCAACTGGATCGCCTCGCCGGTGACGACCCGCAGCGCCTCCAGGCACTGGGCGAGGGCCAGCCCGCCCTCCGACGGGCCCCAGGCCGCGTAGTACGCCGCGGAACGGGCCGACTGGACGCGTACGTACAGATCGGCGAGACGGTGCTTGACCGCCTGGAACGAGCCGATGGGCCGGCCGAACTGCTCGCGGTCCTTGACGTAGGCAACGGTCCGGTCCAGGGCGGAGGCGGCCGCGCCGACGGCTTCGGCGGCGAGCAGCACGGCGGCGGTGCGTCCGGTGGCGGCGAGTGCGGCGGAGACGGCCACGCCATCACCATCACCGGCACCGCTGCCATCGCCGTCACCATCGTCACCATCGTCGCCGCCGAGCAACTCCGCGCGGGTGTCGCGGAGTTCGACACGGGCCTGCGGCCGGGTCTCGTCGAGGGCGGTCCAGCGGGTGCGCCGCAGCCCGTCCGCGTCCGCCGTACGGACCAGGAAGAGCAGCGTGCGGCCCCGCGCGAAGCCGCCGGTGTGCGCGGCGACGAGGAGCAGCCCCGCGCTGTGTCCGTCCAGGACCTGCGCGGCCTCCCCGTAAAGCAGCCACCCGCCGTCGCCGACGGGCCTCGCCTGCACACCGCCGGCCCGGCCACCCCCGGCCCACGCACCGTCCGCGTTGTCACCGGTGAGGGCGAGCGCGGTGGCGAGGCTGCCGCCGGGCACCGCGAGGGTTCCGGTGAGCGAGCCGTCCGCGAGTCGCGGGAGGAGGGCCGAACGCTGCGCTTCCGTGCCGAGCGCCCCGATCAACGGGGCCGCGAGCCCGGCCGTCGCGAACAGCGGCGACGGCACGAGCGCCCGCCCGAGCTCTTCGCACGCCGGCGCCAGCTCGCTGGTCCCGCACCCGACGCCCCCGTACGCCTCGGGCACCGCCAGCCCGGGCAGCCCGAGCTCGGCCGACAGCCGCGCCCACAGCACCGGGTCGTACCCGGGTCCGTCGCCGGCGGAGCCGGCCGCGGTACGGTCCGGCGGCCCGGGCGGCGCTCCCCGGGACAACGCCGCACGCAGCGTGGCGCGGATCTCGGTCTGCTCGGGCGTGAAGGCGGCGTCCATGGATGGCTCCCTCGTCATCTGACGGGCCGTCATGTTAAGCGGGAGAGCCCCAGATGCCCAGAGCCCGGCGCCCACCACCGGGACCCACCACCGGGACGCACCGAGGCCGTCAGCAGACGTCGCCGGGCCCGGCGCCCTCGGTCGCCTTCAACAGGTCCCGTACGAGATCGAAGTCGACCCTCTCGACCCGGCGGAAGCGCAGGCACCCCTTGCCCATGTCCTGGTCGGCGAGCCGCTCTTCGAACGCCTCCCTGACGTCCGCACGCATCAGATAGAAGGAGATGTACTGCCTTTGGTTGGCGAAGGCGATCTCGGGCTCGCCACCCACGCGGCGGTAGGCGGGCATGCCGTACGCCATCACCTCCTCGTAGCTCCTGAGCTCGGTGCGGCACAGCTCGCGGATGCGGACGAGCGCGGTCAGCCGGTCGGGCTGCGCCACCTCCGCGAGATAGCCGTCGACGTCTGCGGCAGAGGATCGGACCATGCCACGAGCGTACCTCCGCGACCCCATATCTGATGTACCGTCAGATTCATGCCCACCACTCAGCGCAGCCCTCGCAAGGTCGCCATCGTCGGCATATCCCTCTCGGACTGCGGCCGCGTCGACGGCCCCACTCCCTACGCCCTGCACGGCCAGGCCGCCCGTCGCGCCCTCGCCGACTCCGGGCTCGACCGCTCGGTCGTCGACGGCCTCGCCTCGGCCGGCCTCGGCACGTTCGCCCCTGTCGAGGTGGCCGAATACCTGGGGCTCAGGCCCCGGTGGGTGGATTCCACCGCCGTCGGCGGCGCCACCTGGGAGGTCATGGCCGCGCACGCCGCGGACGCCATAGCCGCGGGCCATGCCAACGCCGTCCTGCTCGTGTACGGCTCGACGGCCCGCGCCGACATCCGCGCCGGGCGCCGCACTTCCAACCTCTCCTTCGGCGCGCGCGGGCCGCTGCAGTTCGAGGCGCCGTACGGGCACACCCTGATCGCCAAGTACGCGATGGCCGCCCGCCGCCATATGCACGAGTACGGCACGACGGCGGCGCAGCTCGCCGAGGTCGCCGTCCAGGCGCGGGCGAACGCCTCGCACAACCCCGACGCGATGTTCCGCGACCCGGTCACGGTGGACGACGTCCTCGCGGGGCCGATGATCGCCGACCCGTTCACCAAGCTGCACTGCTGCATCCGCAGCGACGGCGGCTGTGCGCTGCTGCTGGCGGCCGAGGAGTACGTACCGGACACGGCGAAGGCCCCGGTGTGGATTCTCGGCACGGGCGAACACGTCTCGCACACCACGATGTCGGAGTGGGAGGACTTCACGGTCTCCCCCGCCGCCGTCTCGGGGCGGCTGGCGTTCGAGCGGGCGGGGGTCCGGCCGCAGGACATCGACATCGCCGAGATCTACGACGCGTTCACGTACATGACGCTCGTGACCCTGGAGGACCTCGGCTTCTGCGCAAAGGGCGAGGGCGGGGCGTTCGTCGAGAAGGGGCGGCTGCGGCTGGACGGGGAGCTGCCGGTGAACACCGACGGCGGGGGCCTGTCCGCCTGCCATCCGGGGATGCGGGGACTGTTCCTGCTGGTGGAGGCGGTGCGGCAGCTGCGCGGCGAGGCGGGCGGACATCAGGTGCGACGGGCGGACGGAAGCGTTCCGGAGCTGGCGGTGGCGTCCGGTACGGGGGGTTGGTTCTGCTCGTCGGGGACGGTGGTGCTGAGCCGCTGAGCGGCCCAGCACCCTGGGGGGGCAGCTCAGTCGATGCGGCGGACCGGCTGCCCCGTGAGACGGGCGATGGTTTCGAAGTCGCCGTCCTGATGGAGAACCGTGAGCTTGTGATGCCTGGCAGTCACGGCAACAAGGAGATCGACTGGGCCGGCGCACTGGTGCCAACCTCGATCGGCGAGCTCGCGCTGGAGCTCTGCGGCGTCGTCCCACGCAGACTCCCGTATCGAGTAGTACGGGAACGTCTCCCTGAGCAGCCCGTCCATCTCGTAGAAGACGCGCTTGCCACCGGCGGCCCGCAGGACTTCCTGCCGAACCGGCTCGCAGAGACCGAGCAGCCCCGCGTTGACGACAGTGCCCCAGCTCGGGCTGGCCTGACCGCGGTAGAAGCGAACAAGTGCGCTGGTGTCCGCCAGGTAGATCTCCGTCATGCCGCGTGCTCTCGGCCTTCGCCGCTCCTGGGCTCCGAGTGCCTCTCGATCACAGAGAAGTCGATCTCACCGTCTTCGACCATCTGCCGCATGCGCTCGACTGCGGCGGCCCGCCGCCGCCGGTCCACGATCTCGCGGAGAGCGGCGTTGACGGTGTCTTTCTTTGTCTCCGTGCCCAGGAAGCGTGCGGCCTCTTCCAGAGCCTCGTCGTCCAGGTCGATGACTGTGCGCGCCATGTCTGACCTCCTGAGGCGTATATACGTTTCCCAAATAAGATATCAAGGCCCTCCGTCTTCGGGGACGAGAAGCAGTTCACGCGTCACCTCGGCGCCTACATCTCGATCTTCACCGCACCCGACGACCTGCGGCCCCGAGCGGGTCCGGCCCGGCGTACAACCCCGGGCGGGTCCGGACCGGCGTACGGCCCCGGGCGGAGCCGGCCCTGGCCGAAACCGAACACGCCGCCCGGGCGGAGCACGAAAGGCCGCGCACCCGTGCGGCACAGTGGAGAAACGATCTCGTAGCCGTGCGAGACCGAGCGCGATCGCGCTCGGTCTCGCTCGACCTGTGAAGGAGACTCCCGTGGCCCTGACCCGTGAAGAGCGTGAGCAGTTCCTGGCGCAGCCCCATGTCGCGGCGTTCGCGGTGGACGGCGGAGCGGGGCGAGGGCCCCTCACCGTGCCGATCTGGTACCAGTACGAGCCGGGCGGCGAGGTATGGATCCTGACCGGCCTCGACTCCCGGAAGCACCAGCTGATCAACGCGGCAGGACGCTTCTCGCTGCTGGTCGACCGGCTCGAACCCACCATCCGGTACGTCTCCGTCGAGGGCCCGGTGACCCGGACGGCTCCCGGGACCCGCGAACTGCTCCGGGAGATCTCGGCCCGCTACCTCCCGGCGGACAAGGTCGACGGCTACCTCGAGTTCGCCGAGAAGGCCCACGGCGAGCAGGTGGTGATCCACATGCGTCCGGAGAAGTGGCTGTCGGCGGAACTGGGCCAGGTGTGAGGATCAGCGCATGACACACGCGCCCGACGACGCCGACGAGTTCCACGAGCTGCTCAGGTCCCTGCGGGTCTGGGACACCGAGCTGCCCTCCTTCTCGCCCGACAGCGCCCCCGCCGAGCCGTTGCCGCTCTTCCGCCGGTGGTTCGCCGAGGCCGCGGCGGCCGGCCAGCCCGAGCCGCACACGATGACCCTCGCCACCGTCGACGAGGAGGGCCGCCCCGACGTCCGGACGCTGATGCTGCACGACGCGGACGACCGCGGCTGGCACTTCGCCTCGCACGCCACCAGCGCCAAGGGCCGCCAACTCGCAGCCCACCCCGAAGCCGCGCTCGGCTTCTACTGGTCCGCGCAGGGCCGCCAGGTCCGGGTGCGCGGACGGGTGGTGCCGGGCACTCCGGAGGAGGCATACACCGATCTGCACGCGCGATCGACGGGCGCGCTGGCCTCAGCACTGGTCGGCCGGCAGAGCGAAGTGCTCGACTCGTACGAGGAGTTGGTGCGGGCGAGCGAGGCGGCCTGGGAGCGAGCGACCGTCGAGCCGGACGCGACGGCGAAGACGTGGACGGTGTACGTCCTCGACCCGTACGAGGTCGAGTTCTTCCAGGGCGACGCACGCAGGCGGCACGTGCGGCTGCGCTACCGGCGCGAGGGCGAGGGCCAGGGCGGCGGCTGGGCGCGGGAGTTGCTCTGGCCCTAGGCCGTGTTGAGAAGGTCCCGCGGTCCAACTGAGCAAGACGGGCCGGAGCCGCTCGCGGCTGTCCTCCTCCGGGACCAACTGCGGCCCCGGCCCGTCCCCCCAAGGTCTGACGAATCCCGGGCCCTTCGAGGGATTCGCCCCAACTGCCCCGCACGAAAGGGTTGGTGCGTCCGAACGCACTGATCCGAAAGGGCCTTCCCCCCGTGCGAAGCAGACGAATAGCCCCTGTCCTGGCAGTGGGCGCGATCGCCACCCTGGTGCCGGTCCTCGCTCCTACGACGGCTTCCGCCGCGCCGAACCCCCCGAACGCGTCGAACTCCCTGAAAGCGCCGAACCCCCTCCAGCAGTACCTCGACCAGAAGCCCCGGTGGCACCGCTGCGACAGCGAATCACCAGCGGGCTACCAGTGCGCCACAATCAAGGTGCCGCTCGACTACGATCGCCCCGGCGGCAAGAAGATCGACGTCGCGATATCGCGGATGCGGGCGAGCAGCGCCACGGAGCGCCGAGGAGTGCTGGTGCTCAACCCGGGCGGACCGGGCGGCGAAGGTCTCAGCATGCCGCTGATGATCGCGAACGAGCTGCCCGCGTCCGTGAAGAAGGCGTACGACCTCATCGGCTTCGATCCGCGCGGTGTCGGCCAGAGTTCACCCGTCAGCTGCGGTCTGAGCGACGACGAGCGGAACGGGGCCGGCCCGTACAAGGCGGCGACGTTCGCCAAGGACGTGAAGCGGGCCCGTACGGTCGCCGAGAAGTGCGCCGCCAAGAACGGCGACAAGCTGAGCCACATCACCACCCGCAACACGGTCCGCGACATGGACGTGATCCGGGCCGCGCTGGGCGAGAAGAAGATCTCCTACCTCGGCTACTCCTACGGCACCTATCTCGGGGCCGTCTACACCCAGATGTTCCCCCAGCGCGCCGACCGTTTCGTGCTGGACAGCGCCGTAGACCCGCAGCGGGTCTGGCGCGGAATGATCCAGGTGTGGGCCGAGGGCGCCGAGCCCGCGTTCGTACGGTGGTCCGAGTGGACCGCCCAGCGGCATGCGACGTACAAGCTGGGCAGCACTCCGGAAGCGGTCCGCAAGACCTTCTGGGATCTCGTGGCCCAGGCCGACCGCAAGCCCATCGAGCTCGACGAGACGTCCCTCACCGGGGACGACATCCGGTCCGAGCGCGCCATGTTCTTCAGCGTCCGCGAAGGCGCCGAGCGGATCGTCGAGCTGAGGAAGGCCGCCGCGCGCAAGCCCTCGGCCCTCACCCGCACCCCCGGGCCGTCCCAGCGCCCGGCCCCGCCGGCCTTCGCCCGTGCCGTGCCCTCGGACAACAGCGACGCCGCCTTCTGGGCCGTCGCCTGCGCCGACACCCGCACCTGGCCGCGCGACCCGGAGCAGTACCGCCGCGACGCGATCCGGGACAAGGCGAAGTACCCGCTGTTCGGTGACTTCACGTCCAACATCATGCCGTGCGCGTTCTGGAAGAAGAGCGGCAGCGAGCCCGCGACCACGGTCGACAACAAGGTCGGGGCGCTCATCCTGCAGAACGAGTGGGACTCCCAGACCCCGCACATCAGCGGAGTCGGCCTGCACCGGGCGATGAAGGGCTCGCGGATGGTCACCGTCGCCGGCGGTGAGGGCCACGGCATCTACGGCACCAAGTCGTGCGCCGACAAGCCGGCGACGGCGTATCTGACCACCGGCAAGCTCCCGTCGAAGGACGTGACCTGCCAGGCGGCCCCACCCGCCCCTGGTCGCAGCACCCTCAAGCTGCCGGTCCCCACGCCTCCGGGGATTCCGGGGATGGGCGGCCGCTTCTGATCCGGCAGGGGTGAGTGAAGTGAGTGGACGTGGGGCTTCCGCCGGGGCGGGGGCCCCACGTCGCAGTTCGGGCATCCGCAGGAGCGCTCGCCGTCGCCCCCGGTGGGGCGCTCCGTCCCGGACTGCCCGGTCCCGCCGACTGCTTGACGTCGGCTGCTTCATGTCGGCTATTTCGCATCGGCTTGCTACTTCGCATCGGCTGCTTCCCGACGGCTACTTCCCGCCGCTCTCGGCGAGGGTGTGCGCGACGAGGGCGTTGGCGTGGCCGTGGCCCAGGCCGTGTTCGGTCTTGAGCCAGGAGACGAGCTCCATGTGCTTGGTCAGCGGAGACGAGCGGATGAGTTCCTGCCATTCCGCCACCGGGCGGCCGTACTTCTTCTCGATCGAGGGGAAGTAGCTGGCGTGGCCCTTCACGGTGCGGGTGTTCTGCGTGGTCATGGCGGCGGTCTCCTGTCGTCCGTGCGTGTCGGTCGCGGGTGGCAACACCGGGCGTCTGCGGTGCTGTTGCGGATATGACCGACGGGGCGCGCCGAAGTGATCGGTCCGGCGGGGGCGAGCTGCGTCACATGTGCGGTGTGCGCGCCGGGTCCGGGGCCTCCGGCAGTACGAGGTCCGCGACGACCGCGGCGTGGTCGGAGGGCCAGATCCCGTCGACGGGCCCGTCGCCCGCGCGGCGGACGGAGCGGACGTGGCCGATTCCGCCTGGGCCCGGCGGCCCGATGTGGATGTGGTCGACGCGGGCGCTCGGCCCGAACCCGGCGGCGACATAGGGGTTGGCCGCATCCCAGGTGGGCGGAGGCGTCGTCCCGGGCTCCGCGTACTCCCAGGCGTCGAAGAGCACGAGGCCGGGTACGGCGGGTGCGGTCCTGTAGCCGCCGAGGAGCCGGATCTCGTCGGAGTCCGGGAAGGCGTTGAAGTCGCCGGTGACCACGGGAGGGAACGCGGTCCCTTGCGCGTGGTCGGCGACGAAGCGGGCGAGGGTCTCGACCTGCCGGCAGCGCACGGCCGACGCGTGGGCCAGGGAGGTCAGGTGGGCGGTGAAGAACGGCACCTGGTGGTGCGGGGCGTCCAAACGCGCGTACAGCCCCAGCCGTCCGTCGTCGATGTCCTCGGGCGCCGGCAGCCGCACCACGTCCTGGTCGACGACGGGCCACCGGCTGAGCACGGCGTTGCCGATGTCGACCGTCGCGTCCCCGATCCGCCGCCGCCACCGCTGCGGGGCGGGCGAGGCCGCCCAGGTCCAGTGCAGGCCCAGCTCGTCCGCGAGCCACCGAGCCAGGTTCTCCCCGTCGTCCGCCCACACTTCCTGCAGGCCGACGACATCGGGCCGCAGCTCGCGCAGCACGGCCAGGATCGCCTTGCTGCGTGCTTCCCACGGGCCGAACCGCCACCACACGTTCCACGTCACCACGCGCATGGTCCGCATCCTCGCCGTCGGCGGCCTCGCTGTCACCGGTGCCTGGCGATGCCACCTTCCGCCGTCCGGCGGCCGCTCAGCTCCGGCGCGTAGTCCGGCAGGTCGATCACACTGGTGACCTTCTTGCCCTCCCTGAGCATCCAGTCGAGGAAGAAGCGGCGGCTCAGCATCCAGTTGCGCAGCCGCAGAGCGGTCGTGCTGCCGGGGGCGAGGAACGGGCCCGTGCGGTCGCCGCCCTTCTGGCAGCCCTCCGCGTAGCCGCGCATGAGGCTCTCGTACCGGGCGAAGGCGGTGGTGTGGTCGCCGCTGTGGTCACCGTTGTGGTCGCCGCCCGCGCGGGCGAGCTCTCCGGCGAGTACGTAGGCGGCCACGATGCCCGTCCCCGAACCCATGCCGCCGATGGTGGCGCCGCAGGCGGCGTCGCCGACCAGGGCGATGCGGCCCGTGGACCAGGCCGGGACATCGGCCCGGCTGATCGAGTCGAAGTAGAGGTCCGGGGCGTCCTTCAGGGATGCGAGGAGTAGCGGCACATCCCAGCCGAGTCCGGCGAAGGCGTCCGCGATCAGCGCCTTCTGCTGCTCGTGGTCGTTGCGGTCGTACGTCAGCTCGTCGGAGGCGAACACGAAGAAGGCGCCGGCCCGTTCGGGGTCGCGGTTGTCGGTGCCGACGGACGCGAGGCGGCCGGGTGCGTTGTAGCCGACGGAGCCTTCGCCGAAGCCGACTCCGAGGTAGTTGGGCAGGCTCCAGCAGGCGGCGTAGTGGCCGAGGTGGCTGACGTACTTCTCCTCGGGCCCGAAGGCGAGGCGGCGAACGTTCGAGTGGAGCCCGTCGGCACCGATGACGAGGTCGAACTCGCGGGGCGCGCCGTGCCGGAAGGCGACCCGTACGCCGGCGCCGGTCTCGTCGAGCGCGGTGATCGTGTCCCCGAAGACGTACTCGGCGTACGGGAGGCTGTGCCGGTGGAGCACGCGGGCGAGGTCACCGCGCAGGACTTCGAGGTCGCCGCCGGCGAAGTCGCCGGGCAGGAGCAGCTGCCGCTTCCCCCGCTCGTCGACGAAGAGCATCGGGCTGCCTCCGGTCCGGATCCGGCGCAGCTCGTCGAGTACGCCCATGCGCTCCAGCACCGTGAGGTGTGTGTCACCGCGGAAGTCGACGGCCTGGCCGCCCTCACGGAGGGCGGGGGCGACCTCGACGACGGTGACCTCGAAGCCGTAGCGGCCGAGCCAGTACGCGAGCGCGGGACCGGCGATGCTCGCACCCGAGATCAGGACTTTCCTGCCCATGCTTCCCACTTTCCTAGAACTGTGTCCATCGGAAACTGTTTCTTGCTGTGTACGGTAGACACAGTTTTTGGGCCTGGCAAGAGCGAAAAGCTGGAGAGCGAGCCATGACCGACCGTCCGAACGAGCTGATGCGACTCCTCTGGGGCCCGCATCCACAGCCCAAGCGGGGCCCGAAGCCGGCGCTGAGCCTGGACCGAATCGCGCGGGCGGGCATCGGGATCGCGGACGCCGAGGGGCTCGCGGCTCTTTCCATGCAGCGGGTGGCGGAGCTGCTCGGCTTCACGAAGATGTCGCTGTACCGGTACGTGCCCGGCAAGGCGGAGCTGGTGGCACTGATGGTGGAGACGGCGATCGACGAGGCCCCGGCCGGGTCAGCGGCGCCGGCCGAGGGAGCCGCACCGCCCGAGGAGGCCGCACCGGCCGAGGAGGCCGCACCGGCCGACTGGCGGACGGGTCTCGCGGACTGGTCCCGCCGCCTGGTCGCGGTCTTCCAGCACCACCCCTGGCTGCTCGACGCCACGGTCGGCCCGCGGCTCATGGGCCCGAAGGAGCTGGCCTGGGTGGAACAGGCCCTCACCGCCCTGGACGGCACCGGCCTCACCGGTGGCGAGCGGATGGACGCGGTGGTCCTGCTCACCAGCCACGTCCGCGGCATCGCCCAACAGGCCCGCGCGGCCGGCCCGTCGGACAACCCCGAGGCCCAGTTCCACGCCGCGCTGGGCACGGTGATGCGCGACCACGGCGACCACTACCCGGCACTGCTGTCCGCGATGCGGTCGGCGGCCGAGTCGGGCGGCCAGGACCAGGCCCTGGAGTTCGGCCTGGAACGCATCCTGGACGGGCTGGGCGCGCTCATCGCGGAGCGCGCGGTCGGAGGGTAAGGGCTCAGCGAGTTGCGGCGGTCACGCCGAAGACGGTCCAGGCGACGGGCCTGACGGCGAAGGCGGGACCGTTGGGGACCTTGGAACCGCGGATGTGGATCAACCAATCCGGCGGGTACGAGGTGACCGTGGCTCAGCCGCGAGTCGCTCCCTCTGGCCACAACAGCCGTACCGGGACGCCGTTCCGCTCGGCGTAGGCAACGACATCGGCCGTGCCACCGTACCCCCATGCGGGCTTTCCGTCCCACACTGCAAGCAGCTCGTCGGCCAGTCCGACCAGGATCTCACTGCCCGACATGTGCGCCTGCGAGTCGGATGCGGTCATGCCGGTCTGGTGAACCTCGACGGCATGGTGCATGAGCTTGTCGTAGAGAGGCCAATGGTTCTCGGGCAGACTCTCCCGATACTCCTCTGCGGGGATGACGACTTCGAGGCGTCCGCCGTGTGCCAACACGGCCTCCGCGAACCAGGAATCGGGCCCATCCGCAATACACGAGATGCCGACCAGTTCGGCCGCCTGGTACTGGCTGATGGTCTCGTCGAGCATCTGCCGAACCCTGTGCTCCACCTCTCGGCTCAGCCCTCGGTGGCCGGTGATCCCCACATGCATAAACGGTCCCCTCCTACAGGTAGACGCCGTGGAGGCGCTCGTCGAATTCACGCACGACCTTGGGCGGTGACGCCAGGACCAAGGATCGGCGCACATCCCGGGCACGCTCAATGATGCGCCCGGATCGGTACTGAAGGCCGGTGTCGACGGCCCGGGACGCGAGGGCGAAGGCGGCCTCGATTCTTCCGGCCGCAAGGTGGCCGGCGGCGAGATCGAGCACGACCAGGGCGCGCTGTTTGGCGTGGCCGGTGGCCAGCGCTTCTGTGTCGTCGGTCAGCACCCAATTCGCAAGCCCCAACTTGGCCCCGCAGCTGACCCGGCAGGCGGCAACCTTGACACTGTCGAACTGGAAAACCCAGGGCCATGGAGGCGGCTCTTCAGCGGACAGTGTCTCCGCTACCGCCCGGCTGCGGGCGAGCGAGCGGTCCGCTCCCCGCTTGTCTCCGTTCGCGGCGTGGGCGAGGGCTTCGACGGAGGACAGCCATGCGTCGGACACGGCGGGGCGGTCGGGTCCGAGAAGCCTCCGGGCGTTGTGGGCGAGACTGAGTGCCAGGACTCCGTTACCGGAGTGGGCTTCGAACTGCGCGAGGCTGCCCGCCTGATAGGCAGCGAGAAGTGGATCACGGGCTAATCGCGCCGCGCGGATCGCCGAGCCGTACCAGGAGCGGGCAGATCCGTTGTCACCCATGTCCCATGCCAGCCACCCCGCCAGACTCGCAGCCTCGCTGCCTACTGCGGCAAGGCGGTCACGGCCTTGGTCGGTCCCGGCGTCCCGCGTCACGGTCTGGATCAACCTGATATGGGACCGGACCGCCTCGGAAAGATCACGTGACGGTGTGGAGCTGTCCAGTCTCCTGTACGCAAAGGTGTTCAGCCGAAGGGCGGCGACCTGTCCGCCGTCGCCATCAGCGCGCGGCAGAACGCCGAGTATGGGTGCAGCCGCTACAGCGGCCACTCCGCTGAGGAATCCGCGTCGTTCCACTTGCTCTGTTCCATCTCGTAACAGGTGCTGTTCGGCGAGACCGAGGACCCGGGCCGGGATCTCCAGATGCGCGGCCACGGCCGCCAGGATGTCCGTCCCGTACGAGCCGGTCCCGCGCTTCTCCAGCCGGGACACCGCAGACTGCGAGAGGCCACAAGCCTCTCCCAGCTGCCTTTGAGTCATGCGGGCCGACTTCCGGGTCAGCTCGATGACCCTGCCGTAGTCGCCCGACCGGGACGCATCTCTGACCACCGGTGACTGCCAGTTCAACTGCTACCCCCACGCTACGAGTTTCGACCGTCGACGTCAGGCGCGCGTACCCGCTTCGCGCATATCCGTATGCGGGTACCGCATCAGCGATATTCGCATGGCTGTGACAAGGCGTTGACTGTCTGTAAGCCACCAGGACCGGCCACGGCCGCTCCCTAGCAGCCCCGGGTGGCTTCAAGAACGGCCGTCGGTCTCCGTGTCCCCCGTCGGGGACCGACGGCCCTCCACCCACGACCGAGGAGTGAGCCATGACGGCGCCCCTCCCTCGCCGTACCCCGGGCGCGAGCATGCGCCTGCGCGGCATCCCCGAGCCTCCGCGAGGCCCCAGCGCCGAGCTGGCAGCCCGCGCCGAGAGCGGCTGGGAGAAGTTCCTGCGCCGTGACAAGAAGACCGACGTCGAGCGGGAAGAGGGCGACCTGTGATGGACGCCTTCGGGCACGAGCGAGACCCGAGAATCGGCCGCAAAGTACGCGACATCGCCTCGAAGGGGGAAGGCGAACTGACCGCAATCGTCCGCGAGAAGGTCAGCGGCAACCGGTACGTGCGCGTCGCCTACATCAAGGCCGCGAACGGCGTCGAATGGTCCACCCACCCAAACAACGTGCAGATCATCTCGCCGTGCGTCAGCGATTAGCCCTCTGCCTCTACGTGGCTCTGGTCAGCGTCCTCGCCGTTGCCCTGGCCCTCACCGGAGATCCCAGCAGATAGCCCACAGGCTCCGCCCGGAACAGCCCTGGACAGGTCGGGCCGGACGGTACCGGCACCGGGAGCTTCTCTCAGGCACCCGGCGCCACCTCCAGTGCCACTCGAACCCAATGGAGAGGACCACCACCATGAGCATCACCCTCGCCCCGGAGCGCGTCGAGCTGGGACGGTTCTTCACCGTCACCGGTCACCGCTTCCGCGACGGCGACGAGCGTCCGACGGAGATGTTCTCCGGGGCGATCGACGCCGAATGGCACCGAATGCTCCAGATCCTGGAGTACGCCGAGTTCTGCACCGCGACGGCCGGCATGCCGCTCGGCCACGTGCCCCTCAAAGGCGTGGGAGAAATCTCCTGGGTACGCGCGTACGAGGAGATGTTCGGCCCGCTGCCCGAGGTCTGGTTCACCGACAAGGACGGCCAAGTCAACGAGGCGGTCATGACGCGGTACCGGGAAACCGGCGTCGTGGCCGCCGAGTGGGACTGCTCCCCGGTCCCTGGCGACGGTGCCGATGTCGTTCCGAAGCGGGCGAAGGCCGCGCGCCGGTGATCAGCGCGCACGCTGATGGAGCGCTCCGGTCCACCGCTGGGGCGCTCCGCCTCGTTGAGGCCCGTACAACAAGCCCGAAGACCGTGGACATCGCGCCGTACGTGGAAGCGGTGTCCGCCTTCTGTCCCTACCTCGGCCCCTCGGTGGCGCTTGGTCTGACCGGCTGGACGGTGTACGAAACGGTGGGGTGCGGCGAGGACGTCGAAGCGGGGGTCTTCCGCGCGGGGGCGCAGGCCGCCGAGTGGGTGCGGCCTTTCGCGACGCGACGGCACGGCGCGCTCGTCTGCGAGAACATCGTCATCCTCGGAGGTCACGAGGAGCTGCTGGTGTGGCCGCACTGGGCGCTGAAGAACCTGTACGGGCCGGTGGGGCTGATGTTCGGGAAGTTCCGGGCGGGCGAAGCGCGCACCGACCGGGAGGGGCGCGGTATCCCGGCGCCGCCGGTCTCGTTCCTTCCGGTACGGGTGGCGGTACGTCCCCGCGATCCCCGTTTTCTGGCAGCGACACCGGATCTTGCCGCCGCCGTGGCGGTCGCGGTGGATGACGGGCGCGATGTGTTCAAGGATCTCCCACAGGACTGGAAGGCGGTACGGACATGGGCGAAGGGACTCCTGTCATGACGGCACCCCCGCGTGAGGCGACGGACCTTCTGGCCGAACGGTTCGGTTCGCCGCTTACCGCGGATCCCCTCAGCGACCGGCGCGGTTCCCGGGCCTGGAAGGTGACCACCCCACGCGTGTCCCTGGCGCTGAAGGCAAACGTGCCCCACGACGAAGGCTCCTGGGACAAGGTCGCAGAGCTTGAGCAAGAGGACCGCAACCTTCTCCGCCTCACGAAGGCGGACGCCATCGATCCCTCGTACCGGATCGACGCCGGGCCGTGGCAGGGCGGCCGGTGGCTCGCGGTGCAATGGCTAGACGGCGTCCCGCTGTGGCACGCACTCGCCTTGGCGCGCGGATCGGAAGGAGACCGTCCCTCCGTACGGCCGTGGCTTCTCGGCGTCGCTCGAACTTGGGCGCAGCGCCTCGCCACCCTGCACACCGCCGGATGGGCCCACGGCGACGTACAGCCCACGAATACCCTCGTCGAAGAGGGGACCGTGCACCTGATCGACTACGCCTTGGCGTGCGGTCCCGACGATTCCGGTCATCTTCCGTACCGGGGCTCGCTCACCCACACCACCGCCCCCGAAGTCGCCGACGCGATCCTGTGCACCAGCGACAACACCCACATCCATGCCCGGCCGCCGGCCGATGTCTGGGGTATGGGCGCCTCGCTGTTCTGGTGCTGGACCGGGCAGCGGCCTGTGGCCTATGAGGATGCCGTGGCACGCACGGTGAAGCTCCAGGTGATCGCCCGGGGGAGTAGCGTCCCTCTGGAAGAAGTCCGACCGTGGTCCTTCCCCCAGTTCGAGCACGTGATCAACCTGTGCATGGCCCCGTCCCCCGAAGATCGCCCTTCGGCCGCCAACACTACAGCGGCGCCTCCGTGCGGTTCACCCGTGACCGGTCGTACACGGCTGAGGAGGCCCGCGCCCGTGTCGCCAAGGCGCTGGACCTGGCCCTCGCGATTCCTCGGCCGCGGTGGGACTTCGGCATCGTGATGGAGGACGATCTGATCGGCGTGATGTCCCTGCGCGTCTGTCAGCCGGGACTCGGCACCCTGAGCTACATCCTGCGCGAGGACATGTGGGGGAACGGATACGCCACCGAAGCTGCCAAGCACGTCGTCGAATTCGCCTTCACGACCGTCGGCCTGGAGCGGCTGGAGGCCAAGCACCACCCCGCCAATCCGGCCTCCGGGCGCGTCCTGGTCAAGGCTGGCTTCCAGTACGTGGGCACGTCGGACCTTCCCGCCGTCGACGGAATGGTCGTGCCCTATCCCGTTTACGAACTTCGCGGTCCCTGATCACCGCTACGGGCACCCCGCCTTCGTCCGGACTCCAACTCCGACTGCTGGACGACCACTTCGATGCCATCCGCGTACGCGGCGTGCGCGGAGAGGCGACCCTGCACCACCTCGGCGAGATGACAGGCGGCTGCCCGGGGGCCGCCCGAGGTCCGGTGTGAGCCAGGTCCACAACCTTCCGGCTGGGTAGCCTCACTGCCGCGTACGGCACGTGGCAGAAGCTCGCCGAACGGCCCATTTCAAAGCCTGCGTGCGTTCAGGCCGGAGAGTTCACACGCCGGAACACCGGCACCGCGATCGCGGCGCCGGTGTCCGCCTCCTCCGCACGGACGGTCACCTGCAGCTCCATCCCGATCCGCAGGTCCGCCTCCGCGCACTCCACGATCTCCGTCATCATGCGCGGGCCCTCGGCGAGGTCGACGACGGCCGCCGTGTAGGGCGTGCGGGCGCCGAACGGCGGGAGGTCGTTGCGGTGGACGACGGACCATGTGTAGAGCGTGGCGCGGCCGCTCGCCCGCTCCCAGATGACGTCCTCGCTCCAGCAGTACGGGCAGAACTCGCGCGGATAGTGGTGAGCCCGCCCGCACCCGCCGCAGCGACGGATCAGCAGGTGGCCTTCGGCCGCCGCGTCCCAGTAGGGCCGGGTGAAGTCGTCGATGTCGGGCGTCGCCGCGGTCATCAGAACAGTCCGATCGCGTGGTCGAGGGACCAGGTCTGCCAGGACATCGCGAAGAGGGCGACGAGCGAGATCAGCGCCATCATCGCGTTCTGCCCCTGCTCGGCCCAGTCGTGGATCATCAGGACCAGGTAGAGGAGGTTGAGGAGCAGGCCGCCGACGAGGGCGACCGGGGTGAGGAAGCCGGCGATCAGGCCGAGGCCGAGGGCGAGCTCCGCGTAGACGACGACGTACGCCATGGCCTTCGGGCGGGGCGCGACGACCGTGTCGAAGCCGGATCGCACCAGCTCCCACCGGTGCTTGGCGGCGACGTCGGCCGCCCAGGCGATGCCGGTGCCGCGTTCGAACCAGCCCTTCTTGTCCTTGTGCCGCCAGCTCTCCAGCCACCACAGGCCGAGGCCGATGCGGAGGACGGCAAGCCATTCGGCACCGGTGAGCCAGACGGTCTGCATTCCGGGCCCCTCCCCTCGCGTCTCCCACTGTCATCTGACGGTACGTCAGTTCACCGGATGGAACATCGGAAGCGCAAGAGGTAGCCCACCGTGACCGATTCGCAACGGCACCCCGTTACGCTCAGCGCCCATGCCCGACCACAGACCCATGGCTCTCACCAACGACCGCCCCGTGTACGTCATCGGCGCAGGTCCCGGCGGCCTCGCCGTCGCGGCCGCGCTGCGGGAGCGGGGCGTACGGGCCGTCGTCCTGGAGAAGTCGGAGTCCGTCGGGGCGTCCTGGCGCGGACACTACGACCGGCTGCGGCTGCACACGACCCGGCGACTGTCGGCACTGCCGGGGCTCGCCATACCCCGGAAGTTCGGACGGTGGGTGGCCCGGGACGATGTGATCCGCTACCTGGAGAAGTACGCGGAGTTCCACGAGCTGGAGCTGATCACCGGGGTGGAGGTCTCCCGGATCGAGCCCGTCGGTACCGACTGGGTGCTGCACGCGAGCGGCGGGCGCCGGCTCACCGGGCGGGCCGTCGTCGTGGCCACCGGCTACAACCACACCCCGCGCATACCGGACTGGCCGGGCCGGGACACGTACCCGGGCGAGCTGCTGCACGCCTCCGCGTACCGCGATCCGGCTCCCTACGCGGGCAAGGACGTCCTGGTCGTCGGCGTCGGCAACACGGGCGCCGAGATCGCCGTCGACCTCATGGCGGGCGGCGCGGCCCGGGTACGACTGGCCGTGCGCACCGTCCCGCACATCGTGCGCCGCTCCACGGCGGGCTGGCCCGCCCAGCGCACCGGGATCCTGGTGCGCCGCCTCCCGGTCCGGCTGGCTGACAAGGCGGGCGACCTCATGTGCCGGATCTTCGTGCCCGATCTGTCGGCGCACGGGCTGCCCCGGCCGGACACGGGGCTCTACTCCCGGGTCCGCCAGGGGGCCATCCCGGTCCAGGACGTCGGCCTGATCGACGCGGTGCGGGCGGGCCGGGTGGAACCGGTCGCCGCGGTCGACTCCTTCGACGACGGCAAAGTGGTCCTGGCGGACGGCTCTCGCCTCGCCCCGGACGCGGTGATCGCGGCCACCGGCTACGACCGCGCCCTGGAACCCCTGGTGGGTCACCTCGGCGTCCTGGACGGCCGGGGCGGCCCGACGGTCCACGGGGCCCGCGCCCCGCGCGAGACCCCGGGCCTGTACTTCACGGGCTTCACCAATCCGATCAGCGGCATGTTCCGCGAAATGGCTCTGGACGCACGGAAGATCGCCAGGGCTCTGGCGCGCTGAAGCCGGGAATCGGGTAACACGGGAGCGAGCACGGAAGGCGGGGAATCGGGGAACACGGGAGCGAGCACGGAAGGCGGGGAATCGGGGAACACGGGAGCGAGCACGGAAGGCCGGGAATCGGAGAACACGGGAGCGAGGAGCACGGAAGGCGGGGTATCGGGGAGCACGGGAGCCGGAGCCATGGGCTCGGCGCCGGGCGCCCGGGGTCCTGGACGCCGGAGCCCCGGGGACCGGGAGCCACCGAGCGCAGGAGACCGGGAGCCACCGGGCACCGTTACGGAGTCCCGCGCGGACCAGGCGCCCGGTAGCCAGTACGTGCACGACAGTTCCTGACTGTTCGTCAGTTCTGTAATCTGACTATGCGTCAGTTGACTTGGCCGACGAGCAAGGAGCGGGCGGAACGATGCTTGGATCGACCCACGGCACCCTTACGACCGATCTCCGCGCCCGGGTGGTGGCCTGCGGAGAGCAGCCCCGTAACGCCGTCCACGACACCGCGGCGATCACCGCCGTCGCCGGTGATCTGGACGTCAGCGGCCGCCCCCTGTACACGCCCGTCCCCGATCTCGACCGGTTCTTCCGGCCCGAGTCCGTCGCGGTCATCGGCGCCTCCGACGCCGAGGGCAGGCCGAACACCGGGATCACCCGGCAGCTGATCGGCTGGGCCGAGCGCGTGGGCGCCCGGCTGCATCCGGTGCATCCGACCCGTACCGCCGTCTTCGGGCTGCCCTGCGTCCCCTCCGTCGCGGACCTGCCCGAGCCGGTCGACCTCGCCGTGCTGCTCGTCGGCGACCCGCTGCCCGTGATCGAGGAACTCGCCCAGACAAAGGTGAAGTTCGCCGTGGCCTTCGCGTCAGGGTTCGCCGAGACCGGTGAGGCGGGCGCGGCCGCCCAGCGGCGGCTCGCTGCGGCCGTGGAGCGCTCCGGGCTGCGGCTGCTCGGACCGAACACCAACCTCAATGCCTTCGAGACGTTCCGCGACGACCTCGAAGGGCCCGCCATCGCGCTGATCACCCAGTCCGGCCACCAGGGCCGCCCGGTGTTCACCCTGCAGGAGCTGGGCGTACGGCTCTCCCACTGGGCACCCACCGGCAACGAGGCCGACCTGGAGACCGCCGACTTCATCTCGTACTTCGCGGGCCGGCCCGAGGTCGGGGCCATCGCCTGCTACGTGGAGGGGCTCAAGGACGGACGCTCCTTCCTGCTCGCCGCCGACCGGGCGGCCCGCGCGGGCGTCCCGGTCGTGGCAGTCAAGGTCGGCAGGACCGAGACCGGCGCACGCATGGCCGCCTCACACACCGGCAAACTCACCGGCGCCGACCAGGTCGTGGACGCGGCGATGCGGCAGTACGGAGTGATCCGCGTCGACGGGCTCGACGAACTCCAGGACACCGCTGCCCTGCTGGCACGGGCACGCAAACCCCGGACCGACGGCGTCGTCGTCTATTCGATCTCCGGCGGCACGGGCGCGCACTTCTCGGATCTCGCGACCGCGGCCGGGCTGCGGCTGCCGCCGCTGTCCGAGGCCAAGCAGGCAGAGCTGCACCAGTGGATACCGGAGTATCTGAACGTCGCCAATCCCGTGGACAACGGCGGGCACCCTGTGGGCGACTGGCGCGGCCCGAAGATCATCAACGCGATCCTCGCCGACCCGCAGGTCGGCGTGCTGATCTGCCCGATCACCGGTCCCTTCCCGCCCATGAGCGACAAGCTCGCCCAGGACCTCGTGGACGCGGCCGAGTCGACGGACAAGCTGGTGTGCGTGGTGTGGGGCTCGCCGGTCGGTACGGAGGAGGCGTACCGCACCACACTGCTCGGCTCCTCGCGGGTGGCCACCTTCCGCACGTTCGGCAACTGCATCACCGCGGTCAAGGCCTACCTCGACCACCACCGCTTCACCACCGGCTACCGCTCCCCCTTCGACGAGGCGCCCCGCACCCTCTCCCCCTCCTTCCGCAAGGCACAGGCCCTGCTCCGCCCCGGCCACCGCCTCAGCGAGCACTCCGCCAAGCAGTTGCTGCGGGCGTACGGCATTCGCGTACCGCGCGAGCAGCTGGTGACCAGCGCGGCGGCGGCGGTACGGGCCGCGGGCCTGGTCGGCTATCCGGTGGTGATGAAGGCGTCCGGCACCCGGCTCGCGCACAAGACCGAGCTCGGCCTGGTGAAGATCGGGCTGACCTCGGCCAGCCAGGTGCGCGACGCCTATCGCGATCTGACCGACATCGCCCGCTACGAGGACGTCGACCTGGACGGGATCCTGGTCTGCCAGATGGTGGAGCGGGGCGTCGAGATGGTCGTCGGCGTCACACAGGACGCCCTCTTCGGGCCGACGGTGACGGTCGGCCTGGGCGGGGTACTGGTGGAGGTGCTCCAGGACGTGGCGGTCCGCGTCCCGCCGTTCGGCGAGGACCAGGCCCGCTCGATGCTCGGCGAACTGCGCGGGCGGGCCCTGCTGGACGGGGTCAGGGGCGGGCCTCCGGTGGATGTGGACGCGCTCGTCGAGGTCGTCCTGCGGGTCCAGCGGATGGCGCTCGAGCTCGGCGGGGACCTCTCCGAGCTGGACATCAACCCGCTGATGGTGCTGCCGCGTGGGCAGGGAGCGGTGGCGCTGGACGCGCTCGCCGTTTGCCGCTGAGCGAAGGACGACCGCCAGGCCGACGAAGACCGCCGCGCCGACGAAGACCGCCCGGCCGACGAGCACCACCAGGCCGAACACGACGACGATCAGAACAAGAACGAGAACGAAGACGAAGACGAACCGGAGCCGCACCCCCATGACTTCTCCCCCCGAAGAGTCCGTTGAGTCATTGGTACTGCACGCCACTGACAACGGCGTCTCGTGGATCACCCTCAACCGGCCCGCAGCCATGAACGCCGTCACCTGGGCCCAGCGGGAGCGGATCATCGCGCTGCTCTCCGACGCCTCCGCCGACCCGGAGGTACGGGCCGTCGTGATCACCGCCACCGGCAAGGGCTTCTGCGCCGGAGCGGACCTGCGCGGGGCGCCCTCGTCCGGGGAGCGCGTGCCGGGCGATGTCGCCCGTACGATCCGGCTCGGCGCGCAGCGCTTCATCGCGGCCGTACTGGACTGCGAGAAGCCGGTGATCGCAGCGGTGAACGGGACGGCCGCGGGTATCGGCGCCCATCTCGCGTTCGCCTGCGATCTGGTCCTGGCGGCCGAATCCGCCCGGTTCATCGAGGTGTTCGTACGGCGCGGGCTCGTCCCGGACGGTGGCGGCGCGTATCTCCTGCCGCGGCTGATCGGGCCGCAGCGCGCCAAGGAGCTGATGTTCTTCGGGGACGCGCTGCCGGCGGCCGACGCCGAGCGGATGGGACTGGTCAACCGGGTCGTGGCGGCGGAGGAGCTGGAGAAGACCGCCCGTGAATGGGGCGAACGGCTCGCCCAGGGCCCGACGCGGGCCCTCGCCCTCACCAAGCAGCTCGTGAACGCGTCTCTCGACACCGACCGCGCCACCGCGTTCGCCGCCGAGGCATCGGCGGTGGAGATCAACATGACCACCGCCGACGCGAACGAGGGCGTGGCGGCCTTCGTCGAACGCCGCACGCCCACGTACCGCGGGCGCTAGGCCGTGTTTGAGAACCAGCGCCGTCCGCCCGTAGGGCGGGGCTCGCGGCGTCTGGTGCGTGCAGTCGCAAGGCGGTGGGGGCACCTCCCAGGCGCAGCTCTGGGGGAGATCATCCTCGTACTGGACGTACGTGGATGACTCCGACAACGCAGCGTGGGGGCACCTCCCGTGCCCGAAGGGCTACGGGGGAGTGCGTGCCAGGCGTCGCGGGCCAGGCGGGAGTTCTCAAACACGGCCAAGTGCCGACACCACCGCGCCGGAACTCGGGTTCTGGCCCAGCTTCTGGCTGAGGCGGTTCACAGCGGGCTGACGGCGGCGGGCCTGCACCCAGGCGTCGATGGTGGCGGCGTCGCCGCCGCAGGCGCGGACGAAGGCGATCAGGAGCTCTTCGCGGGGGAGGTCCTGCCATGCCAGCGCGCTGGAGAGCGTGGCGCGTGGCAGCGCGTCGCCGACGTCGTCCTCTCCGCGATCAGCGGGTGATGTGGCGGTAGCTGACGACGTCGGAGGGATCCGTCAGCGGTGCGACGGTGACGGTGCGTCCGGGGCGAGGGGCGTGGATGACCCTGCCGTCGCCGATGTAGAGCTGGACGTGGCCGCCGCCGCGGGTGATGACCAGGTCGCCGGGGACGAGCTTGGCGCGGGTGGTGGCTTTCCCGGCGTCGACCTGGTCCCAGGTGGTGCGCGGCAGTTGCACCCCGGCCTTCTGCCACGCGCGCATCACCAGGCCCGAGCAGTCGAACCCACGCGGCCCGGTGCCGCCCCAGACGTAGGGCTTGCCCACCTGGGCCTTGGCGAAGGCGACCGCCGCGGCGCCGCCCTTCGCGGGCCGCTTCTTGCCCGCGGTACCGGGCTTCTTCGGCGCAGGCGCGGGCAGGTGGGACGCATCGCCCCTCGGCTCATGACCGGCGGGGCCGGCTGCGGACGGCACGCGCAGGGTGTCGTCGGCGTAGATCAGGGTCGAGGCACCCAGGTTGTTCAGCTTCTGGAGGGCTTCGACGCTCGTGCCGTGCTTCTGGGCCTGGGCGTAGAGGGTGTCACCAGGCCGCAGCGCGACCTTCTTCACCGCGGCGGGCCTGGCCGCGTCCCGGCCGGGGCGGGGCTCGGCCGGCTTGTCGGGGTTCTCCACCGGGTGCGGCAGCGGCGGCTCGGGTGCGGTGGGGTCCTGAGGCTCGAGACTCGCCGGCGGCCGCCCAGCCGACGACGACCCGTCCGGCTCGTGTACGGCCAGGCCCGCACCGAGCAACAGGAACAGCGCGAACAGCACCATCAGGAACGGAATCGCCCACCACACCTCCCGCTCGCCGCTCCTGCGAGACGCACGGGCCCGCGGGCGCCTGTGGGAAACCGGGGCCCCTGCCCGCCTCGGTGCCTGTCGGCCGGGCATCGTCAACGTCTGCTGTGCCATGACAACCTCCTTCAGGGGCCCCGTAGTTCGCGGCCCGAGAAGGAGGCTCTTCCGCCTCGAAGGTGTCCCGCCAGATCTTCAGGAGTCCGGGACAGTCCGGGTCCGTCCGCCGGTGGAAAACCGCTGGCGGCGGTGGGGGAAATACGCTCGGACACCCCATCTGACCAGCACAGACGACTCCGGACTGTCCCGGCCGCCGCACTTCCTTGCCCGGGCCCCGACCCGGCGGCGAGGCTTCTTGCACCGCCCCGCACCGCCAGGCGGCGCCCCCAGTCGAAGGCGCCGTCACGCGCTGCCGGGTCGGCCCTGCCGCCCGCTGGTGTCGACGACCGCAGGCAGGCGCAACCACAGCCGAGGCCACGTCAACAAGCCCGGCTCATCCCGCACCAGCCCTGAGCTCAAGGAGCATCAGCATGCGTATCGCACGATCCCGGAAGACCCGCTCGCTGGCGGTGGCCGTTGCTGCCGCGGGCCTGCTGACCGGCGGCGTCACCGCCGGTACCAGCACCGGCCTCTTCACGACCGCCTCCTCCGGAAAGCCCAGCGACAGCATCGCCAACGTGGCGGCCGCCCAGCAGAAGTCCAAGCGCTGCCAGGGCTCTGCCGTCGGCCACCCCGGCGGGTGGTCTGTAGGACTCTCCGACTGCGCGTTCATCGGAGGTACGAAGACCACCACGTTCACCTACGAGCTGTGGGGCGACAGGCTCTTCGAGCGGCAGCGCAGTCAGGTCGAGGTGTTCGGCATCGCGCCGAACGGCAAAGGCACGTGGTACAAGGCCGGCGTCATCGCGGGCGGCGACGACCAGGAGACCACCTTCATCAAGGTGCCCTGGGGCAACAGCGCAGCCACACCGAAGATCCGCATCAAGGTGAGCGCGACAGGCGGCGCCCTCATCACCAAGGTCATGTTCGCCCACCACTGACCAAGTCACACACAGCCGCCTCGCCTCAGCGGACAACCGGGGCGAGGCGGCGCCCCGGTTCGCCGAAACGGTGCGGGCAGCGGCGACGCCGACGTGCCTGCCTGACCCATCCCGAGGCGGGTTCGCCCTCGGCGTCGCCGGACCGCTCGGGGCTTCGGCCACGAGCCACTTCAGAGCCTCGGCGCTGTCAGAACAGCGGGATCATCTCGGTCGTCGGCGCCTCGCCGTCAGCGCCTCGCCGTCGGCGTCAGGGCTGGACGGCGCCCAGCACCCGTCACTTCCTATCGGCGCTGCGGGCGGCGGCGATGAACGCCGTGATCAGCTCGGGGCTCTTGACGCCCCGGCTGATCTCGATCCCGCTGGAGACGTCCACACCCCATGGACGGGCCCCACGCACCGCCTCCGCCACATTGTGCGGACCGAGTCCCCCGGCGAGCAGCCACGGCAGGCCGGGCGTCGGCAGCCGGCTCCGCGACCAGTCCCACACCTCGCCCGCGCCCGGCACCGGAGCGTCGAGCAGCAGGATGTCCTCGCCGCGCTCCCCGTGACGCGGCACGTCGCCCCGTACGGCGACCCCCCGGATCAGGGTCCGCCCGGCCGGCCGCAGCGCGTCGTAGAAGGCGAGGTCCTCGTGCCCGTGCAGCTGTACGGCGCGCATCCCGCTCGCGTTCAGCAACTCCCGGACCTCCTCCAGGGGCTGGTCGCGGAAGACTCCGACCGTCATGGTCCCCTCCGGTACGCGCCGTGCCAGCCGGTGTGCGGTCTCGGCGTCCACGCGGCGCGGGCTGTCGGCGAAGACGAAGCCGATCGCGTCGGCGCCCGCCTCGACGGCGGTGTCCACGTCCTGCTCGGTTCGCAGACCACAGACCTTGATGAACAATGCGATGCCCTTCTGCTGCTCCGTAACCGCCGCGGTCGCGCCCGTCCTGCCGCCGCTCCACAGTCACCGCGGTCGCGCCCGTCCTGCCGCTGCCCCGTAACCGCCGCTGCTCTCCGCCGCCACGCTACTCGGCTGCCGCCGCAGCACCCACCGACGTCAGTCCTTCCGCAGGATCCGCAGGTCCCCCGCGTCCGGATCCGCCTCCCTCGAACACGCGTGGGCATAGACGCAGCTGGTGTCTCTTCGATCAGTGGCGGAAGGCTTGGGCCGGCTGCCCACCGGCACGAAAACCGGCTCCTCAGGTGTCATTGCCATGCCATAGGCTGCGCTCGGCCGCGCATCACGCGTCGATGAGCGACGTGGGGGGATCGCGCGCTGTCTTTCTTCTTCTCCCGGCCTTGTGCCGGATTTCTTCGTGGGGGTACGAATCACTGTGCGCATGCGCAGCACCTCAGCCGCGACCGCGCTCGCGGTCCTCTTCAGCTCGGTGGCACTGGCCGCGAGCACGGCGGGCACGGCAGCAGCCGACTCCGCCAAGGTCCTTCCGCTCTCCGCCGTCGGCGACATCGTCGTGGACGGCGCGCACCAGCGCGTCTTCATCAGCGATCCGCAGCGGGGCCAGATCATCTCCACCGACTACGCCGGCACGGTCCTCGCGACTGTCAGCGCGCTGCCCGGCGTGGAGGGACTCGCTCTCAATGCTGCGTCGGACCGCCTGTACGCGGCCGTCCCCGGCAGTGACACCATCGTGGCGCTCGACACGGCGACTGCCGCCGTGACCGGCCGGTTTCCCATCGGCAGCGGTACCGACCCGCGGAGCCTCGCCATCGTCGGTGACAAGGTCTGGTTCGGGTACGGCCCGGCCGGCGACGGCGACATCGGCTCGCTGGACATGGCCGGCACCGAGCCTGTCGTGACTCTCGACCAGGCGCAGGCCAGCGGCTGGTACAGCGCACCGCTGCTGGCCGCTGCTCCGGGCGCACCCGGCAAGCTCGCGGCGGCGGACCGGTACGGCTCGCCCGGCGCGCTGCGCGTGTACGACGTCACGTCGGGCCAGGCGACCCAGACCGCGGCGGCCGGTGCCTCCGGCCGGATCGCCGACGCCGCGTTCACCCCGGACGGCAGCAAGATCATCACCGCGACGCCGGGTGGCACCCACACGGTCTGGCAGAGTTCCGACCTGTCCGAAGCCGGCGCGTACGAGACCAAGACGCATTACGCGAACGGTGTTGCCGTCGCCGCCGACGGCGCGGTCGCGGCCGGCACGGACTCGTGGTACGAGCCGGACGTGCACGTCTTCCTGCCCGGTGGCACGAGCCCGGTGCGGCGTTACGACTTCCCCAACACCGGGACCTCCAGCGGCGCCGACACCCTCGCCGAAGGCGCCCTGGCCTGGGAGCCGGCGGGGCGCCGCCTGTTCGCGGTGTCCGGCAACAACCAGGGCGTGTACTCGCTGCGTTCCTTCACCGACGCCACCAAGTCGGTGCCGCAGATCACGGTGACCGCCCCGTCCACTGCGAGCCGGGCGCAGGCGCTCACGGTCAAGGGCAAGGTCACCGCGACCGTGCCGCTGCCGGCCGGGACGCCGCTGACCGTGACCCGGTTCGACCTGGAGACCCCGGCGGGCAGGACGCTGGCTCCGGTGAAGACGGACGCCGCGGGCGCGTTCTCGTTCGCCGACACCCCGCTGGTCGGCGGAAAGGTCACCTACAAGGTGTCGTACTCCGGCGACGCGACGCGCGCCGCGGCCTCCGGGTCCTCGTCGGTCGAGGTCTCCCGTGCGGCGGTCTCGCTCACACTGAACCAGAACGGCACTGTCCACGCACAGGGCGCCGACGTGAAGTTCACGGCCCGGCTCGGCAACACGTACAAGAACCGCGTCGTCGAGATCTGGACCGACCCGTACGGCGCCGACGCACCCAAGCGGCTGCTCAGGCGGGGGACGGTTGACGCCAACGGCTACCTGTCGGTGGTGGTGGACATGACCCGTGACACCACAGTCACGGCCGTGTTCGCGGGCGACGCCCGCTATGCATCGAAGACCGTGAAGTCGACCGCGTACGCAAAGGTGCGGATCGCGACGACGCTGTCCGGGCACTACAAGACGGCCACGATCAACGGCGTCGGGCACCACTACTTCCGCAAGACCGCGAACCCGCTGGTCACCACGACCATGTCGTACTACGCGGGCCGCAAGCAGCGGCTGGAGCTCCAGGTGTACTACCAGGGCCAGTGGTACAGCAGCAGCGAGTACTTCGCGCTGAGCACCAGCGGGGTCTCCCGGGTGAACCTCGGGGCGCCGGGGCAAGCCGGCATCCGCGCCCGCGTGCGCTCGTCGTACATCGACCCCTCGTCGGGCGACAGCGCCAACTACACCACGCACGGCGGCTGGAAGTACCTGTACTTCACCAACTGACCGTTGTGGAGCCCGGCTCCGCATGCTCCACAGCTCCGCTCCGCGGGCGGTCACGCCGCCGCCTGCGGAGCGGCCGAGTCGGCGACGGCTGCCCAGCGCGTGTGCGGGTCGGGGCCGTGCCAGTGGGAGAAGACTCCAGGCCCAGGCCGGCCGGACCGGAAGGTGCCTGCCGGACACCGGCACAGCCGGCGGCAAGCCCCTTCCGATCTGACGATCCGTCAGCTTCAATGGAGGGGTGATGGGACATGCCGGGATGGCGGCCACCGCCGTCCGCTACCTCAGGTCGGTGGGCGCCCCCGCGGCCACCGAGCCGTTCGACGCCCTGCCGCGCCCGGAGCTGCGGACCGTCGGCGACGACGAGCGGCTGCCGGTCGACTCCGGCGAATTCCGCCGCGTGCTCGGCCACTTCGCGAGCGGCGTCACCGTGATCACGGCCCAGGACCCCGAGGACGACAGCCCCGCCGGCTTCGCCTGCCAGTCCTTCGCCTCCCTGTCCCTCGACCCGCCCCTGGTCGCCTTCATGGTCGCCCGTACGTCGACGACCTGGCCGCGCATCGCCCGCGCCGGGGCGTTCTGCGTCAACATCCTGGGCGCCGGGCAGGGCGAGCTGTGCCGCGCCTTCGCGGTGAGCGGCGCGGACAAGTTCGCGGGCGTCTCCCACGCGCCCGCCCCCATGACGGGATCGCCGCGGCTCGACTCCGTACCGGCCTGGATCGACTGCACGATCCGCACGGTCCACACGGGCGGTGACCATCTGATCGTGGTGGGGCGGGTGGAGGCGCTGGGCGCGGAGCCGGAGGGGGAACCACTCCTGTTCCACCGGGGGCGCTTCGGCCGGTTCAGCGCCTGAGGGTCAGCGCCTGGGACCCACGAGCCGCCGGCATCTGCACCGAGCCGCCTCCGCCGCGCAAATGGGCAATGAACACCTCACCCTGAACGGGCACATGCAACATCGACGGAATGTTGCATCGGATGCGATTCACCCCGTTTCCGGTAAGGCCGCCACGCGCGTCAGACCGCCGGTGCCGCCATCGCCGGTGCCACCCGCCGCCGCCTGATCACCAGCGCCATCAGCGCCGCCGCCGCGCACAGCGCGCCCGACGCGTACCAGACCACGTCGTACGAATGGAAGACGTCCCGCGCCAGACCGCCCGCGAAGGCGACGATCGCCGCGCCGACCTGGTGGGAGGCGAGGACCCAGCCGAAGACGATCGCGCTGTCGTCGCCGTAGTGCTCACGGCACAGGGCGATCGTCGGCGGGACGGTGGCCACCCAGTCGAGGCCGTAGAAGACGATGAAGAAGATCATCGGCGGTTGTACGGACGGGGCGAGCAGCATCGGCAGGAAGAGCAGCGAGATGCCGCGCAGCGCGTAGTAGACGGCCAGCAGCCGTCGCGCGTCGAAGCGGTCCGTGAACCAGCCGGAGGCGATCGTGCCGACGACGTCGAAGACGCCGATCACCGCGAGCAGCGAGGCAGCCGCCGTGATCGGCATGCCGTGGTCGTGGGCAGCGGGGACGAAGTGGGTCTGGACGAGGCCGTTCGTCGAGGCGCCGCAGATCGCGAAGGTGCCGGCCAGCAGCCAGAAGGGGCCGGTGCGGGCGGCCGAGAAGAGGACCGCGAGCGTACGGCGGGCGGCGCCCGGCACCGGGGGCGGCTTGGGGACGAACGCCGTGGCTCCGTACGGGGCGAGGCCCACGTCCGCCGGGTGGTCCCGCAGCAGCAGCCATACGAACGGAACGACGGCGAGCGCGGCCAGCGCGACCGTGACGGCGGCCGGGCGCCAGTGGTGCTCCTGGACGATCCACGACAGCAGGGGCAGGAAGATCAGCTGCCCGGAGGCCGCGGCCGCCGTCAGGACGCCGGTGACCAGGCCACGGCGTTCGGTGAACCAGCGGTTCGTCACCGTCGCCGCGAAGGCCAGCGCCATCGAGCCGGTGCCGAGCCCGACGAGCAGCCCCCAGGTGAGCAGCAGCTGCCAGGCCGCCGTCATCCACACCGTCAGGCCCGAGCCGAGCGCGATGACCGTCAGCGCCACGGCGACGACCTTGCGGATGCCGTACCGGTCCATCAGCGCGGCGGCGAACGGTGCGGTGAGCCCGTACAGCGCGAGGTTGATGGAGACCGCGAGCCCGATCGTGCCGCGCGACCAGCCGAACTCCTGCTGCAGCGGGTCGATCAGCAGCCCCGGCAGCGAGCGGAAGGCGGCGGCGCCGATGATCGCCACAAAGGTGACGGCGACGACGAACCACGCGCGGTGGATGCGAAAGGGGCGACGGACGGCTTCCGGGGCCGGGGCGGCGGTGGGGAGATCGCTTGTCTGGGTCACGTCACCCAGCATCCGGGGGCTGGTGATCGCGGGCGAGTGGCCCGAAGGACAGCATTCGATAGGATCGGGCCATGGCCTCTACGCAGCAGCCGACGCAGTCGATGCCGCCGAAGCAGTCGAAGCAGTCGATACAGCTGACGCCGCCGACACAGCCGAAGCAGCCGATGCCGCCGACACAGCCGATGGGCAGCACACCGCCGCACCGGGTCGTCGTCCTCGCCCTCGACGGCTGCCTCCCCTTCGAGCTGGGTATTCCGCAGCGCATCTTCGGCCGCGCGGCCGACCCGTGGGGGCGGAAGCTGTACGACGTCGTCACCTGCTCGGTGCGCCCGCCCGGCCCGGTCCGTACGGACGCCGATTTCGCCGTGCTCGTCGAGAACGGTCCTGAGGCACTGGCCACCGCCGACACCGTGATCGTGCCCGCGTCGTACGAACTCGGCCCCGTCTACAAGGAGGGCCGGCTCACCCGGGAGCTGGCCGCCGCCTTCGCGGGGCTGCGGCCCGGCACGCGGCTGGTGTCCATCTGCACGGGCGGGTACGTACTGGCCGCGGCGGGGTTCCTCGACGGGCGGCCCGCCACGACGCACTGGTCGGCCGCCGAGCACTTCCAGCGGCTGTTCCCGGCCGTCAAGGTCGACGCGGACGTCCTCTTCATCGACGACGGCGACGTCCTCACCTCGGCGGGCGTGGCCGCGGGCATCGACCTGTGCCTGCACATCGTGCGCCGCGACCACGGCACGGCGGTCGCCAACGACGTGGCGCGCCGTACGATCGTCCCGCCGCACCGTGACGGCGGCCAGGCCCAGTACATCCACCGGCCCGTCCCCGAGCCGCAGCTCGCGACGACCTCGGACGCACGCGCCTGGGCGCTGGCCCATCTCCATGAACCGATCCAGCTGCGCGACCTCGCCGAGCAGGAGTCCATGTCCGTACGCACCTTCACGCGCCGCTTCCGCGAGGAGGCCGGCGTCAGCCCCGGCCAGTGGCTCACCCAGCAACGCGTGGAGCGCGCCCGGCACCTGCTGGAGTCCACGGAACTCTCCATGGACCGGGTCGCCCGCGACGCGGGCTTCGGCACCGCCCAGTCCATGCGCCAGCACGTCCAGGCCGCGCTCGGCGTCCCACCGACGGTCTACCGCCGCACGTTCCGCACGGCGACGCCGCACTGACGGTGCACTGATGGTGCGGCTGGGGATGGGGCCCCAGACCCCACACCCCCTGAAGCGCGAGTGCCGCGGTGGAGCCCCGGTTGCGGAGCCCCGGTCAAGGGACGCCGGACGCGGTTCTAGCGCGTCGGCTCCCGGTCGCCCGTCGCCCGCTCCGCACCGGGCAGTGACGACGGTCCGGGTGCCGCGGCACGCGCCGCGCGGGACGTGTGTCGTTCTCCCACCGCGCCCACCACCGTGAGCAGCAGCGTGAGACCGACACCCGCGAGGATCGCGGTCGAAGGGGCGACGACCTTCAGCAGGCCGCCGGCGAGGGTGCCGCTCGCGGCGTAACCCGCGCCCACCGCCGCGTACATCACCGAGTACCCGGCCGCGAGGGCGCTCGGCGGCAGAACCTCGCGGAGGGTCAGATTGCGGCTGAGCATCGCGCCCGCCTGGAGGACACCGGCGACCGTGAGGCACGCCGCGATCCAGGGCGTGCCCGGGGCGACGGCGGCCAGGGCCACGCAGCCCGCGATGACGAGCAGCAGGAACAGGCTCTGCGTCGGCAGCCGGCCCGGCCAGGTGCGCAGCCCGTACACGAATGCGCCCGCCGCCGAGCCGATCGACAGGCCGGCGAGGAGCGGACCCGCCCAGCCGATGCCGATGCCGCGCTGCTCCAGGAGTGCGGGGAGAACGAGTTCGGCGAGGGCGAGCAGGGTCATGCTCGCGGCGCCGGTGACGTACACCGGCCAGGCCCGCGCCATGATCCGCAGCATGGGTTGGCCGGCGCGGTCGTCCTCGCCCGAACTCCAGCCCACGGGCAGCGCCCACAATCCGCCGACGGACGCGGCCATCAGCGCGGAGACGAGCAGCAGCGGCGCGTACGGCGCGACACCCAGCGCGAGCGCGGCGGCGATGGCGGGCGAGGCCGCCCAGATGCCGAAGGTGAGGACCGTCTCCAGGCTCATCGCCTGGGCCACGGCCCGTTCCGGCACCAGGCTGGTGAGCAGGGCCCGCAGCCCGCCCGGTGCCGCGGCCGGCCCTGCCCCGGCGAGGAAGGCGCACGCGCCGAGCACCACAGGATGTGCCGAGTGCAGGATGCCGAGCGCCCCGAACCCGCACGCGCCCACCGCGAGTCCGGCCGCCAGCTGCGGCCTCGCCCGCTCCGCCCGCATCCGCATCCCGAGCACCGGCGCCCCGATGATCTCCCCGACGACGTACACGGCGGCGAGCACGGCCCCCAGGGTGTAGCCCCCGGGCCGCTCGCGCACCAGAAACACCATCGCGAGCGGCGCCATCGCCACCGGCATCCGCGCGCCGACGGCGACGGCTCCCCAGACGAGGACGGGTCTGCTGATGATCTCTCGGTACGACATGGACCGACGCTATCCGCCACCCCGCGGGCGGGCTCAACCCCTTACTGCGGGCTGTGTTTGCTGTCGGCCGCCATTGCCGTTCAGCCACTTTTGCTGTCAGCCGAGATACGGCTGGTCGCGGTGATCCAGGAAGTGCTGGAGTCGAAGGCGCTGCGTGTGATGCATCGGTAGTTCCTCAAGCTCCTCCGCGCGAACGAACCGGAGTTCCGTGGACTCGTCGGAGATCGCCAGTTGGCCGCCGGTGATCCGGGCGGTGAAGCAAACGTTGAACTGCCGACGTACCTCGCCGTCTGTGTAGGCGATGATGTGCTTCGGGTCGGTATACGTGCCGACCAGACCCGTGACCTCCACATCCAAGCCGGTCTCTTCCTTGACCTCGCGAACGGCCGTTCCGGGCAGGGAATCCGTGAGATCCATGCCGCCTCCGGGCAGCGCCCACAGGTCGTTGTCGCGTTCTCCCCGCACTCGGCGTTCATGCTCATGCGCAATCAGCGCACGGACCTGCGGATCTACCGCGATGTGGTCCGGGACGAGCATGTGCCCGCCGAGTCCGTCACGCGCCTGTCGCCATGGGCGGTGACAGGAGACGACTGGGCGGCCCAGTTCGCCATCGGGCTCCAGCTCCGCAACGTCTGGCGGACCCGGCACGACAACCCCGACGTCGGCGGCGTCGCCTCCCGGCTCTGGCTCGCCACCACCGACGCCACGTCCTGGGCGGCCGTGGACTGGTACGGCCGGACCGACGAGCGGTTCACCGTGTGGGAACACGGCCCCCGACGGCTGTGGAGCGAAGTCGAGGCGGCCCATTGGTGGTGGCGCCACGTCGGCAGACCCGACCCTGACCGCTTCGGCATGACCGTGACTCATGACAGCCGGCACACCGCATGGCTCGACTCACCGGACCACCCCGCGCCCACCATGGGCTGAATCCGCATCAGCCGGAGACGTGGACGGTCTCGGGGTGCCGTCCGCTGGCACACCCGTAGGAGGCGCGGGCGCACGGGGACGGTACCCCGGCCGAATACGAGCCCCCGGCTGAGCCGAGGGCAAGCCCCCGGCTCAGCCGAAGGTGAGCACCCCCCGCGCCACCCGCCCGTGCTCCGCGTCGTCCGCCGCCTTCGCGAAGTCCTCCACCGGGTACGTCTCGGTAACCAGCTCGTCGAGCAGCAGCCGTCCCTCCTGGTACAGCCGCGCATAGAGGGCGATGTCGTGCTGCGGGCGCGAGGAGCCGTATCGGCAGCCCAGGATCGACTTGTCGAGGAACATCGCCGCCGGGAGGAACGTCGCCTCCGCCGTCGGGGCGGGCATGCCGAGCAGGACGGCCTGCCCGTGCCGGTCGAGCAGGTCGATCGCCTGTCGGACCAGTCCCGTGTGGCCGACGCACTCGAAGACGTGCGCGGCGCCGTCGGGGAGGATCTCCCGTACCCCGTCCACCGACGTGAGGAAGTGCGTCGCGCCGAAGAGCCGTGCCGCCTCCTCCTTCGCCGGATTCGCGTCGACCGCGACGATCGTGAGCGCGCCCGCGATCCGCGCGCCCTGCAGCACATTGAGGCCGATGCCGCCGGTCCCGATGACGACGACGGTGTCCCCCAGTGCGACCTTCGCCCGGTTGAGCACGGCCCCGACGCCGGTGAGGACGCCGCAGCCGATCAGCGCGGCGGACATGAGCGGGATGCTGTCGGGGATCTTCACCGCCTGGACGGCCTGCACCAGTGTCCGTTCCGCGAACGCCGAGTTGGACGCGAACTGGAACAGTGGCTTCCCGGCCCGTGAGAACGGCTGCCCCGGCCTCCCGATCGCCTTGCGGCACATCGTCGGCCGGCCCCGGTCGCACTCGGCGCACGCCCCGCAGTTGGCGAGCGTCGACAGCGACACGTGGTCGCCGGGCGCGACATGGGTGACGCCCGGGCCGACCGCCTCGACGACACCCGCGCCCTCGTGCCCGAGAACCACCGGCGCGGGGAACGGGATCGTCCCGTCGATCACCGACAGATCGCTGTGGCACAGCCCGGCCGCGGCCACGGCGACCAGCACCTCGCCCGGGCCCGGGTCCCGTATCTCCAGGTCGTCGACCACCTCGACCCGCACACCGTCGAACACGACACCTCTCACCGCAGCTCCCTGGGTAGGCCGAGCACGCGCTCGGCGATGATGTTCCGCTGGATCTCGTCCGAGCCGCCGTAGATCGTGTCGGCGCGGGTGAAGAGGAACAGCCGCTGCAGTGCGTCGAGTTCGTACGCGGGCGACCACGCGCCCGGCCCGGACGCGGCGGCCGCGCCCCGTACGGCCATGGCCAGCTCGCCGAGCCGCTGGTGCCAGCTGCCCCACAGCAGTTTGGCGACGCTCGGCGCGCCGGGGTCGTCCGGACCGCCCAGTGTGCGCAGGGCGTTCCATCTCATGGTGCGCAGTTCGGCCCACTGGCGTACGAGGCGGTCGCGGAGCACCGGGTCGGTGACGGCGCCGCTGTCGACCGCTAGTCGTACGATCCGGGCCAGCTCCTCCTCGAAGCCGATCTGCTGGACGAGCGTGGAGACGCCCCGTTCCAGCGCGAGCAGGCCCATCGCGACCTGCCAGCCGTTGCCCTCGCCGCCGACCACTTCGGCGGCCTCGGCCCCGTCGAGGAAGACCTCGTTGAACTCGCTGGTCCCCGACATCTGCCGGATGGGCCGTACGTCGACGCGGCCCGGCTGGTCCATCGGCACGAGCAGGAACGACAGCCCGTGGTGGCGGGCCGAGCCGGGCTCGGTGCGGGCGAGCACGAAGCACCAGTGGGCCTCCCGGGCGAGCGAGGTCCAGATCTTCTGGCCGGTCACCCGGTATCCGTCGCCGTCCCGCACGGCAACGGTACGGAGCGACGCGAGGTCCGAGCCGGCGCCGGGCTCGCTGTAACCCTGGCACCACAGCTCCTCGCCGCGCGCGATGCCCGGCAGGAAGCGGGCCTGCTGCTCCTTGCTGCCGTAGGCGATCAGGGTGGGCGCGAGCAGGTTCTCCCCGATGTGCCCGACCCGGCCGGGGGCGCGGGCGCGGGCGTACTCCTCGGCCCATACGACCTGCTGGGTGAGGGTGGCCCGCCGGTTGCCGTGGTCCGCGTCCCAGCCGAGCCCGATCCAGCCGTCCCGCCCGAGTTCCTGCTCCCAGGCGAGGCGGGTGGCGGCCCGCTCGTGCTCGCTGCCGGGGCCGCCGCGGCCTGCGGTGGCCGCGAACTCACCGATGAGGTGGGCCCCCAGCCAGGCGCGGGCGTCCCGCCGGAAGGCCTGGTCGTCGCGGCTGAACTCGAAGTCCATCAGGTCTCCTTCGAGGGGACCACCGGCTTCAGCCGGTGGGGGAATCGAATGCCCCCTTGGGGGCTGGACCGGCGTAGCCGGGGCTGCCCCCTCACACGTACGTGTGGGGTTCAGGGGACCAGGGCTTGACATATCTGCGACGTATGTATGGTCGCTGTGTGGCTGTGACCGGGAAGGTTCGCCGGCTTTCCGGCGGCGTGCATGACCTCGGGCTGCACGTGGTGCGGTGCCCGCACGTCCCGAAGTCGTCGGCCTCGTACGTCGCGAACCAGTCCGTGGGCTTCACCTCCCGCGTGTTGCGGGAGGAGTTCGGGCACCTGCGGTCGAAGCTACCTGCGCTGTGGTCGCCGTCGTACTTCGCGGCGTCCGTCGGCGCGGTGAGCGCCGAGACAGTGCAGCCAGTACATCGACACCCAGTGGGAACGCCCCTGGAGGAAGGGGACAGTTCGTGATCCGCGCGTACAAGTTCCTCCTGCGTCCCACGGCCCGGCAGGCGCAGGCGATGACGGAGATGCTGCGGGATCACTGCTCGCTCCACAACGGAGCGTTGCAGGAACGCCGCGATGCTTACCGGCACGCTTCGAAGACCACCGTCCGGTACGGATACCAGTCCGCGCAGCTCAGGGAGATCAGGGCGTTCGACCCGGAGCGTCAGGGCGGCTGGTCGTTCTCGTCCCAGCAGGCCACCCTGCGCCGCCTCGACAAGGCGTTCCAGGCGTTCTTCCGCCGAGTCAGGGCCGGGGAGAAGCCCGGGTACCCCCGGTTCAAGGGCGTCGGGCACTTCGACACGGTCGTCTTCCCGAAGGACGGTGACGGCTGCCGCTGGGACTCCACCCCGCACGACCCGCAGACCCGCGTCCGCCTCCAGGGCGTCGGGCACATCCGTGTCCACCAGCACCGGCCCGTGCGGGGCCGTGTGAAGACGATCAGCGTCAAGCGCGAGGGCAACCGCTGGTACGTCGTCCTCGCCTGCGACGATGTGCCCGCCGAGCCCCTGCCGCCTACTGGCGCGGTCGTCGGCATCGACATGGGCACCACGCACTTCCTGACCACCTCGGACGGCGCACACGTCGCGAACCCGAAGTTCCGCGACGCGGCGGCGGACGAGCTGGCCGACGCGCAGCGGCACCTCGCAACGTTCCCCAAGCGCACCAGGCAGCGCACCAAGAAGCACCGTGCCGCCGCCCGGAAGGTCACCAAGCTCCACGCGAAGATCCGGCGGCAGCGCCTCGACTTCCACCACAAGACCGCCCGCGCGCTGATCCGCGGCCATGACGTGATCGCGCACGAGCGACTCAACACCGCGGGCATGACGAAAGCGCCCGCGCCCAAGCCCGACCCCGGCACGCCCGGCGCGTTCCTGCTGAACGGCGCCGTCGCGAAGGCCGGGCTGAACCGCAAAATCCTCGACGCGGGTTGGGGACAGTTCCTGACGATCCTGGCGAACAAGGCTGAGAGTGCCGGTCGCCTGACGATCCCGGTGGACGCCTGCAACACCTCCCGCACGTGCCTCGAATGCGGGCACGTCGCGAAGGAGAACCGCGTCACCCAAGCAAAGTTCCAATGCAGGGCGTGCGGCTTCACCGCGAACGCGGACCACGTCGGCGCGACGAACGTCCTCAACAGGGCCGGGCTGGCCCTCTGCGACGTGGCCTAGCCACCGACACAGGAAGCCCGCGCGTTTACGCGTGGGTGGAGTCACCTGCGCCTCCTGTTGTGAGGGGATATTTCCCCAACCCCCGGCCTTCCCAAAGCCCTGCCGGGGGTGGGTGGGGGTCGGGGTGGGGATGACGCCCCACACCCCGCTTGCGCCTGCTTCGCGGCGCGGAGCCCGCTGGGGGTCCCCAGGCCGAAGTCCTCGGAGGAGGAACGGGTGGGCACACCCCCGGTGCCGGGCGCCGATTCGTCGAGCGCCCACCCCGGTCCCGCGCCCCGGCGCGCGCCGCACGCCTACGCGTTCGGCCGCTCCCCGGACGCCGCCGCCCTCGCCATCTCCTCCAGCTGTGCCAGCATCGGCATCGGGTCCGTCCCCACCGTCCCCGGCAGGAAGTCCGCGATCTTCTCCGGCGTCCACGCGCCCTCCGCGTACCCGGCGCGCAACTCGCGCGGCTGCGCCCACACCGCGATCTTGGGTCCGGCGATCGTGTAGACCTGCCCGGTGATCTTCTCGGCGCGTGCCCGCTCGGAGAGGAGATAGACGACGAGCGCCGCCACGTCCTCCGGCTCGCCGATCTCCTTGAGCTCCATGGGGACGTTCGCGGACATGCGCGTACGGGCGACGGGTGCGACCGCGTTGGCCGTCACCCCGTACTTATGCAGCCCGAGAGCCGCGCTGCGCACGAGCGAGATGATTCCGCCCTTCGCCGCCGAGTAGTTGGCCTGCGCGACCGACCCCTGGTGGTTGCCGCTGGTGAAGCCGATCAGTGTCCCGCCGCCCTGCTTGCGCATGACCGCCGACGCCGAGCGGAAGACGGTGAAGGTGCCCTTCAGATGGGTGGCGACGACCGGGTCCCACTCCTCCTCCGACATGTTGAACAGCATGCGTTCGCGCAGGATGCCCGCGACGCACACGGCCCCGTCGACACGCCCGTACCGCGCCAGCGCCGTATCGACGATCCGCTGGCCGCCCGCCATCGTCGAGATGTCGTCCGCGACGGCGACGGCTTCTCCTCCCGCCGCCTGGATCTCCTTGACCACGGCCTCGGCGACCTCCGACGCGGGCTCGCCGCCCCCGATCGAGACGCCGTAGTCGTTGACGACGACCTTCGCTCCCTCGGCGGCGCAGGCGAGGGCGACGGCGCGGCCGATGCCGCGCCCGGCGCCGGTGACGGCGACGACCTTGCCTGCCAAGAAGTTCCCCACGTCCGGCCCCTTCCCGCAGTTTCTGACGGACCGTTAGATTTTATGGGCCGTCAGACACCCGAGCACAAGACCCTGGACCCCGGGACCTCAGGAGGACCGATGTCACAGCCGACCCTGCCGACCCTGCCGCCTGAGTTCCACGACATCGCAAAACGCGTCAACAACTGGGGGCGTTGGGGCGCCGACGACGAGATCGGGACGCTGAACCTGATCACGGACGAGGTGGTGCGGCAGGCCGCCACGGAAGTACGGACCGGCCGCCGCATCCCGCTCGCGCTGCCCCTCAAGCAGGACGGGGTGCAGACCGGGATGATCCCGGGCCGGGTGAACCCGCTGCACACCATGGTCCAGATCAACCAGGAGCTGTTCGGCCCCGGAACCGTCGCCACCAGCGACGACGCCGTGACGATGGGGCTGCAGGCGGCCACCCACTGGGACGCGCTGACCCATGTCTCGCACTCGGGGAAGATCTACAACGGGCGCTCCGCCGACACCGTCACCGCCCACGAAGGGGCCCGCTTCAGCGGCATCGACAAGGTCCGCACGCTCGTCTCGCGCGGCGTGCTGCTCGATGTGGCGCGCGCCAAGGGCACGGACCGGCTGCCCGGCGGCCACGCCCTCACACCCGAGGACCTGGCGGAGGCCGAGGAGTTCGGGGGTGTACGGGTGCGTGCCGGCGACATCGTGCTCGTACGGACGGGCCAGATGCAGGTGTATCTGAGCGGGGACAAGCACGGGTACGGCTATCCGTCACCAGGGCTGTCCATCCGCACACCCGAGTGGTTCCACGCCCGCGATGTCGCCGCCGTCGCGAACGACACCCTGACCTTCGAGATCTTCCCACCGGAGACCGAGAACCTGTGGCTGCCGGTACATGCGCTGGATCTGGTGGAGATGGGCATGCTGCAGGGGCAGAACTGGAATCTGGAGGAGTTGTCCGCAACCTGCGCGGAGGAGGAGCGGTACGCCTTCCTGCTCTCCGCGACGCCCGAGCCGTTCGTGGGCGGTACGGGAACGCCGGTCGCTCCCGTCGCGCTTCTCTGAACAGCCGCGCTTCTCTGAACAGTCGCGCTTCTCCGGGCTGTCGCGCTTCTCCAGGCAGTCGCGCCTCTCCGGGCAGTAGCGCTGCTCCAGGCAGCCGCGCTTCTCCGGGCAGCGGGGTGGCGGGGCTCTCGTGCGCGCCCCGAGCACGGCACGGTGCGGCCCGCCACCCGGTGACCTCTTCGCAGCGCGTCAGGCGGTGCGTGTCCGACGGGAGCGCGTCAGGCCGTGCGCGTCGTGACCGCGCACGACGGCTCACCCACCAGGAGCGGCGGTACGCCCACCGGGCAGGCGGTGCCCCGCGACGCGGACCGGTCCACCTCGCACCAGATGCTCTTGCCGGCTCCTTCGGGCTGCCAGCCCCAGCGGTCGGCGAGCCCGTCGACGAGCTCGAGACCGCGGCCGTTGGTGTCGTCGCCCTCCGCGTGGCGCGGCCGCGGCGGACGGGCGCTGGTGTCGGCGACCTCCACCCGGACCGTGCCCGCCTCCGCCGCACCCGACCCGAACAGCATCCGCAGCACCGCCGGGCAGCCCGTGTGGACCACGGCATTGGTGACCAGTTCGGAGATGAGCAGCACCAGCGTCTCGGCCAGCGGCTCGTCGTCCCCTATCCCGGACCCCGCGAGCCGCGAACGGGCCCACCTGCGGGCCCGTCCCACCTCCGCGGGATCCGGCCCGACCTCCAACTGAACCTGAAGCACCTGCACCGCTCACACCATCCGAACCGGCGGACACATCGCCTCGCGCCTCACAGCCATCACGGAACGTGATTTCCTTGCGAGACAGCATGGTTGACGTACAGTCACCGCAACAAGCGCTTCGGGCATATTCCAGCGCGAAGGAGTATGCGTGGTGCATACTGTGCGACGCACGCTGCGGGGAGTCGAACACCCTGTGCGAGCGGCGCATTCTTCTCCGGCGGCCACCCTGGTGTCGGGCCGGAGGTTCGGGGGCCACACGGCGGAGCCGCACCTATCGCGGTCCCCGGGACAGCACGCATCTCGCACCCGACGGAGCGTACCCGAGGGCAGCCCCGACTCCGGGCCGTGACGACCCCCTCGAAGGACACAACCCGATATCGACGCACGGTGACTCATCGGAGTGCGGCCGCCAGCAGCTCCTCGGACTCGGCTGCCGTCTGCCACAGCCCGGCGCGCACCCAGGCCCGCTTGAGGTGCAGATGCACATCGGCCTCCCAGGTGAAGCCCATGCCGCCGTGCACCTGGAGGCAGTCACGGGCGCCCCGTACGGCCGCCTCGTCGGCGAGCAGTTTGGCGCCCGCCATCTCGACGGGGTCGGCGGTCACGGCGGCCGCGTAGACGGCGGTACGGGCGAGCTCGGTGCGTACCAGCATCTGGGCGCAGAGGTGCTTGACCGCCTGGAAGCCGCCGACGGGCCGCCCGAACTGCTCGCGCTCCTTCGCGTATCGCACGGCCAGCTCGGTGGTGCGGCCGGCGGAGCCCAGCTGCTCGGCGGCGGTCAGGAGGGCGGCCTCCGGGTGCTGTCGTGCCGCCGCCGGCACCCGGTGCAGCGGCGTGAGCGGATCGACGGACCGTACGGGAACGGCGCCTTCCGTGTCCCCGACCACCGTGTCGGCCTCCCCCAGCCACGCCACGAGCGCGCCGTCCGCCATGGCCACCACGGCCTCCCCGGTCGCCGCCCCGGGCACCGTGCCCGCCGCGAGATGCGTGGCCACCAGCGGACCGGGCAGCAGCACCCGCCCGGCCTCCTCGAAGGCCAGCACCGCGTCGGGCAGTCCGAGCCCGACGCCGCCCTCCGCCTCGGGCAGCCGCAGCGCGAAGAAGCCGGCGTCCCCGAGCTCCCGCCACAGCGCCCGGTCCAGTACCGGACGGTCCAGTACGGGACGGTCCACGGCGGCGCGCAGGGCCTCGCGGCCGAAGCGGGCCTCCAGCAGCTCCCGTACGCCCGCCCGCAAGGCGCGCTGGTCGTCGGTCAGTTGGAAGTGCACGGCCGGTCACCGTTCCTTCGGCAGGCCGAGGATCCGCTCGGCGACGATGTTCTGCTGGATCTGGGAGGTGCCGGCGGCGATCGTGTACGACAGCGAGGAGAGACGGTCCAGGGTCCAGTCCCGGGACAGGTCCAGCGCATCGGGGCCCAGGACCTCGGCGGCCGCGTCGTACAGCTCCTGGCGGGCGTGCGAGTAGCGGAGCTTGAAGACGGAGCCGCCGGTCCCCGGCACCCCGCCGGTCCGCGTGGCCTCACTGACGTTCCACTGGGTCAGCCGCCACAGCGCGCCGAACTCCGCGTTCAGCCTGCCCAGCCGGCGTCGCAGCACGGCGTCGTCCCAGCGGCCGTTCTCGCGCGCCGTGCGCGCCAGCTCGCCGAGGGTGCGGCGGCACGCGACGACCTCACCGACGAAGGCGGTACCCCGCTCGAACGACAGCGTGACCATGGTGACGCGCCAGCCGTCGTTCTCCTCCCCCACCCGGTTGGCCACCGGCACCCGCACCTCGTCCAGGAAGACCTCCGCGAACTCCGTGGACCCGGCGAGTGTCCGCAGCGGCCGTACGGTGATGCCCGGCGCGTCCATGGGCATCGCCAGCCATGAGATCCCGCGGTGCTTCGGCGCGTCCGGATCCGTCCGGACGAGCAGTTCGCACCAGTCCGCCACCTCCGCGTGCGAGGTCCAGATCTTCGACCCCGTCACCACATAGGCGTCGCCGTCGCGCACCGCCCGGGTCCGCAGCGACGCCAGGTCCGACCCCGCGTCCGGCTCGCTGAACCCCTGGCACCAGATCTCGTCGCCGCGCAGGATCGGCGGCAGCCAGCGGGCCCGCTGCTCCTCGCTCCCCTCCGCGGCGATCGTCGGCCCCGCGTGCAGCAGCCCCACGAAGTTCGCGCCCACGTACGGCGCTCCGGCCTTCTCCGTCTCCTCCAGGAAGATCAGCCGATGGGTGGGGGAGGCGTCCCAGTGCAGTTCGCCGTAGCCCGCGTCGTACAGCGCCCGCTGCCAGCCCGCGTCGTACGCCCGCCGCCCCGGCCAGTCGTCCGGCGAGGGCTTCGGTGGCAGCTTGGGCTGCACGACCGCGAGCCAGTCCCGCAGCCCCGCCCGGAAGTCCTCTTCCTCCTCCGTGTACGCGAGGTCCATCAGCCGAGGTCCAGGCCCAGCATCCGGATCGCGTTGCCGCGCATCAGCTTGTGGACCGTCTCGTCGTCGAGGTCCTTCACATGGTCGAGCGCGACCTCCTTCGTGTGCGGGAAGGTCGAGTCGACGTGCGGATAGTCCGTCTCGAACGTGGCGTTGTCCCGCCCGACCACATCGAGCGAGGCGACCCCGTGCTTGTCGCGGAAGAAGCAGCAGAAGATCTGCCGGTAGTAGTACGTGGACGGCGGCTCCGGGATGAGATCGCGCACTCCGCCCCACGCCCGGTGTTCCTCCCACACGTCGTCGGCGCGTTCGAGCGCGTACGGGATCCAGCCCATCTGCCCCTCGCTGTACGCGAGCTTGAGCGCCGGGAACTTCACCAGCACCCCGGAGAAGAGGAAGTCCATCATCGACGCCATGGCGTTGTTGAAGGACAGCGACGCCTGGACGGCGGGCGGCGCGTCGGGCGAGGCGGCGGGCATCTGCGAGGACGACCCGATGTGCATGTTGACGACCGTCCCGGTCTCCTGGCAGACCGCGAAGAACGGGTCCCAGTAGCCGGAGTGGATCGACGGCAGCCCCAGATACGTCGGGATCTCGGAGAACGTCACGGCCCTGACCCCCCGCGCCGCGTTCCGCCGGATCTCCGCGACCGCCAGGTCGATGTCCCAGAGCGGGATGAGGCAGAGCGGGATCAGCCGGCCGCCGCTGTCGCCGCACCACTCCTCCACCATCCAGTCGTTGTACGCGCGCACGCACGCCAGCGCGACCTCCTTGTCCTTGGCCTCGGCGAAGGTCTGGCCGCAGAAGCGGGGGAAGGTGGGGAAGCAGAGGGAGGCCTCGACATGGTTGACGTCCATGTCCTTGAGCCGCTCGGCCGGGTCCCAGCAGCCGCGCCGCATCTCGGCCCGGGTGATCCCCTCCAGCGTCATGTCGTCGCGGTCGAATCCGACGGCGGCGATATTGCGCTTGTACGGGAACTGCAGGTCCTCGTAGATCCACCAGTCGGTCGGCGGCCCGTCCGGGTCCATCGTGATCTGGTACTTGCCGCCGACGTACGCCAGCTCGCCGATCCCGGCGGTGAGCGGCTGCGGCCCGCGGTCCCGGTACTTCGCCGGCAGCCATGTCTCGAAGAGATGCGCGGGCTCGATCACATGGTCGTCGACGCTGATGATCCGAGGCAGTTCCCGTTCCATCGGGCCCCTCCGTTGTCCGGCTGTTCTGACGGGTCGTCAGATAGCAGGCTAGCCCCGCACCCCTGGACCGACAAGGCGACGGGCCTTACGCTCTCCGCACGATCTGACTGTCCGTCAGTTTCAGCCGGAGCCGGAGGGGACATGAACGAGACCGCACACGCTCTGGGCGCCTCCCGCACACTCTGGGAGCTGATCGACCGCCGCGCCGCGCTCACCCCGGACCGCACCGTCCTCATCCAGGACGACCGGAGCCTCACCTTCGGCGGGCTGCGGACGCGCTGCGAGCGCGTCGCCGCCGGGCTGTACGGGCTCGGCGTACGGCCCGGCACCGTCGTGGCCTGGCAGCTGCCCACCCGCATCGAGACGGTCCTGCTGGCCGGGGCACTCGCCCGGATCGGCGCCGTGCAGTCCCCGGTGATCCCCTTCTACCGGGACCGTGAGGTCGGCTTCGCCCTGCGCACGTCCGGGGCGGAGTTCTTCGCGGTGCCGGGCGAGTGGCGCGGCTTCGACCACACGGAGATGGCGCACCGGATCGGCGCGCGCGGCGTCTTCGAGGCGTACGACGACCTGCCCGAGGGCGACCCTTCCGTACTGCCTCCGCCGCCCGGTGGGGGTACTCCCCCTGGCTACGCCGGGGGCACCCCCACCCAGGCCGAAGGCTCCGGGGGAGGCACGTCGGTGCGCTGGATCTACTGGACGTCCGGCACCACCTCCGACCCCAAGGGCGTGCTGCACACGGACCGTTCCCTGATCGCGGGCGGCTCCTGCCTGGCCCACGCACTGCACCTGACGCCCGACGACGTCGGCTCGATCGCCTTCCCCTTCGCCCACATCGGCGGCGCGGACTATCTGGTGATGCTGCTGCTGTACGGCTTTCCCGCCGTCCTCTTCGAGAAGTTCGCACTGCCCGAGGCGCTGGACACCTACCGCAAGCACGGCGTCACCACGGCCGGCGGCTCGACCGCCTTCTACTCGATGTTCCTGGCCGAACAGCGCAAACAGCCCGGGGAGCCGGTCGTCCCCACCCTGCGGCTGCTGGCGGGCGGCGGCGCCGCGAAGCCGCCCGAGCTGTATCACGCGGTCGTACGGGAGATGGGCGTGCAGCTCACCCACGGCTACGGCATGACCGAGGTGCCGATGATCACCATGGGCTCCCCGGACGACACCCCGGAGGACCTCGCCACCACGGAGGGGCGGCCCCCCGAGGGCATGGAGATACGGATCGTCGACGGCGAGGTGCGGCTGCGGGGCGAGGCGGTCTGCCGGGGCTATCTGGACCCGGACCAGACCGCGGCCGTCTTCGACGCCGACGGCTTCCTGATCACCGGGGATCTGGGACACCTCACGGAGTCCGGCCATCTCGTCCTGACCGGCCGCCTCAAGGACATCATCATCCGCAAGGGCGAGAACATCTCGGCCAAGGAGATCGAGGACCTGCTCCACGAGCACCCGGGGGTCGGCGACGTGGCGGTGATCGGCCTGCCGGACGCGGAGCGCGGGGAGCGGGTGTGCGCGGTGGTCGAGCAGCCCGGGGGCTCGGCGCCGCTCACTCTGGACGAGGTCACGGCGTATCTGCGCGACGCGGGCCTGTCCGTGCACAAACTGCCCGAGCAACTGGAGGTCGTGGACGCGCTGCCGCGCAACGACACACTGCGGAAGGTGCTCAAGTACAAGCTGCGGGAGCGGTTCACTGGGGCGGACGCGACATCCACGACATGAACGGCGCGACATGAGCCTCAGCATCCGCAACCAACTGCCCGGCACCGTGATCGCGGTCGCCACCGGACCGGCGATGGCGACCGTCAAGATCCGCCTCGACAGCGGCCAGGAAGTCACCGCGGCCGTGACCGCCGACGCCGTCGCCGACCTGGGCATCTACCCGGGCGGCAAGGTGAGCGCGCTGGTGAAGGCCAGCGAGGTGGCTCTCGCGACGGCTCGCGTGGAGGGCCTGAGCATCCGCAACCAACTGCCCGGCACCGTGACCTCGGTGACCCCGGGCGCCGCCATGGCGACGGTACAGATCGCGGTCGACGGCGGCTCGACCGTGACCGCCGCGATCACCAAGGAGGCAGCCGACGAGCTGGGGCTGGCCGACGGCAGTTCGGTGGTCGCGCTCATCAAGGCGACGGAGATCTCGCTGTCCACCGCGTGACTGCACACCCTGACTCCACCGCCCGGCTGCACAGCCCGGTCGACAGCCCGGCTCCACAGTCCTACGAGGGCTTCGCATCGCGGTTCTTCGCTCGCTCCCGCGCCGACGGACGTCATGGAGTGCCGGACGCCAGGTCTCCCCGGCGACCGGCACCCACGGACGTCACGGAGTGTCGGGCTCCCCGGTCACGTAGTACGCGGCGAACGCCGCCAGGATCTGCTCCTCGCTGATCCTGCCGTCGCCATCCGCGTCCAGCGCGGCGGCAACCGCCGTGCACCGGTCCGGCTCGACGCCGAGGACCCGGAGCACCCGCTCGGTGCTGTCCCGTGTCACCCCGGCACCGTCCTCGTCGGCGATGGCGATCACCGCGTGGAGGAAGGGCCGGGCGATCTCGGCGAAGCGGTGGGGGTTGTCGCGCAGCCGCTTCACCGCGCCGGTGACGAACTCCTGGCGCGTGACCCGCTGGTCGCCGTCCACGTCGGCGATGCCCGCCATGCCCTGCCAGAAGGCTTCCGCGCCCGAATAGAGGGCCTGCCCCTTGTCGGAGCGTGCGGTCGTACCGAATTCGGCGAGGAGCGCTGCAGCCGCCTTGCTGAAGTCCGCACGGTCGATGTAGCCGTTGCCGTCCTGATCGAACTCAGCGAACCTGTGGGCGATCTTGCGCTCGTATTCTGCGCTGTCCATGCGGGGAGCGTACGACGTCAGAGCGGTTCGCGCGCAGGTTACGCGGAGAGCGGCCGCGCCTCGTCCCCGGTGGCGGCGGCCACGTCCTCGTACACGTCGAACAGCCGGCGCACCCCCAGGGCCGCCAGCACCCGGTTCACATGCGAGCCGTCGACCGCGCCCCGGGCCGGGAGTATCAGCCGCAGCCGGCCCCGGCAGGAGCGCAGCAGCCGCCGGGACGCGATCAGGACCCCCACGCCGCTGGAGTCGCAGAAGAGCACCTCCGAGAGGTCCAGCACCAGATCGCGGCGGCCGATCGCCACGGCGTCATGGACACGCCGACGCACCACGGGAGAGCTCACGAGGTCCAGTTCGCCGTGTATGTGCAGCACGGTCCATGCGCCCAGCTCGGCCTGGTCCACCTTGAGCGTCACGCGAGGCCCTCTCGTCACACCGGTCCCGAACCGGAAGTCGCGGTTCCTTCCGCCGCTGCTGCCCCGCTCCATCCGGATGAAACCCCCTATCAGCCCGCCGCTCCCCTGGCACGTACTTGCCACAATGGGGCGTGCGTTTCCGGCGTCGCGCACTACATTCGACAGAGCGACGGGACAGACAGGCCGGAACAGGCAGGCCGGGACAGGTTGGGGGCGCCGTATGGCAAAGGACACACCACCCCGCTGGGACCGCAGGATGCAGCAGCGACTGGCGCGGGGCGAGGCCGCCGCGCTCGGAGAGCTGTACGACCGGTTCGCCTCTCTCGTGCACAGCCAGGCCCATCGCGTACTGGAGGACGACGCCGCGGCGGACCGCGTCACCCGGGAGGTGTTCGGGTACGTGTGGGAGAACCCCGACGCATACGACCCGAAGCAGGGTTCGATGCGCTCCTGGATGGCCCGCCTCACCCACCGCCAGGCCGTGCACAGGCTGCGCGAGCAGGAGCAGGCGGCGCACGAGCAGAGCGGCGGGGGCACGGCGGAGGAGCTGGAGCAGAAGGTCCGCCGCGCCTCGGTCGCCGCCCGCGCCGACTACATCGTGACGTCGATGCCGGCTCCGCTGCGGGCCGCGCTGGAGCTGGCGTACTTCCAGCGCAGGGACTACCGGCAGACCGCGGCCGACCTCGGGGTCACCGAGGACGAGGCCCGCCGCAGACTGCGGTTGGGTCTGCAGCTGCTGTCCACGGCGAACACGCGCCCGCTGGAGGGCTCCTCCCCGCCCGGATTCGGACGCGGCCTGTGAGCGGGCCACCGGACGGCGGCCGCGGCCCGCAGGAGCCGGACGACGCGCCGGACCCGGCGCCGCGCATACCGGGGCCGCGCGCGGCGGGGGACGACCTCTCGCCGCCGGCCGTGCTGCCCTCACCGCCGGCCGAGCCCGCCCCGCCCATGCCCCACGGCGTCCTGAAGTCGCTACTGGGCGCGTGGGCGCTGTCCGCGTGCTCCGCCGAGGAGACGGCGGCCGTGGAGGAACACCTCACCTCCTGCGCGCCGTGCGCGGAGGAGGCGCTGCGGCTGCGCGACGCGGTCGGTCTGCTGCACACCGACCGCGATCTGGACCTGGACCCGCTGCTGCGCTCCCGGGTGCTGGAGAACTGTCTGGGCCGCCGGCCGGCCCGTATCCCCGTGCCCGCCTGGGCCGTTCCGTACGACGCGGAGACCGCCCGGCTCGACGCGCTGCTGCGGGACATCGGCGACTCGGAGTGGCATGCGCCCGTGCGGCTCAAATGGTTCGACGGCGAGGAGGCGGTGAGCCGCAAGACGACCGTCGCCGGTGTGATCGGCCACCTCATGTCCGTGGACGGGCTGGTCGCCTCGGCCCTCGGCCTCGACGACCCGGCCGGCCCCGACGCGCCGCCCTCCCCGTCCGAACGCACCGAGCAGTACTGGCGCTCCTCCCACTTCCCGCCGACACGCAGAGTGCGCGAGCCGTGGCGCGGCCAGAGCCACACGCTCGTGCGGACCGTGTCGTTCGCCGGGCGCGGGGTTGCGGAGCTGTCGGTCTCGTACGGGGACTTCGCGCTGCCCCTGCGGGACTCGATGCTCGACCGGGCCTTCGAGTGCTGGGTGCACGCGGACGACATCGCCAACGCGGTGGCCTATCCGTACGAGCCGCCCAGCGCCTCCCACCTGCACCACATGATCGACCTGGCGGCCCGGCTGCTCCCCGCGGCCCTCGCCGCCCGCCGCCGCACGGGCCTCGCGGCCCCGCCCCGCCGCCTCGTCACGGCCGGCTCACCCGGCCGCACGCTGCACCTGGAGGTCGAGGGTGCGGGCGGCGGCCACTGGTACATCGCCCTGGACTCGCCCGCCGCCATCGGCGACCCCGACCACACCGTGGCCCAAGTCGCCCTCGACGGCGTCGAATTCTGCCAACTCGTCGCCGGCCACGTCTCGCCCCACGAGGCAGCCGCCGGCCAGGACGGCGACCGCGAGGCCATCCGCGACGTCCTCTTCGCGGCGGCGTCCTTGTCCCGCCTCTGACGGGACAAGGAGCTCCTTCTCCGACCAGACGAACGAGTCCGGCCGCTGCGGGGGGGCGGTTATGCAAGGGCGCCGACACGGTGGGCGAACGCTCGTATGCCGGGGAGGGTGCGGTCGTGCCGCATGAGACCGGCGGCCATGGTCCGTACCGAGTCGCGGCGGACCTCCTGGTGCGCTTCTTGCTCGGCGGCCAGGAGTGCGTGGTAGCAGCGGTCGGGCTTGCCCCATTGGCCGAAGGCACGGGCGACGTCAATCCAGTATCGGGCCTGGCGTTCGGTGGTGGGCAGGGCAGCGGCATCGATGCGTCGGGCGTGCTCGATGGCTTGGCCTGCGTCGCCGAGCAGGTGGCTGATGGAGACCCGGTGCAGCAGAACCTGGCTGGGGCCGAAGACGGTGCCGCGTAGCAACGCGTCGTGGCCGAGTTGCCCGGCGGTGGCCTCGGCCTCGGCGATGAGGGCGTGTGCGGTGTGCCGGTCGCCTTGCTTCGCTGCGGTGTAGGCGGCGGTGGCGTACAGGTTGCCCTGGACGGACAGCCGTTCGACTGCGTCGGTGGTGCGGTCGGTGGTCAACTGCTGGGCAGCGGTGACTGCGACGTCGGTGGCACGGGCGTAGTGTCCCTGGCGGCGCCAGGCGGAGGAGACCATACGGTGGGCCTCGGCGACGGTGAGGGCGTCCGCGCCGTCGAGTGCCGCGGTGAGGGCCCGGTCTGCGGTGACGGCGGCCAGGCCGTCTTCGCCGAGTTTGATGCAGAGACGGGTTGCGGTGGTGTAGAGCTCGGCGACCGCGGTTGCCGCCTGCTCCGGGTGCCCGTCAGTGCCGAGAGCCTGGGCGAGCGCGATCCGGGCCGGGAGTACGCGGGCGAGAGTGTCGTAGCGGCAGGCGCTGAAGTCCTGTCGCCGACCGGGGCTCGGGGGCGGCAGCCACCGGAAACACACCTCCCGCCGCATCCCGGCGGGGTCCGCAGGGGACGCGGCCCCTACGCGAAGACGACCGTGCGGCGGCCGTTCAGGAGGATCCGGTGCTCGGCGTGCCACTTCACCGCACGCGCCAGCGCCTGGCACTCGACATCGCGGCCGACAGCCACCAGCTGCTCGGGGGTGACCTCGTGGCCCACCCGCTCGACCTCCTGCTCGATGATCGGGCCCTCGTCGAGGTCGGCCGTCACATAGTGCGCCGTCGCACCGATCAGCTTCACACCACGCGCGTGCGCCTGGTGGTACGGCTTCGCACCCTTGAAGCTCGGCAGGAAGGAGTGGTGAATGTTGATGATCTTGCCGCTCAGCTGCTTGCAGAGGTCGTCCGACAGCACCTGCATATAGCGCGCGAGCACCACCAGCTCCACGTTCTCCTCGCGCACCAGCGCGAGGAGCTCCGCCTCCGCCTCCGCCTTGTTGTCCTTCGTCACCGGAATGTGGCGGAAGGGAATGTCGTACGAGGCGACGAGCTCAGCGAAATCCGTGTGGTTGGAGACGACCGCCGCGATGTCCACCGGCAGCGCGCCGATCCTCGACCGGAACAGCAGATCGTTCAGGCAGTGACCGAACTTGCTGACCATCAGCACGACCCGCATGCGCTCCTCGGCGCGGTGGATCTGCCAGTCCATCGCGAACGAGTCCCCGACGGCGGCGAAGCTGGCCCGCAGCTTGTCGACGGTCACAGGCGCCTCGGCGGCGAAATGCACCCGCATGAAGAACAAACCCGTGTCGCGGTCTCCGAACTGCTGGCTGTCCTCGATGTTGCAGCCGGTGATGAAGAGATAGCTGGAGACGGCATGCACAATGCCCTGCTTGTCCGGGCAGGAGAGCGTGAGGACGTACTGGTCGGTCATCCTCGTAGACTGCCATACCCCACGGACACCGAAGGCCACGAGTCCGTCAGGCGGACCGGGTCATGCGGACCGGGTCATGCGGACCGGGTCATGCGGACCGGGTCATGCGGACCGGGTCATGATGCGCAGGACCTCCAGGGATCGCGGCGGCGCGTCCGGGTCGTCCCCGTCGCTCGTCGCCAGCCGTACGTGCGCTTCGCGCGCCGCCCGTACGGCCTCCGGCCAGCCGTGGTGCTCCATGTACGCCGACACGGGAGCGTCCGGGCCCACCTGGTGCATGATCCGCAGCACCCGCAGCACGGCCACGTCCACGAGCGCGGCCTCACCCGAGTCCCGGAAGATCGTCCCGACGTACTTCTCGGCGGACCAGTTGTCCAGCCAGGTGTCCTCGACCAGCCGGTACACGGCGTCGGTGACATCGCCGTACCCCTCGTGGCCTGCCAGCCAGGTTTCCTGGTGGAAGACGGGGTCGGAAAGCATGTGCAGCGCCGAGCGCACATTGCTGCGCCAGCGCCACCAGGGCATGTCATTGAGCGGCATGTCGCCCATGGTGGAGGAGCGACGGCCGCGGCGGGAAGAGTTCATTGACGTTCACCTCGTGAGCTCGGTCCTTGCGAGCTCCGCCACGAGGGTCAGCACCGAAGCTTGCACGCCCTCGATCGTACGTTCCCCACAATTGGGCGATCTCCGCCCCCTGGAATTCACCTTGCCGTCACTCGTCGTTGAACCATCACCATTCCTGCGTTACCCGTGAGGCGGAAATGTGCAGGGTCATGACCAGTCGGCGACGCCCCTCCTCCCCCCGCCCCTACTGGACCGCGACAGCACTCGCTGCGTGTGTGGCGGCGGTCGGGGCGTCGCTCACCGGCTGCGGAGTACTACCTGGGGGCTCGGACGGCTCCAGAGATCCGATCACGGTCATGACCTTCGCCCCCGACGAGACCCGGGCAACCAATATGCCGGGTATGCCTGCGATGGCACAGGCCTACGCCAAGTACGTCAACGAGCACGGCGGTATCGACGGCCACGAGCTGCGCGTCCTCACCTGCAACGAGCACAACACGACCGCGGGCGCCGCCGCCTGCGCCCGGCGGGCGGCCGAAGAGGACGTGGTCGCGGTCGTCGGCTCGTACAGCCAGAACGGCCGGGCCTTCATGGCGCCGCTGGAGGCGGCGGGCATTCCGTACATCGGCGGCTACGGGCTCTCCGACGAGGAGTTCAGCAGCTACCTCTCGTACCCGGTCAACGGCGGCCAGGCCGCGCTGCTCGCCGGCAACGGCCTGCAGCTGGCGGACAGCTGCCGGAAGGTCTCACTGGTGCGGCCGGACACGATCCCGGGCGACGACCTGCCGGTGCTGCTCAACGCCGGGCTGTCCGGGGGCGACCGCGAGCCGTCCACCGACATCAAGGCGGCCGAGGACGCCACCGAGTACCTGGACCAGGCCGAGAAGGCGCGGGAGAAGGCCGGCAAGAAGAAGGGCTGCGTCACTGCGGTGCTCGGTGAGCGCACCTCGAACTTCTTCGACTCCTTCCGGCGACTGCCGGAGGACGACCGGGAGGTACGGATCTCCTCCGTGCTGACCTCCGTGGGCCAGCCGCTCATCGACCGTACCGGCGGGGCGAACGGACCGTTCGAGGGCGCGTACATGACCGGCTGGTACCCGGACGCCGGTGATGCCCGCTGGGGCCCGATGCGGCAGGTGATCCGGGACCACGCCTTCGGCGACGACCGGATCGACCCGGCCGACGCGGGTGTTCAGACCACATGGATCGCCTACACCGTGCTGAAGAAGGTCGTCGAGTCGCTCGACCGCAAGACGATCACCGCCGGCGCGATCTCGCACGCCCTCGACGGCGGCGTCCGCGTCGACACCGGCGGCCTCACGCCCCCGCTCCGCTGGCGCTTCGAGGACATGCTCGGCTCCAGCGGCTATCCCCGCGTCATCAACCACAGCGTGACCTTCCAGGTCGTCCGCGACGGCCGCCTGGTCGACCAGAAGCCCGGCTTCGTGGACGTGGGCCCCACAATGCGCGACGCCCGCACGACATAGCCCCTGGTTCGCGGGCAGTGGTTCCGCATGGGGCTCCCCGCAAGGGGCTCCCCCAGGACGGAGTCCTGGGGGAGGTACGGCTGGGCACAAACCACCCACCGGCCCGCGGACGAACGACGGCGCCCGGGACGGCCAGAGCCGCGTCTGGAGCCGCGTCTAGAGCTGCGTCGGCCCGCGCTCCGTCAGCCCGTACTTCTTCGCGATCTTGTTCCAGAGGCCGGACGCCTCCCGCTTCGCCGCCGTCGCCTCGCCGCTCGCCTTGTTCGCCAGGGCTGTCTGGCGCGTGTTACGGGCCTTGCCGTCGTGGCAGCCCTTCTTCTCCTTCACCTGGCCCGCCCACTCCGCGTAGTGGTCATCGGCCGATGCGGACGCCTCCCACGCCTTCTTCAGGGCAGCCGTGAGCGCCTCGTTGTCCGGCAGCTTGTCCACGGTCAGGCCGTCCAGGCGGGTCACCAGCCCGCGGCGCTGCTCCGCCGCGCCGCGCAGATCCGTCGCCGCCTGGTCCAGGTTCTGGCAGGACTTGATCGACTCGACCGACCGGATCACTGCGGCTCGGCTGTCGTTGCTGTCCGCGAGCAGCTTGTCGAGCGCCTCGGCCTGCGGCTTGCCCGGGTCGGCGGCGTCCTGCGTCGCCGAGCCCGACGCCGGCGAGGTCGCGGCGGCGATCGTCTTGTCGTCGTCCTGGGCCTTGTCGTCGCCACCGCCACCGAACATCAGCGCGCTCGCGCCGAGACCCAGCACGGCACACCCGACGACGACCGCGGCGATCACCGGCACGCGCGAGGAGCGGCGCGGCTCGGGGTCGTACGTCTGCTGAGGTCCGTGCGGCGGCACCGGCGCCTGCGGCGGCGCGTACTGCCGCTGGTGCGACGCGGCCCCCGGCTCGGCGCCGAAGCGCGGCATCTGCTGCGTCGAGTCCGCCCTGTGGCCCGCGCCGTCCGCGCTGCGGAAGAGGTTGTCGAACTCCGCGGGAGGCTGCCGCTCGTCGGGCGCACCGGGCCGAATGCCGTACGGGGCGCCCGGCGGCGGGGCGGGGACGTGCTGCTGCGAAACGTTCTGCTGCGGTACGGGCGGAAGGTACTGCGTGGCTTCCGCTTCGCCCTGCGCGGCGAGCGGGCGCGTCCCCAGGAACTGGGTCGACTCGGCGGGAGCCTCCGGCGGCAGCGCCCCGGCGCCGGGCGGCACAGGCGCGATGTACTGCGTGGCGTCGGCAGCGGACGGGACGGGCGCGATGTACTGCGTGGCGTCGGCGTCGGCGGGCAGAGCCTGCGGCATCGGCTGTGGCGTGGCCTGCGGCATCGGCTGCGGCTGCCCGTACGGAGCCGCCGTACGCGGCGAACCCGGCATGCCCCCCGCACCCGGCATCTGCTGCGGCGGCAGCGGCTGCGCCTCCTGCCCGGGCCCCCAGGGCGCCCCCCAGGGGGTCCCACCCGCCGGGGCGACCTGCTCTCCGCTGACTCCCGGTATCCAGGGCTCACTGCCGTCCGCGGGCAGCACGACACCTTCGTGCGCGGGCCGCGCGGCCGGGAGCTGCGCCTCGTCACCCTGTCCGCTGTGCGTCACCGGGACTCCTACGTGTGGACCTACGGAACCGTCGGTTCACGCTACCGGGTGGGTCAGGGGGTCCGCACACACGTGTGGGACGCGTAACAAGAACGCTCCCGAAGACGCTGTTCACGCGTCCCCGCTCACGCCCTCGCGAAGGGAGGTGTTCCGGGGCAGGGCCCCGGAACACCTCACCGGCCCGCACGCCCCGTACAGCCCCGACGCCACAGCCGACCCGTACGACCCGGACACCCTGTGCAGCCCAGCCGCCCCGTACGACCCATACAGCCCGGAGGACTCAGCCGGCCCGCACGCCCGGGACGCCCCGCACGCCCCGCACGCTCACGCCGCCGCCATCTCCACCCTCGCCCCGAACTCCCGCACCGCCGGCTCGTCCGCGTACGGCTCCAGGCGCTGCTGCAGGTCGTCCAGATACTCCGCGCCCCTGCTCGACCGCAGGGTGCCCAGCAGTTCCACCGCTCGTGTGCCCGTGTGACAGGCCGCCTCGACCTCGCGCTGCTGGACCTGGGCCGTGGCCAGCAGCACGAGGCCGATCGCGCGGCGGCGGGCGCGCGATTCGGGGTGGCCGTCGAGGGAGTCGGTCGCGCTGCGGGCCGCCGCGTCGGCCTGGCCGAGGTCGCGATGGCAGTGTGCGAGCTCGTCGGAGAGATAGGCGTGGTCGAAGTGGGCGATCCAGGCCGGGTCGTCACCGGACTCGGGATCGGCCCGGTCCAGCGCGGCGAGCGCCTTGCCCGCCACCTCGTGGCAGGCGCGGGCGTCGCCGAGCAGGGCGTGCCCCCGCGCCTCCGCCGCGTAGAACATGGCCTCGGCCCGCGGCGTGACCTGACCCCGCGCACCCTCCTGCGCGGCCCGTGCCAACTGCGCGATCTCCCGTGGGTTCCCGAGCTGCGCCGCGAGATGGCTCATGGACGCGGCCAGGACGTAGCCGCCGTACGCCCGGTCGCCCGCCGCCTGCGCGAGCCGCAGGGCCTGGATGTAGTAGCGCTGTGCGAGCCCGGGCTGGCCCGTGTCCACCGCCATGTACCCGGCGAGTTCGGTGAGCCGCGCCACCGCCGCGAAGAGCTGCCGGCCCACCGGCTCCCGGTACGAGCCGGAAAGCAGCCCGGACACCACGCTGTTCAGGTAGTGGACGACGACCGGCCGCACGTGCCCCGCCCCGAACCGGTGGTCGAGACCCGTGAGCGCCTGCGTCATCGCCAGCACCGCGTCGACGTCCGACACCCCCACCCGCGCCCCGCCCTGCCGCGCCACCTGTGCGTCCGCTCCGGTGATCAGCCAGTCACGGCTGGGCTCCACGAGCGCCGACGCCGCGACGGTCGACCCGGACAGGAAGTCACGCCTGCCCACGTCACTGCGCCACAGCTCGCAGACCTGCTCGATCGCGCCGAGCACGGTCGGCGCGAACTGCAGCCCGACCCCCGACGCCAGGTTCTTGCCGTTGGCCATGCCGATCTCGTCGATCGTGACCGTACGTCCCAGCTTGCGGCCCAGCGCCTCGGCGATGATGCCCGGCGCCCGCCCGCGTGGCTGCTGTCCGCGCAGCCAGCGCGCCACGGACGTCTTGTCGTACCGCAGGTCGAGGCCGCGCTCCACCCCGACCATGTTGACCCTGCGGGCCAGCCCGGCGTTGGAGCACCCGGCTTCCTGGATGAGCGCCTGCAGCCGTTCGTTCGGCTGGCGGGCGACGAGTGGCCTCGCTGCCATGACTACCCCCTGTACCGGACCGCGCTGATCGTGATCTTCACTTGATCACTTCCCGGCGTTATCCGGAGAATGCCAATGAGCTCGGACGATTACGGGTGAATGCCGCTCCCGCAACTGGCTACCCTCCCGCCCGGCCCTGCCCGCACGCGCGCCCCCGCCCATGCACCCATGCGCCCCAAATGCAGGATCGATGCGCCATGCCCCGGCCGTGCGCGGCCGTAACCCGCGGTGGTGGCGGGAGTTGTGTTCATCGTGAAAGAGACCATCGAAGAGTCAGTCGGCGGTTCCATCGGCGTCACGGAGGCCGCCCAGATCCCCAAGCAGCGGGGTGAACAGCTGCTGGACAGCGCTGTTCGGTACGCGGAGCAGCGTCACTGGGACGTGGTCCCGGGCACCTGGCTGGAGGCCGTCGAGGGCGCGGAGAGGTGCTCGTGCGGCGCGGAGGCATGCGTTGCGCCGGGGGCGCACCCCTCCCGGCCGGACTGGTCGACGCAGGCGACGGGCAGCGCCGTGGCCGCGCGCCGGCTGTGGGGGAAGCAGCCGAAGGCGTCGATCCTGCTGCCCACGGGGCGGACCTTCGACGCGCTCGACGTCTCGGAGTCCGCCGGTTTCCTGGCACTGGCCCGGATGGAGCGGATGGATCTGGCGCTCGGCCCGGTGACCTGCACCCCGGACCGGCGGATGATCTTCTTCGTGCTGCCCGGCGCCGCCCTGAAGGTCCCTGATCTGGTACGGAAGTTGGGCTGGGCGCCCAGCTCGATCGACCTGGTGGCACGCGGCGATGGCCACTATGTCGCGGCGCCGCCGACCCGCGTCGGCAGTCACGGCGCGGTGCAGTGGGTGCGCAGGCCTACGCCCGCGAACCGCTGGCTCCCGGACGTGGAGGAACTCATCAGCCCGCTGGCATACGCATGTGGACGGGAGGCAGCCGCCGAGCGGGACCGGCGATCGTAATGTTGCTCCCGTAGAAACGGGGACAACGGAAGGCAGCAGACCATGCCGGACCAGACGGAGAACAGGGCGGGCGGTACGCCGGGAACGGCGCCGCCCGCCGTTCGTGTGCAGGGGCTGTGGAAACGATTCGGCGAGCAGATCGCGGTCGCGGGCATCGATCTCACCCTGCCCGCAGGTAAGTTCATCGGCCTGGTCGGCCCGAACGGCGCGGGGAAGACGACCACTCTGTCGATGGTGACCGGGCTGCTCCGCCCGGACCAGGGCAAGGTCGAGGTCGTCGGCCACGACGTCTGGCGCGACCCGGTCGAGGTGAAGGCCAGGATCGGTGTGCTGCCGGAGGGGCTGCGGCTCTTCGAGCGGCTGTCGGGGCGGGAACTCCTGGCGTACACCGGCCGGTTGCGGGGGCTGCCCGGCGAAGAGGTCGACAAGCGGGCCACGCAGCTCCTGGACGTACTGGATCTGGCGGGGGCGCAGCACAAGCTGGTCGTCGACTACTCGACAGGCATGCGGAAGAAGATCGGCCTTGCGGCGGCGCTGCTGCACAATCCCCAGGTGCTCTTCCTGGACGAGCCGTTCGAGGGTGTCGACCCGGTTTCGGCGCAGACGATCCGTGGGGTGCTGGAGCGTTACACGGCGTCCGGGGCGACCGTCGTGTTCTCCAGCCATGTGATGGAGCTGGTGGAGTCGTTGTGCGACTGGGTCGCGGTGATGGCGGCGGGCCGGATCCGGGCACAGGGGACGCTCGCGGAGGTGCGGGGCACGGCGTCGTCGCTGCAGAACGCGTTCCTGGAGCTGGTCGGCGCGGGTGACCGCGACACCGGTGACTCGCTGGAGTGGCTGGGCGGCGGCGGTTCGCGATGACGACTCCGACGACCGGGTCCCTGACTCCCGTCTTCGTACGGCTCAAGCTCTCGCTGCTGACCAACGGGCTGCGCCAGTCGTCGGGCCGTACCGCCGCGTTCATCGCCTCGGCGGTCGTGGCGCTGCTGATCGCGGCAGGGCAGCTCTTCGGTCTCGTCCTGCTGCGCGGCACGGAGAGCGCGGCGTCGCTGGTGGTGCTGCTGGTCGGTGTGCTCGCGGTGGGCTGGGCGTTCATGCCGCTGTTCTTCCCGAGCGGTGACGAGACGCTCGACCCGACCCGGCTGGTGATGCTGCCGCTGCGCCCGCGGCCGCTGGTGTCGGCTCTGCTGGTGGCCTCGCTGGTGGGGATCGGCCCGCTGTTCACGCTCTGTCTGGCGGTGGGCGGCGCACTGGCACTGGCGCACGGTGCGGCGGCGGTGCTGGTCGCGGTGGTGGCCGTCCCGCTGACCCTGCTGGTGTGCGTGGCGCTGGCGCGAGCGGTCGCGGCTGCCAACATCCGGCTGCTGACCAGCCGCAAAGGCCGCGATCTGGCCGTGTTGAGCGGTCTGGTGATCGCGGTGGGCATCCAGTTCGCGAACTTCGGCGCGCAGCGGCTCGGGCGGGCGGGCGGCCTCTCGGCGCTCGAACCGGTGGCGTCGGTGGTGCGCTGGATCCCGCCGTCGTCGGCGATGGGCGCGATCGACTCGGCGAGTGCGGGCTCGTACGGCATCGCCGTCGCACAGCTCGCGCTCTCCGCGGCGGCGCTGGGAGGGCTGCTGTACGGATGGCAGCACAGTCTCACCCGGCTGATGACGGCCCCTGACGGCTCGACGCTCGCCGCCGCGTCGGAGCCGAGCCGCCGGGCGACCTCCACGGGGCTGCACCGGCTGCTGCCGGGCGGCCGTACGGGCACGGTCATGCAGCGCAGCCTGCGCTACGTCTGGCGCGATCCGAAGACGAAGACGGCCTGGGTGACAGCGCTGGTCATCGGCATGATCGTGCCGCTCTTCAACGCCCTCCAGGGCACCGGGTCGATCTACTTCGCGTGCTTCGCGTCGGGGATGCTCGGCATCCAGATGTACAACCAGTTCGGGCAGGACACGTCCGCGTTCTGGATGGTCGCGCAGACGATCTCGTCGCCGCGGGACGCGTACCTCGAACTGCGCGCCCGTGCGCTGGCGTTGCTGCTGATCACGCTCCCGTACACGGTCCTGGTCACGGTCGCCACGGCGGCGCTGCTCAGCAACTGGAGGGCGCTGCCGGAGGCTCTGGGGCTCGCCTTCGCGCTGCTGGGGGCGATGCTGGCGACGGGTGCGGTGGCGTCGGCGCGATTCCCGTACTCGATCCCGCAGGACAGCGCGTACAAGAACGTCGCCCCGGGGCAGGGCGGTCTCGCATGGATCTCCATCTTCGGCGGAATGGTGGCCTCCGCGCTGCTGTGCGCGCCGCTGATCGCGCTCACGATCTGGCTGAACGCCGCGAGCGCCGAGTCCGTGCTGTGGAGCCTGCTGCCGCTGGGCATCGTGTACGGCGCCGTGGTGGCGTGGGGCGGACTGCGGGTAGCAGCCCGTCAGACGGCGGAGCGGCTGCCGGAGATCCTGACGGCGGTCAGCAAGGGGTGAGCTTCGTGCCCTGACGTACGGTACGGATCATGTCCATGCCTCCTCCGCCTCAGGGGTACCCGCAGCACCAGGGGTATCCGTCGCAACAGCCGTACGGGCCCCCGCAGTCACAGCAGGGACAGCCGTGGCCGCCCCAGGCGCCCTACCCGCAGCACCAGGGGTATCCACAGCACCCGCAACAGGCGCCGTACCCGCCCCAGGTCCCCTTCCCGCAGCAGCAGGGCGCCTGGGGCGGGCCGCCGCCGATGCCGCCGAAGAAGACCCGGAACGGCCTGATCCTGGGGATCTCCGCCGCGATCGTCGTCGGGATCGTGGCGCTCAGCTGGGCCGGCAACAATCTGGGCCGCCTCGGAGCCTCCGGTTCCTTCCCGGCGGCGACGCACAAGATCACGCTCCCGAAGACGCTGCTGGACGGCCGGTACACGCTGACGCAGGATCACTCCGAGAAGAGTGAGGCGGAGCTGGCGGGCACGAGCGAGTCCAACATCCGCGGCGCGAAGGGCGTCGCCGGCCAGTACACGTCCGTCGACAAGGGCGGAACCGGCGTACTGGTCCTCTCCGGCCTGTACGGGCGGATCAAGAACCCGGACCTGGCCCGCGACAAGATGCTGGAGGGCGCGGCCGAGGCGGACGGTGCGACGGTCGCCGTGGCGCCGAAGGACATCGAGGTGACCGGCTCGGACGTCACCATCACCTGCCAGGTCCTGACCATGGAACAGCCCGGGGGCGAGAAGAGCCCCTTCGCCATGTGCGCCTGGGCGGACGACAACACCAGCGGCTCCATCGCCGAAGTCACGGCGAAGACCGCGGCGCAGAGCCCGGAGTCCATCGATCTCGACGCGGCGGCCGCGAACACGCTGAAGGTGCGCGAGGAGACCAGGAAGCCCATCGCCTGACCCGATTGTGCAGACCGCGTGCAGAGGGTGGAGGCGGGCCGGGGGACCGAATCACCGCGGGGCCGGGGCGGAGTGCGACGCTCCGTCCCGGCCCTTCGCTGTATACGAAGGCGTACGCCGGCCCACATCGTGAAGCGCCGCGGAACGGGTGCGCCAGGCCCGGGCGAGGCGCTGCTTTCCGGTCGAACGGCCGCCGGGGCCACTGTTCAAAGATGGAACCAATTTCCTATAGCGGCAGGTCAGAGGGTTGTTCCGGCTTGTACCACCAACGGATGTCCATATGCTGGACAACGCCTCGCGCGCCCCCTATACCCCTTCCGAACTGGCCGAACGACCATTCGATCGGCAAGCCGTGAGCGTATGCGGCCGGAAACAGGTGATAAATGTGCGATCACTGTACGCATCAGCAAGACTCCCGAGCGCAATCGCAATCACCGGCGAAGGAGCTTCACCCATGCGTTACATCCTCAACACACTCGGCGCGACGGCCTCCGCGGCCGCACTCGTCCTCAGCGGGACCGCCGCCGCGGGCGTGGCACACGCCGAGCCCGCGCAGCCCACCGGGCTCTACGCGCCGTCGGCGATGGTACTCATGGTCGGCAAGGGCGACGCTGCGTCGGCGACGATCGAGCGCGCGGTGACCTTGAACTGTGCCCCCAAGCCGAGCGGCAGCCACCCCGCGCCCCGCGCGGCATGCAAGGAACTGACCGAGGTGGACGGACAGTTCGGCCTGCTGACCGGCGCTCCCCGCCGCCCGTGTACGCGCCAGTGGGACCCGGTCACGGTCGGCGCGAGCGGTGTGTGGCAGGGCAAGCGGGTCGACTGGTCGACCACGTACGGCAACGAGTGCGAGATGCGGGAGAGCCTCACCGGCGCCACGGTCTTCAGCTTCTGACCAACCCCCGACGCGGCGGACCGGGCCAGACGGTGGACCCGGTCCGCCGCCCCTGCGGAGACGTCCGGCTCAGGGAGTCAGCACACCGTCCAGGAACGGCTCGATCGCGCCGCGCCAGGCGTCCGGCTGGTCGTAGTGGACGAGGTGGCCGGCGTCCGCGACCTCGGCGTACTGCCCGCGGGGCAGGACGCGGACCATCTCCTGGGCCTCGGCGCGGCCGAGTTCGCCGTCGAGACCGCGGACGACAAGGGTGGGGCACCGGACCTGGGCGAGGGAGTCCCAGTGGGCGTCATGGACCCAGGTCTCGCGGGAGGTGAGCATCTGGCGGCGGGAGAAGACCGGACGCCAGCCGTCCGCGCGCTCGGCCATCACCTCGGCGAAGAACTCACCGCGCGCGGGACTCGGGCGCTCCACCCAGGGGTCGTCCTCGCCGAACCACTTGCGGACGTCCGCGAGGGTCGCGAAGGGGACGGGCCAGGTACGGAACCAGTCCTCCCATTCGCGCTGGGAGGCCGCTCCCAGCGCGGAGGCGCGCATGTCGCAGATGACGAGGGCCTGGACGAGGTCGGGGCGCTCGGCGGCGAGCTGCCAGGCAGTGAGGGCGCCCATGGAGTGGCCGATGAGGGTCACCGGGGCGAGGCCCAGCTGTTCGACCGCGGCCGCGGCGTCGGAGACATACGCCGCGCGGGTGAACGAACCGTCGGCCGGCTTCTCGCTGCGGCCGTGGCCGCGCTGGTCGAGAGCGACGGCGCGGTGCCGCTCGGCAAGCCACCGAGCGGTGGCGGCCCAGTGCGCGGCACGGCCCATCAGCCCGTGCAGCAATAACACGCCCGGTGCACGGTCCGCCTCGCAGCGCCCCTTGGGCGGGTCGGCGAACTCCCAGGCAGCGAGGCGAACACCACCCGCTCCGGTCACGTCGATGCGCCGCACCATGGTCCTGGCACCCCCTTCTGTCCCCCGTGGATCTCCGAGCTCACCGAAGCGGTCGAGCCCCGCCAGACTATCGAACTTCTATTCGAAAACTGGGATCTCGCAGCCAACACCCCTCGTTCGAGTGACCATGCCCAAGGATTGACGGCCGCCGCCAAGGGGAGATCTTCAGCGGGAGGCGGACCGCTCGGGGAAACCGGTCCGAGGGGAGTGACCCTGGGAGCTCGGGGCTCCGGGTCAGCAAAGGGGAGGACAGGCCCCGGCGCCCATGGGCGCCGGGGCCCTCCATGTACGCGCACGACATGCGAACGATCGACACGTGCCCACCCCCGGTCATATGCCTCAGCCCAGCGTGGCACGCGAACCGCCCGGCCGCTGCCGTTCCGGCCGGAAAGCGCGTTCCGACGTGTGGCGAACGCACCGCAGAAAAGAGGCGCGCCCGCACCGCGTCTGCGGTACGGGCGCGCGCCCCGGGAGAGCTGAGCCCCGTCCGGGGCCCGTCTGGATCTGTCTGGATCTGTCTGGATCGGGCCCTACGACATCAGCGCTTCGCCACGAAGACGTGCGAGGCCACATCCGCCTCAAGCTCCGCGGCCTCACCACTGCTGCCCACGAGCACCCCGCCTGCCGACTCCGTCACGCTCACCACGGAGCCCGGCTGCACACCCGCGCGCCGCAGCGTGTACATCAGCTGGGCGTCCGTCTGGATGGGCTCGCCGATCCGGCGGACCACCACCGTCTTGCCCTCCGTGCCCGCGTCGAGCTCGGCCAGGCTGACCATGCCGTCGTCCAGGAAGGGGTCGGCCTCCGCCTTCTCGCCCAGCTCCTCGAGCCCCGGGATCGGGTTCCCGTACGGCGACTCGGTCGGGTGGCGCAACAGCTCCAGCACGCGCCGCTCGACCGCCTCGCTCATCACGTGCTCCCAGCGGCACGCCTCGGCATGGACCTGCTCCCACTCCAGGCCGATGACGTCGACCAGCAGGCACTCGGCGAGCCGGTGCTTGCGCATCACGCGCGTCGCCAGCCGACGGCCCTCGTCGGTCAGCTCCAGGTGCCGGTCACCCGCGACCGTCACCAGACCGTCGCGCTCCATCCGCGCCACGGTCTGGCTGACCGTCGGGCCGCTCTGATCGAGCCGCTCCGCGATCCGGGCGCGCATGGGGACCACGCCTTCCTCTTCGAGCTCGAGGATGGTGCGGAGATACATCTCCGTGGTGTCGATAAGTCCGGACATACGTGCCCCTCGATGCTGTGACATGGAAACGAGTCGTGCGCTGGCCCTGACTCAATTCTGACGCATCGCACCGACAACCGGGCCATGCCCGTGTCAAGCCCTTATTGACAGAGCAATGGTCCAGACCGCAACGTGATCCGCGACACGACGAGAAGGGGCCACCGCAATGGGCGAGAACAAACTGGCCGGACAGTTCTTCGACGCCGCGATCGGCCTGTTGGAGCGGGTACGTGACGAGGAAGCGGCGAACATCGCCGCGGCAGGCAGCACCATCGCCGACACGGTCGCCGCGGGCGGCCGCCTCTTCGCTTTCGGAGCGGGCCACTCCTCGCTCGCCGCCCAGGACGTCGTCTACCGGGCGGGCGGACTGGCCCTGATGAACCTGCTCGCGGTCCCCGGCGTCGTCGGCGTCGACGTCATGCCCGCCACCCTCGGATCGGCGCTGGAGCGCGTCGACGGTCTCGCGGGCGCCGTCCTCGACTCCAGCCCGGTCAGGGCCGGTGACGTACTGATCATCGTCTCCCTCTCCGGCCGCAACGCCCTGCCCGTCGAGATGGCCATGAACGCGCGCGCACTCGGCCTGAAGGTCATCGGCGTGACGTCGGTGGCGTACGCGACGGAGACCCGGTCCCGGCATGTCTCCGGCAGCTATCTCAAGGACCACTGCGACATCGTCCTCGACTCCAAGATCGCGCTGGGCGACGCCGAGCTGACCGCCGAGGGCATCGAGGCACCCTTCGCACCCGCGTCCACGGTCGTCACCAGCGCGTTGATGCAGGCGACGATGGCGGCCGCCGCGGGCGAGCTGGTCGCACGCGGCATCGAACCGCCACTGCTGCGGTCCGGCAACGTCGACGGCGGTCATGAGTGGAACGGGCGCGTGATGGAGGAGTACGCGGACCGGATCTTCTACCGCCGCTGAGCCGGCCGCGGAAGCCTTCCGGACCCGCACCGGCTTTCCGGAACCGCACGGGCTTTCCGGAACCGCGAGTGCCGGAAACCGGCGAGTGGGCTACTCCCCGCGCACCCCGGCCAGATCCAGCGCCGAGGCCACCCGCATGGCGACACTCTCCGCGTACTCCGCGTCCGGGCGCTCGAACGCGGGCCGGTTCGCAGCCCGCAGGAACGTCAGCACACCCAGCGTGCGCCCACGGCTGCGCAGGACCGTGCACAGCGCGTGGACCGCGTCACGGGGCCACTGGCGCTCCGCCGCCCACGCCTCCGCGCCCCCGGCGCCACCGCCCGCACTCGCCCGGACCGAGCCGATACGGTCCATCGCCTGCAGCGCCGGATGGCCCTGCGGATACCGCAGCGGGATGCCCGCCCCCGCGACCCGCGCGACCGGCCCCGGCGCCCCGGAGGGCGTCGCAGCGGTCCGCACCAGCCGCGCCCCGTGCTCCGACACCACATCGACCAGCGCATGGTCCGCGAAACCGGCCAGCGCGAAGTCCACCTGCGCCGTCGCCGCCTCCATCGGGTCCTCGCACTCCGCCGCGGCCCGCGCGGCCCGGTGCAGCTGACTGAACCGGAACCGCAGCCGGTCCGCCTCCTGCTCCGCGAGCTTCGCCTCCGTGACGTCCTGGAACAGCCAGCCCACACCCAGCGGCACCGGCTCCTCCGCCAGCGGCGACGCCAGCCGGAGGAACCCGCTGCGCCAGCAACGCCTGCGCTCGCCCTCGTCCGTCCGCACCGTCACCCACAGCTCGGCGAGCGCCCCCGGCGCACCGTCGGCGAGCACATGGTGCAGCGCGCCCTCCAGCTCCTCCACGCCCTGCACGATCAGCTCTCCGAGCGGCCGGCCCAGAGGCGTCGTACGCCCGGAGCCCAGCATCCGTGCGGCATGCCCGTTGACGACGGTCGGCCGCAGATCCACGTCCACCAGCACGACACCCCATGACGCGTCCTCGAACAGCGCCTCGCTCAGCGCGATCGACCGCTCCAGGTCGATCTGCGCATGCACCTCGCTGAACGCGCAGTACACCCCGGCCGGCTTCCCGTCCGCCCCGCGCACCCCCGCCGACTGCGTCCGTACGAGCACTCGCCCGCCGTCCTTGCGCAGCAGCGCGAACTCGTGCACCTGCCGCCCCGGCGCGTGCATCGCGGCCATCAACCGCCCCTGCACCTCGTCCGCGTCCGCGGTCCGCACCGCCCACCCCGCGAACCCGCGCCGCCCGACGGCCTCCTCCGGAGACCAGCCGAGAATCCGCTCGGCCTCCCGGTTCCAATGCGTGATCACACCGTCCGCGTCGAAGGCGCACAGCGCCGCGTCCATCCCGTCCAGCAACGCGGCAAGCAGATCCGACCCGGGCCCGTCCCGCTCCGGCCCGTCCCGCTCCGGTTCGTCCGGACCCAGCGCGCTCGTCGTCTCACTCCTGGAAGCACTCATCCTGGCACCCCCTGCAGGACGTGTCCTTGTACGCCGGTACCGCACCGCCCGCGGCACCCCCGATCATTCAACTGGAACGTGACGCAGCACACACGAATTTCCCGGAAATCGTTGCCACCCGAAAAAGGGGTTGAGGTGGGCTCCGGAGGTTCCTAGTGTGTGTCGCACGACGAAAGGAGGTGATCCGGAAGTGATTTCTTACCGGACGATCGAGGTGGCTGCGGGCTGAAGGCCTGCTGTCGCACTCTGTGCACCTTAGGCAGGTCATCTGCCGAAATCCCAAGCAGTCACCGACCCGCGGGCTCGCCGGTACGTCCGGCCGGCCTCCTCTTCGGAGGAGACCAGAGCCCGCGGGTTCCTGCGTTTCGGGGCGCTTCCCGGGTACTTCCCGGGCGCTTCCCCTGCAGCCGGGCCGCGATCTCGGAGCAGGCGTCAGGGTGACAGCCGCTCCACGCGCCACCCCGCGGGCGACTCGGTCGTACGTACGTACCGCAGCCGGTCGTGCAGCCGGTTCTCGTGGCCCTGCCAGAACTCGACCGTCTCCGGCGTGACCCGGTAGCCGCCCCACTCCGGCGGGACCGGGACCTGCTCGCCGGCCGGGTAGCGGGCCCAGAGTTCCTCGTAGGCGCGCAGGAGGTCTGCGCGGGAGGGGATGACGGAGGACTGGGCGCTGGCCCAGGCGCCGAGCTGGGAGCCGTGCGGGCGGGTGCGGAAGTAGGCGGCGGTTTCGTCGCGGCCGACGCGGGTCGCCGTGCCGGTGACGATGACCTGGCGGGCCAGCTGGTGCCAGGGGAAGAGCAGCGAGACGTACGGGTTGGCGTCGAGTTCGCGGCCCTTGCGCGAGGTGTAGTTCGTGTAGAAGACGAAGCCTCGGTCGTCGAAGTGCTTGAGCAGCACGGTGCGGGACGAGGGGCGGCCTTCGGGGGTGGCCGTGGAGACGATCATGGCGTTCGGCTCGTGGAGGTGGCCGGCCGCGGCGTCTTTGAACCAGTGGACGAACTGTTCCATCGGTTCGGCGGGGAGGTCCGCCTCGGCGAGGGGCGTCGAGCGGTACTGCTCGCGCATGGCGGCGGGGTCGAGGGCGTCGGTCACGGGGGCCATCCTGCCCTAGGGCGCGTCTTCCTGATCAGGCTGGATCAGTGAGCGGGTTCCTGCCGGGCCCGTCCTCGGGACACGTCCGCAGGACACCTTGTGGCAGCTTGTGGCAGCCGAGTTTGCCCGGCACCGAGTGCCGCTAATCCTTCGCGACCGGAACGGCGCAGTGTGCCGGATGTCACGCTTCCCCGCACCAGTGGAACCCGCCAAAATCATGCGCTGGGCCGCTGTGGCCTCCCTACGACGCGGATGGGGTGACTACCCGCCGCACGGGGCATCACCGGGGTGACCGATTCGGCACAACCGATCAGGTCCGACCACCGGGACGACCCGACCGAACTCACGAGGAGCCGCCTGATGTCCGACTTCGTACCCGGACTCGAAGGAGTCGTCGCGTTCGAGACGGAGATCGCCGAACCCGACAAGGAGGGCGGCGCGCTCCGCTACCGAGGTGTCGACATCGAGGATCTCGTCGGTCACGTCTCGTTCGGAAATGTGTGGGGGCTGCTGGTCGACGGGGCGTTCAACCCCGGTCTGCCGGCTGCCGAGCCGTTCCCGATCCCGGTGCACTCCGGTGACATCCGCGTCGATGTCCAGTCGGCGCTGGCGATGCTCGCTCCCGTCTGGGGTCTCAAGCCGCTCCTCGACATCGACGAGGCACAGGCGCGCGACGATCTCGCCCGGGCCGCGGTGATGGCGCTGTCGTACGTGGCACAGAGTGCTCGTGGGCAGGGTCTGCCGATGGTGCCGCAGCGGGAGATCGACAAGGCGCAGTCGGTGGTCGAGCGGTTCATGATCCGCTGGCGCGGTGAGCCGGACCCGAAGCACGTCAAGGCCGTCGACGCGTACTGGACGTCGGCCGCCGAGCACGGCATGAACGCCTCGACGTTCACGGCCCGTGTGATCGCCTCGACCGGCGCCGATGTCGCGGCCGCCCTGTCGGGCGCGGTCGGCGCCATGTCCGGTCCGCTGCACGGCGGCGCGCCCTCCCGGGTCCTCGGCATGATCGAGGAGATCGAGCGGACGGGCGACGCGACGGCCTACGTGAAGCGGGCCCTGGACAACGGCGAGCGGCTGATGGGCTTCGGCCACCGTGTGTACCGGGCCGAGGACCCGCGCGCCCGCGTGCTGCGGCGCACGGCGAAGGAGCTGGGCGCGCCGCGTTTCGAGATCGCGGAGGCGCTGGAGAACGCCGCGCTGGAGGAGCTGCACAACCGGCGTCCGGACCGGGTCCTGGCGACGAACGTGGAGTTCTGGGCGGCGATCATGCTGGACTTCGCGGAGGTCCCGGCGCACATGTTCACCTCGATGTTCACCTGCGCCCGTACGGCCGGCTGGTCGGCGCACATCCTTGAGCAGAAGCGCACCGGGCGGCTGGTGCGCCCGTCCGCCCGGTACATCGGTCCGGGGTCCCGCGACCCGCGCGAGATCGAGGGGTACGCGGACATCTCGGAGTGATCCGCGCCCTGCGTCGCGTTACGCCGCCCGTTCCTGCGCCGCGTTACGCCGCCCGTTCCACCAGCTGTGCATGGTGGCGGGCGGCGACCAGCGGATGCGCCCGCAGCTTGCCCTTGAGCTCGTTGCGTCCGTACTCGGCGAACAGCGGATTCGCCGGGTCCGCGGTCACTCCGGGCGCGTCCGCCGCGTACGGGAACGGCAGCGGGGCGATCCGGGCGTCCAGGCGCGGGTTGTAGAAGAACGGCACCGAGTAGCGCTCGGTCGCGCCGGGCGGGCTGACCACCCGGTGGTTGGTGGCGAGCAGATAGCCGTTGGTGGCGACCTCCAGCAGCTCGCCGAGGTTGACGACGAACGCGCCGGGCAGCGGCGGCACGTCATGGAAGGCGCCGTCCTCGCGCTGCACCTGGAGGCCGCCGATCCGGTCCTGGTGCAGCAGGGTCAGGAAGCCGTAGTCCTTGTGGGCGCCGACACCCTGTCCGACGCCCTGGCCGGCCCGGCCCGGTGCGCTTCCCGGATAGCGGACGAGCTTGAGGTGCAGATGCGCCCGGTCGCCGAAGACGTCGTCGTAGAAGTCCGGCGGCGCGCCGATCGCCGCGAGGAGCTCGTGGAGGAGCCTTTCGCCGACCGCGCTGAGCCGGTCGATCCAGGCGAGCGCCGCGGTACGCAGCCCGGGCAGCGCGGCCGGCCACTGGTTGGGGCCCTCCAGCCACCAGTACGCCGGCTCGTCCGCTCCGGGTATGTGCGCGGGCCGCTCGGCGCCGATGTCGAGCTGGTCGCGCCAGTCGCGGCTGCCGCCGGTGCGCTCGTCGCCGATGCGCGTGTAGCCGCGGAAGTGCGGTGAGTTGACGTTGTCGATGGAGAGCCGGTCGGCCTCGGGGAGGGCGAAGAAGGCCCGCATCGCGCCCGTCAGGGCGTCGGTCTCGGCCTCGGTGACGCCATGGCCGGTCAGCTGGAAGAAGCCGACGTCATGGGCGGCGCTGTGGAGCCGGGCGTGCAGCTCCGCGCGGGCGGCGGGGCCGCGGTCCGCGGCGGAGAGATCGATGACCGGAAGCTGCGCGTAGGGCTCGGGGGATGACCGCTTCGAGATCGACCGCTTCGAGGCCGGCTGATTCGAGATCGACTGCTTCGAGGTCGGCTGCGAGGAATTCTGCGAGTGAGACATGGGTGCGTCCGCTGTGTCTGGTCCCGGTCGCAGGTCCCGGTGATGACCGGGTACTCGTACCGCCGTCCGCCTGGGTGGGGCGGGCCGGAGGGACCGGGTGGGGTGGAGTGGGGGCTTGCGTCAGACGGAAGCCCGACAGCCCATGCTCGTGACACGGAGGAAGTCCACGTGGCGGCGGCGTACGAGCGGAAGCATGCGGAAAGGGTACGCCGGGAGTACGACAAACGGGGTGACCCAGGTCACGCCGGGTCACCCCCAGCGGCAGGTCGCCGTCAGAGACCCATGAGACGGACCCGGTCGCCGCAGAGCCGGGCCATGTCATCGAGGTCGGAGGTCAGCATCACGACCGGCCCCGGCTGGCGCAGCGCCATCTCGGCGACGGTTGCGTCGATGGCGTACTTGTGGCCGCGCAGCCCGGTGTCCTTCAACAGGCGAGCGGCGGCCTTCGCGGACTGCTGGGTGACGGGCTCCACCTTCACCCGCGACAGCAGATAGTTGAGGCGGGGCATGCTCACGCCCGCGTGCATGACCTCGATGGTGGTGTTGGCGCAGATGACGAATTCCACGCCGCGCCTGTCGAACGTGTCGAGGACCGCTTCGACCTTGCGGTCCTTCGTAATCCAGGCCGACAGCCCCTCGGCGTCGAGGACCAGGGTCTGGGCGGAGAAGCTCACGCTGCCCTCGCCACCGGGTCGGCCGGAGCGTCGGCGAGCGCCGCGGCAATCTCGGCGCTCGCCGCGGCGAGCTCCTCCTCAGTGAAGGCGCCGTGCTCCTCCTGGTAGCGCTCGAATTCCTCTCTGCGCAGTTCGTGCCTCAGCCGTCGAGCCACCGCCTCGGCCACATACGCCGACACGTTGTCCGTCAGCTTCTTCAGCGCCTCCACATCCTCGGTGGGGAGGGTCACCGTGATACGCGTCGTCTCAGCCATGAGATGAGCGTACCGCATATCTGCATACCGCAGTATGCAGATACGTTTCACCCCAGCGCCTCCTCCAGCAACCGCCCCCACTCCCCCACGACCCGCTTCCGCCGAGCCCCGTCATCCGTCAGCAGGTTCGCGAGCCCCAGCCCCCGCGCCATGTCCAGCAGACCCTGGACCGTCTCCCGCACGCCCGGCACCGACTCGTCCGCGCCCAGCAGCTCGACGGCGATCCGGTGGGTCTCACGGCCCACCCGCGCCTCCAGTTCGGTGACCCGGCCCCGTAGCTGCTCCTCGTTGGAGGCCGCGACCCACAGATGCAGGGCGGCCCGGAAGAGCGGGCCGGTGTAGAGGTCGACCAGGGCCTCCACCACGGCCGCCCGATTCTGCACCGGGAGGGCCCGCAGCGCGGAGGACCGCTCCTCCGCCACGTACTCGACGGCGGCCGTGAACAGGTCCTCCCGCGTCGGGAAGTGGTGCTGTGCCGCGCCCCGCGAGACCCCGGCCCGCTCGGCGACCACCGAGACGGTCGAGCCCGCCCAGCCGCGTTCGGCGAGGCAGGCCACCGCGGCCTCCAGGAGCCGCTGCCGGGTGGCCCGGCTGCGGTCCTGCTTCGGCTCCTTGGCGGAGCCTGCGGGGGAGGTCACAACACCCATGCGGGGTCCCGTCGTTCGAGGAAGGCGGTCATCCCCTCGCGCGCCTCCGCCGAGGCGAAGAGCGACGCCGAGCGCTGTACGAGATCCTCCGCGTCGCGGTCGAAGGTCTCCCGCACCCTAGCCGTGAGCAGCTGTTTCGTCGCGTCCAGGGCCTGCGGCGAGGCCTTGCGGAAGCCGTCGAGCACAGCTGCCAGGGCGGCGTCCACATCGTCGGCGACAGTCGTCACCAGTCCGGCGCGGGCTGCCTCGGCGGCGTCGAAGCGTTCACCGCTCAGGTAGTAGCGGGCCGCGGCGCGCGGCTCCAGTCGCGGCAGCAGCGGCAGTGAGATCACCGCGGGCGCCACCCCGATCCGTACCTCCGTGAACGCGAAGTCCGACGCGGACGACGCCACCGCGATGTCGCAGGCCCCGACGAGGCCGAGCCCGCCCGCCCGTACATGGCCCGCCACCCGCGCCACCACCGGCTTCGGCAGCTCGACGATCTGCCGGAGCAGCGCGACGAAGGTGTACGGGTTCGGCGGCTCCTTCAGGTCGGCGCCGGCGCTGAAGGTGCCTCCGGTGTGGGTGAGGACGACCGCCCGTACGGCCGGGTCCTTCCCACAGGCGGTCAGCGCGTCGGCCAGCTCGGCGACGAGCCGGGCCGACAGGGCGTTGCGGTTCGCGGGCGAGTCGAGCGTCAGCGTCGTGACGCCCCGCTCGGACGCGGTGCTGATGAATGTCACGTGTTCTCCTTCTCCCGGTTCCGCAGTTCGCGGCGGAGGATCTTCCCCGACGCGGCCCGCGGCACTCCGGCGATGAATTCGACGCGGCGGATCTTCTTGTACGGGGCGACACGCTCGGCGACGAACGCGAGGACGTCGTCCCCCGACAGGTCGGTCGCGGTCGGCTGCCGTACGACGTACGCCTTCGGGACCTCGTTGCCGTCGGCGTCGTACACACCGATCACCGCCGCGTCGGCGATGCCCTCGTGGGTGAGGAGCAGGGCTTCCAGCTCGGCCGGGGCGACCTGGAAGCCCTTGTACTTGATGAGTTCCTTGACCCGGTCCACGACGAACAGCCAGCCGTCCTCGTCGACGCGCCCGACGTCGCCGGTGTGCACCCAGCCGTCGGCGTCGATCATGTCGGCGGTGGCTTCGGGGCGGCCGAGGTAACCCTTCATGACCTGTGGGCCGCGGATCGCGATCTCGCCCTCCTCGCCGGGGGCGGCGTCCCGGCCCAGGTCGTCGAGCGCCAGGATCCGCATCTCGGTGTTCGGCAGGAGCTTCCCGACGGCGCCCGGAGGCGGGTTCGAGGCGGCCAGCGGCACGGCGTGGGTGCCGGGTGACAGCTCCGTCATGCCGTACGCCTGCCGTACCGGCGGCACCTTCAGCCGGGCCGAGCAGGCCTGGGCGAGCTGCGCGTCGAGCGGGGCGGCGGCGCTGACGATGTACTCCAGCGACGACAGGTCGTACTTGGCGACCGCCGGGTGCTTGGCGAGGGCGAGGACGATCGGCGGGGCGACGTACAGGCCGTTGATGCGGTGCTTCTCTATCGCCGCAAGGAACTGGTCGAGGTCGAAGCGGGGCAGGACGACGACGGTGGCGCCCTTGCGCAGCGGGGCGTTCATCAGCGCGGTGAGGCCGTATATGTGAAAGAAGGGCAGAACGGCCAGAATGCGGTCGCCGTGCCTCATCGGCATCACCGGCTCCAGCTGGGCCAGGTTGGTGGCGATGGAGCGGTGCGTGAGCATGACGCCCTTGGGGACGCCCGTGGTGCCGGAGGAGTACGGGAGCGCGGCGACGTCCTCGGCCGGGTCGATGGCGAGATCGGGCTCGGGAGCGGTGGAGCCGAGCATCGTGAGGAGGGAGCGGTGCCCGTCGGCCTGGTCGCAGACGAAGATCTCCTCGATGCCGCCGACGAGTTCCGCGGCGCGGCGGGCCACTTCGATGAGCGGGGAGACGGTGACGATCCAGCGGGCGGAGGAGTCACGGAGCTGCTTGGCGAACTCCTCCGCCGTGGCGAGCGGATGGACGGTGGTGACGGACGCGCCGGCACGGGTGGCGCCGTAGAAGACCGTCGGGTAGGCAACCGTGTTGGGACTGTGCAGGGCGAGGACGTCGCCCTTGCGTACGCCGGCGTCGGCGAGCGCGGCGGCGACACGGCGATGGAACGTGTCGAGCTGTGCGTACGTGATCGTCGTTCCGCCCGCCCCGTCGACCAGGGCGAGAGTGTCGCCGTACTCGGCCGCCCTGCCCAGAACGGCTTCGTGGATGGGCAGGGAGACGGGCGGGACATCTGCGTACTCGCTGTGCATCACCATGACGGCCCCTTCACGGTTGAGTCGTGGTCGCCAGAATCGCGTCTGTCAGTACGACTTGGGGAGACCCAGGGACTGATGGGATACGTAGTTGAGGATCATCTCCCGGCTGACCGGGGCGATCCGGGCGACCCGGGCGGCGGTGATCAGCGCGGCGAGACCGTACTCGCGGGTGAGGCCGTTCCCGCCGAGGGTGTGCACGGACTGGTCGACGGCCTTCACACAGGCCTCGCCGGCGGCGTACTTGGCCATGTTGGCCGCCTCGCCCGCGCCCATGTCGTCGCCCGCGTCGTACAGCGCGGCAGCCTTCTGCATCATCAGACGGGCGAGTTCGAGCTCGATGTGGGCCTGGGCGAGGGGGTGGGCGATGGCCTGGTGGGCGCCGATGGGGTCCTTCCAGACCTGGCGGTCCTTCGCGTAGTCGACGGCGCGGGCCAGGGCGTAGCGGCCCATGCCGATCGCGAAGGCGGCGGTCATGATCCGCTCGGGGTTGAGCCCGGCGAACAGTTGCAGCAGGCCCGCGTCCTCGTCGCCGACGAGCGCGTCCGCAGGCAGTGCCACATCGTCGAGGACGAGCTCGAACTGCTTCTCCTGGGCGTGCAGTTCCATGTCGATCTGCGAGCGGGTGAAGCCGGGGGCGTCGCGCGGAACGATGAACAGGCAGGGCTTGAGGCGGCCCGTGCGGGCGTCCTCGGTACGGCCGACAATGAGGGTCGCGTCGGCGATGTCGACGCCGGAGATGAAGACCTTGCGGCCGGTCAGGAGCCAGCCGCCGTCCTCGGTCCGCCGCGCCGTGGTCGTGATCCGGTGGGAGTTCGACCCGGCGTCGGGCTCGGTGATGCCGAAGGCCATGGTGCGGGTGCCGTCGGCGAGCCCCGGCAGCCAGGCCCGCTTCTGCTCCTCGGTGCCGAAGCGGGCGATGACGGTGCCGCAGATGGCGGGCGAGACGACCATCATCAGCAGCGGACATCCGGCCGCGCCCAGCTCCTCCAGGACGATGGACAGCTCGGCCATGCCGCCGCCTCCGCCGCCGTGTTCCTCGGGCAGGTTGACCCCGAGGTACCCGAGCTTGGCGGCCTCGGACCACAGTGCCTCGCGGTCGTGGCCGCGCCCGTGCCGGTGCCCGAGCGCGGACACGGCGGCGCGCAGTGCGGTGTGCTCTTCGCTCTCGATGACGCTGTTCATGAGGTCTGGTCCTCCTGTGTGACTACGCCATTACTTCGTACGCCGTTGCTTCGTAGGCCGATGCTTCGTACGCCGATGCTTCGTGGGCCGTTACTTCGTTTCCGCGATCACTTCGTTGACGACGGCGAGCAGGGCACCGACCTCGACCTGACGGCCCGGGGCGGCGTGGAGCGCGGTGAGCGTGCCGGAGGCAGGAGCGCAGATCCTGTGCTCCATCTTCATCGCCTCCAGCCAGACGAGCGGCTGCCCTGCGGCAACCTGCGCGCCGGGCGCCAGCCCTTCGGCGACCCGCACGACCGTGCCGGGCATGGGTGCGAGCAGGGAGCCCGGCTCGCGCTGGGCGGTGGGGTCCGGGAAGCGGGGCAGTGCGGTCAGGACCGTGCTGCCGACGAACACCCGGTCGTCGTGCACGGCGACCTCGAACTTCCGCCGCACTCCGTCCACTTCGAGCACGACCAGTCCGGGGTCCGCGTGCACGACGACGACACCGTCGGCCGCGAGGCCGCTCCTGGTGTGGCGGTAGTGGATCTCGTGTTCGGTGCCGTCGGCCTCCGTGCGGTAGCGCTTGGTCTGCGGCTGGGAGTGCAGATTGCGCCAGCCGCCGAACCGGGAGCGGCCGTGGGCGTCGGCGAGCGCGGCGGCCAGCGGCGCGTACGGCTCCGGGGCCGCGCCCGTCAGCTCCGGCAGATGACGGTCGTAGAAGCCGGTGTCCAGCCGGGCGGCGGCGAAGTCCGGGTGCCGCAGGGACCGTTCGAGCAGCTCCCGGTTGGTGACCGGGCCGTGCACGCGGGCCCGTTCCAGCGCGCCCGTGAGCTTGCGCACCGCCTCCGCGCGGGTGGGCGCCCAGGCGACCGCCTTGGCCAGCATCGGGTCGTAGTGCACCCCGATCGTGTCGCCGTCCGCGTACCCGGTGTCCAGCCGTACGCCCGGTACGGAGAGATGGTGCAGGGTGCCGGTCTGCGGGGCCCAGTCGCGCGCCGGGTCCTCCGCGTAGAGGCGGGCCTCGACGGCGTGACCGTGCGCGTCCGGCGGGTCGGCGGGCAGGGACGCGCCCTCCGCGACCCGGATCTGCAGGGCGACGAGATCGATGCCGAACACGGCCTCGGTGACCGGGTGCTCGACCTGGAGGCGGGTGTTCATCTCCAGGAAGTGGGCCCGGTCGCCGACGACCAGGAACTCCACCGTGCCCGCGCCCCGGTAGTCCGTCGCGCGGGCCGCGCGGACCGCCATCTCGTGCAGGGTGGCGGTGAGTTCCGGGCTCAGTCCGGGGGCCGGGGCCTCCTCGATGACCTTCTGGTGGCGGCGCTGCAGCGAGCAGTCGCGGGTGCCCAGCGCCCAGACCGTGCCGTGCGCGTCGGCCACGATCTGCACCTCGACATGCCGGCCGCCCTCCACGTACGGCTCGACGAAGACCTGTCCGTCGCCGAACGCGCTCAGCGCCTCGGCCCGCGCGGCCGCCAGCTCGCCGGTGAGGTCGCCGAGTTCCCGTACGATCCGCATCCCGCGCCCGCCGCCGCCCGCCGCGGCCTTGACCAGGACCGGCAGATCGGCCTCGGTGATGTCGACGTCGCTGAGGGGCGCGACCCCCATGAGTTCCTTGGCGCGCGTCTTGGACGCCATCGCCTCGATGGCGGACGGGGGCGGGCCGATCCAGACGAGGCCGGCGTCGATGACCTCCCGCGCGAAGTCGGCGTTCTCGGAGAGGAATCCGTACCCGGGATGCACGGCGTCCGCACCCGCCGCGAGCGCGGCCTTCACGATCAGGTCCCCGCGCAGATAGGTCTCGGCCGGGGCGGCGCCCGGCAGACGTACGGCGGCGTCGGCCTCCCTCACGTGCAGGGCCTGGGCGTCCGGGTCCGAGTACACCGCGACCGTGGCGATGCCCAGCTCACGGCAGGTACGGAAGACCCGGCAGGCGATCTCGCCCCGGTTGGCGACAAGAACAGACTGGATCATGAGGTCCTCACATCCTGAAGACGCCGAAGCCGCCGCGCGCGCCTTCGACCGGGGCCGTGTGGATGGCGGACAGACAGAGGCCGAGGACCGTGCGCGTGTCGCGCGGGTCGATGACCCCGTCGTCGTACAGCCGCCCAGACAGGAACATCGGCAGCGACTCCGTCTCGATCTGCTGCTCGACCATCGCGCGCAGGGCGGCGTCGGCCTCGTCGTCGTAGGGCTGTCCCTTCGCTGCGGCGGAGGCGCGGGCGACGATGGACAGGACACCGGCGAGCTGCTGCGGGCCCATGACGGCGGACTTGGCGCTGGGCCAGGCGAAGAGGAAGCGCGGGTCGTAGGCCCGCCCGCACATGCCGTAGTGCCCGGCGCCGTAGCTGGCCCCCATCAGGACGGACAGATGCGGCACCTTCGAATTCGACACCGCGTTGATCATCATCGCGCCGTGCTTGATGATGCCGCCCTGCTCGTACTCCTTGCCGACCATGTATCCGGTGGTGTTGTGGAGGAAGAGAAGGGGGATGTCGCGCTGGTTGGCGAGCTGGATGAACTGGGTGGCCTTCTGCGACTCGGCGCTGAACAGCACACCCTGCGCGTTGGCGAGGATGCCGACGGGGTAGCCGTGCAGCCGGGCCCACCCGGTGACCAGGCTCGTCCCGTACAGCGGCTTGAACTCGTCGAAGTCCGAGCCGTCCACGATCCGCGCGATCACCTCGCGCGGGTCGAACGGGGTCTTGAGGTCCTCGGGGACGATGCCGAGCAGCTCCTCCACGTCGTACTTCGGCGGCTCGGCCGGGGCGGCCGGATCGGGGAGCGCCTTGCGGTGGTTGAGCCGGGCGACGATACGGCGGGCGTGGCGCAGCGCGTCGTGCTCGTCGACGGCGTAGTGATCGGCGAGGCCGGAGGTGCGGGCGTGCATCTCGGCGCCACCGAGAGACTCGTCGTCGCTCTCCTCACCGGTGGCCATCTTCACGAGCGGCGGGCCGCCGAGGAAGACCTTCGACCGCTCCTTGATCATGACGGTGTGGTCGGACATCCCGGGGACGTAGGCCCCGCCGGCCGTCGAGTTCCCGAAGACGACGGCGATGGTGGGGATTCCGGCGGCGGAGAGCCGGGTGAGGTCGCGGAACAGCGCCCCGCCGGGGATGAAGATCTCCTTCTGGGAGGGGAGATCGGCACCGCCGGACTCGACGAGGCTGATGACGGGCAGCCGGTTGGCGAACGCGATCTCGTTCGCCCGCAGGGCCTTCTTCAGCGTCCAGGGGTTGCTGGCGCCGCCGCGTACGGTCGGATCGTTCGCGGTGATCAGGCACTCGACGCCCTCGACCGTGCCGATGCCGGTCACCATCGACGCGCCGACGGGGTAGTCGCTCCCCCACGCGGCGAGCGGCGACAGCTCCAGGAACGGGGTGTCCGGGTCGAGCAGCAGCTCGATCCGCTCGCGAGCGAGCAGCTTCCCGCGCCTGCGATGGCGCTCGATGTACTTCTCGCCGCCGCCGGCGAGCGCTTTGGCGTGCTCGGCGTCGAGCGCGTCCAGCTTGGCGAGCATGGCGGCGCGGTGTGCGGCGAAGTCGGGGGAGGCCGGGTCGAGCGCGCTGACGAGGACGGTCATGGGGTCACCTCCGGTGTGGGAGTGGGGGTGGGGTGGTGCGGGTTCGCGGGCAGGGGCGGGATCGGGAGCCGCTGCGCGGGGCGGGGGGGAAGCTCACCCGGCGCCGTCACAGCAGCACCTCCGGTACGTCGACATGCCGCGCCCGCAGCCACTCCCCCAGTCCCTTCCCCTGCGGATCGAAGCGGGCCTGGGCCGCGACGCCCTCGCCCAGCAGCCCGGTGACGACGAAGTTCAGCGCCCGCAGGTTCGGCAGGACGTGCCGTACGACGGTCAAGCCGTCCGTCTCCGGCAGGAGTTCGCGGAAGCGGTCCACGGTCAGCTCGTGGGCGAGCCACCGCCACGCCTCCTCCGTCCCCACCCACACCCCCACGTTCGCGTCCCCGCCCTTGTCGCCGCTGCGGGCGCCGGCGACGCGCCCGAGCGCCACGCGGCGAACGGAGCCGCCGGCGGGCAACGGCTCCGGCAGGGGCGGGCCCGGGACCGGCTCCAGGGCGCGGGTATGCCCAGCCGCGGGCACCGTCACCCGCCGGCCGTCCGGCAGCACCGCGACATGCTCGACCGATGCCGCGTCCACGTACGCCGCCTCGAACACCCCGTACGGGGCGCCCTTCCCCGGCGGGGCCGTCACATGGAACCCCGGGTAGCTGCCGAGCGCGAGCTCGATCGCCGCGCCGCTGACGACCCGTCCCACGGCCTGCGCGTCCCGGTCCCTGACCACCAGCCGCAGCAGCGCGCTCGCGGTCTCCTCCGTGTCCGCGTCGGGACTGTCGGTGCGGGCCAGCTCCCAGCGGACCTCCTCGGGCCGGGACTTGGCCCGTACGAAGGCGTCCTCGACCTGCCCCCGCACCAGCTCCGCCTTGGCCTCGATGTCGAGGCCGGTCAGGACGAACACGACCTCGTTGCGCCAGCCGCCGAGCCGGCTGAGGCCGGTCTTGAGCGTGGGTGGCGGGGCCTCGCCCCGTACCCCCGTGACCCGGACGCGGTCCGGCCCGTCCTGTGTCAGTCGTACGGTGTCGAGGCGGGCGGTGACGTCAGGACCGGCGTACCGGGCGCCGCCCGTCTCGTACAGCAGCTGTGCGGTGACCGTGCCGGTGTCCACGACGCCGCCGGTGCCGTCCTGCTTGGTGATGACGGAGCTGCCGTCGGCGTACAGCTCGGCGACCGGGAAGCCGGGCCGGCGTACGTCACGGCCCTTGAAGAACGCGTAGTTGCCGCCGGTCGCCTGCGTTCCGCACTCCAGCACATGCCCGGCGACGACCGCCCCCGCGAGCGCGTCGTGATCCTCCGGGCCCCAGCCGAAGTGCCACTGCGCGGGCCCGGTGACCAGCGCCGCGTCCGTGACGCGCCCGGTGACGACGACGTCCGCGCCGGCCCGCAGGCATTCGGCGATCCCGGCGCCGCCGAGGTAGGCGTGCGCGGCGAGCGCGTCCGGGAAGCGGGCGGCGAGATCGTCGCCCTCGACGTGCGCGACCCGCACGGGCACGCCGACGCGGTCCGCGAGCTCGCGCACGGCGTCCGCGAGTCCCGCCGGGTTGAGCCCGCCGGCGTTGGCGACGATCCGCACGCCGCGTTCATGGGCGAGCCCGAGGCACTCCTCCAGCTGTCGCAGGAACGTCTTGGCGTAGCCGAGGCGCGGGTCCTTCGCCCGGTCGCGGCCGAGGATGAGCATCGTCAGCTCGGCGAGATAGTCACCGGTGAGGACGTCGAGTGTGCCGCCGGTGAGCATGTCGCGCATCGCGTCGAAGCGGTCGCCGTAGAAGCCGGAGGCGTTGCCGATCCTCAACGGGTCCGTCGCCGACGGGGCGGTCGTCGGGTCGGCCGTCGGGTCGGCCGTCGGGTCGGCCGTCAAAGGGCTCAAGGGGTCCATGTCAGGCCCCCTTGGGCGCGCGCCCGGCACCGGCCGGGCCGGCGAAGGCCTGGGCGATGTCCAGCCACCGGTCGGCATCGGCGCCCTCCGCCCGTACGGCGAGGTCGTCGCGATGGGCGCGCTGGGTCACCAGCAGGCAGAAGTCCAGCAGCGGGCCGGTGACGCGCTGGTCGGCGTCCTCGGGCCCGTACGCCCAGGTCTCGCCGTCCGGGGCGGCCAGCTCGACCCGGAACTCGGCGGCGGGCGGTTCGAGGCCGCGTACGGCGTAGGCGTAGTCGCGGGCCCGTACGCCGATGTGTGCGACGTGCCGCAGCCGGGCGGTGGGCTCGCGTACGGCGCCGAGGGCGTCGGCGACGTCCTGGCCGTGGGCCCAGGTCTCCATGAGCCGCGCGGTCGCCATCGACGTGGCGCTCATCGGCGGCCCGTACCAGGGGAAGCGGGCGCCGGGGGGCGCGGTGCGCAGGGCCTGCTGAAGCCGGTCACGGCCGGCGCGCCAGCGCCTCAGCAGCTCGTTCGGCGGCTGTGCGGCGCCCGCTTCCGCGGCCTGGTCGACGAAGGTTTCGGGCTCGGCGAGGGCCTTCTCGACCTCCTTGCCGAACTCGTCGGCGTCCGTGACGGCGAGCAGCGCGACGTCGTCGGTCCAGGCGAGGTGGGCGATCTGATGGGCGATGGTCCAGCCGGCGGCGGGTGTCGCCGCGGCCCACCGCTCCTCGCTCAACTCGCGGACGAGCCGGTCGAGTTCTTCGCTCTCCGCGCGCAAGTCGTCGAGCACGGCGGCAGGGTCGGACACGGTGCGCTCCCCTCGGGACACGGCGGTGTGTCCCGGAGCATGGCAGCGCGCGAAGAAACAAGCAAGCGTGCTTGCTTTACTTTTCGGCCAGCTTCACGGGGCTGAGACCGAAGGCCGGGTGAGGCGGGGAGTCGGGGAGCCCGGGCGACCGGCAGGCGGGGCGACGGGCAGGGGGCGACGGCGCGACGCCCAGGACTTCGGGCGATGCGATGCCGGGGCGGACTCGCCGGACGGAGGCCCGCGCGGACCTGCCGGACGGACGCCGGGGCTGGTCGCCCCCGCACGGAACGCCTGCACGGCGCGCCCGCGCGGGGACGGCTCACTTCGCCCGGGCGCGCCCCACCTGAGTCCGCACCGCGCCCATGCTCGCCGCGACGACCAGCGCGATCGCCAGCGCATCGGCCGCGGACAGGGCCTGGTGCAGCACGAGGAATCCGGCGGTCGCGGCGATCGCGGGCTCCAGGCTCATCAGTACGGCGAAGGTCGGCGCGGGCAGCCGGCGCAGCGCGAGCAGTTCCAGCGTGTACGGCAGGACGGACGACATCAGCGCGACCGCGAGCCCGAGCCCGATCGTGGACGGCACGAGCAGCTTGCCGCCCGCCTCGACCACACCGAAGGGCAGACTGAGCAGCGCGCCGACGGCCATGGCGAGCGCGAGCCCGTCGGCCTGCGGGAAGCGGCGTCCGGTACGGGCACTGAAGACGATGTACGTGGCCCACATCGCGCCCGCGCCGAGAGCGAACGCCGCACCGACCGGGTCGAGGCGGTCGAAGCCGCCGCCACTCAGCAGCACGACACCGCCGAGCGCGAGGCCCGCCCACACCAGGTTGATCAGCCGTCGCGACACGATGACGGAGAGCGCCAGCGGCCCGAGCACCTCCAGCGTGACGGCGGCGCCCAGCGGAATGCGGTCCGCGGACTGGTAGAAGAGCATGTTCATCCCGGCCATGGCGGCGCCGAAGGCGAGGACGGTGCCCCAGTCGGCGCGGGAGTGCCCGCGCAACCGCGGCCGGCAGACCAGCAGGAGCACGACCGCGGCGAGGACGAGCCGCAGGGTGACGACACCGAGCGCACCGGCCCGCGGCATCAGCAGCACGGCCACGGCGGCGCCGAACTGTACGGAGAGCCCACCCGCGACGACGAGCGCGACGGGTCCGAGCGCGCCGGACCTGCGACCCGTACCGGCCTCCAGGGCGCCGGCTGCTTCCGGCACGGCAACGGCGGCCGTCGCCGCCTGCTCCGCACTGCGGGGGCTACTCACCAGTTCCTTCTCTCATCCATTCAAGTGCACTGTGGGTTCAAAATACTGCACCGGAGGCTTACGGTCCACATTCACGCTACGGAACCCCGCGCCGCCCGTGAAATGCCTAGTGGGCTGCGGTTATGCTCCGCGCACATGAGCATCGAGCTGCGTCATCTCCGCTGCTTCCTCGCCATCGCGGAGGAGCGGAGCCTGACCAGGGCGGCCGCCGTACTGCACCTCACCCAGCCCGCCGTCTCCCGCACCCTCGCCGCGCTCGAACGCCACCTTCAGGTCCGCCTCGTCGACCGCTCCACCCACCATCTGGAGCTCACCCCCGAGGGCCGGGCCTTCCGCGACAAGGCCGCGGCGGCCGTCGCCGCTTTCGACGACGCCCTCGACCCGGCACGCCTGCACCACCGGCCGCTGCGCCTCGGTCACGCCTGGTCCGCCTTCGGCCCGTACACCACGCCCCTGCTCCGGCGCTGGCAGCAGGAGCACCCGGACACCCCGCTGGAACTCCTCCGCATCGACGACCGGACGGCCGGCCTGGCGCGCGGTGAGGTCGACGCGGCGGTCCTGCGCGGCCCGGTCGACACCCCCGGCCTGGTGACCGCGCTCCTCTTCACGGAACCCCGCGTCGCCGCCGTCACCTCCGACGGCCCCCTGGCCGGCCGCCCCCGCCTGACCCTCGCGGACCTGGCCGCGGGCCCCGTCGTCCTCAACACCGTCTCGGGCCTGACGACGCTCGACCTCTGGCCGGCGGAGTCCCGCCCCACCACCACCTTCACCGTCGCGAACACCGACGACTGGCTCACGGCGATCGCCGCGGGTCGCGGCGCGGGCGCCTCGGCGGCCTCGACGGCGGAGATGTACCCCCACCCCGGAGTCACGTACCGTCCGCTCACCGACGCCCCGCCGGTCCCGGTCCTCCTGGCCTGGCGCGCGACGGCACCGCATCCGGCGCTGGGGGCGCTGGCGGCGCTGGCCCGCGAGCTCAGCGCCCGGGGGTGACGGGCGAGGCCGCGCCCCCAGAGGCCCGGACGGTCACGCACTCAGGCGCTCACGCACGGACGTGCTCACGTGCTCACGCGCTCACGTGCTCACGTGCTCACATGCGGCGGGTGAACAGCCTCTCGCCTCCCGCGCCGAGCACCAGGACGTTCCTGGCGACCCCGCCGTCGCCGACGGGGTCACCGTCCCACCAGTCGACGAAGACATCCGCGAGCGCCTGAACCTGAGCCGGATCCTGCGTCTGCTCCGCCGGCGTGTAGTCGGTGGACAGTTCGATGTCGTAGTCACGGTCAGTGAGCTGGACCGTCGCAAGAGTCTTGGCATGACGGGCCGACTCGTCCTCGGGGCTCCCGCCGGCCCAGGTGCGGAATTCCTCCAGCAGCCGGGCATCCTGGGTGCGGCGGGTCACGGGGCCGGTGGGTGGGCTCTCGGGGGCATGGGCAACTCCGTCCAGGCAGCCCTGCACCCAGGCGCCGCGGTCGGCCTCGGCGGCGCGTCCGGCGGCCAGGGCCCGTCGCGTGCAGCCGCCCCAGACGGTTTCGCGGACGGCGGCGCCCTTCCCCGACGAGTCGTACACGGCCTTGCCCGCCCTGAGTCCGGCCCGGTACGCCGCCACGTGGGCGGGCTCGCTCGGACTCGGGGACGCGGAGGCGTGCGCGGAGCCCCCGGAGCCCGGGAAGCCCGCGGAATCACGGGAGCCGCACCCGGAGAGCGGGACGACCAACGCCGCGACGGCCACGGCGAGCGTCGTGCGCGTAACCCGATTCATCGTTCCCCCATGTCACCAACGTATCGGCGAGGTGCAGGCGACACCTGCACCCGAGGAGAGCGGATTCACGGCCCGCGGGTTCATCGGGGCACCGAGGAGGGCGGTTCGCCGTCGCAGTCGAAGATCACCAGTTCGACAGGGGGTGGTGTCATGGTGGGCAGCCTATGCACGGCGCCTGCGCAGTGGCCGAAGTCATTCCCTGCACACCACCGCCGACGACCCGTCAGCCATGCTGGCACGTACGGCCCTTACCGCCTGGAACGACGCCCCGGAACCGCTTGTCGGTCACGCCGCGTCTGCGGTACAAACGCGCGACACACAGGGATGAGATTCGGCCACTCCCGTGCCCGAACATCCCGAGAATTGACGTGCACACAACTATGTGGGGGGTCGTCATGCAGGGACGCTGGGAGAAGCTGAAGCAGAGAGGCGGCATCAGCCTGTTCGTCATCGCGGTGGGGGTCGGGGCCTTCTTCTTCGTCGGGAGCGCCTCGCAGGCGCCGACCGGTTGGGGCGCCGCGTACGCCCTCGGCAAGCCCGTCACCGTTGAACTGCCCAACTCCTGCCGCATCGAGACCGTCGGCGACGGCAAGAGCACCGGCAAGTGCGAGGGGGCGAAGTGGACGGCCGACGGCGAAGCCCGCACCGGCACGCTGTACGCCCTCGGGGACGACATCGATCGCTCCGGGGAAGGCGACCTGACGTTCGCCGGTGAGGCGAAGGCCCTCGACGACCGTGCCTACGGCCGCCCCGAGACCTGGCTGACCGTCGTCCACCTCGGCGCTCTCGGCGTGGCGGGCATCGGCGTGCTTGCGCTGCTCGGAAGCCTCGTATCGGTGCTGCTGCCGTCGCGCCGGGCTGCCTGACAGCCCGCGGGCCCAGGGGATCAGGGGGCGTCGTCGGGTGCCCCCTTCTTTCTGGCCAGGGCGTGTCTCTTCGATCAGGTAGCTCGTCGTTCTGCTCATGATGAGTCGGGGGATCCGAAACGGCGTTGCCCCAGCCCCTGATGGTCACTAAGGTCGCTCGGGTGACTGCCGGGTCGGCCATGGGCCATGCACGAGTGAGGATCCCGGCCTCGGCGTGAGCGCGAGGCGGGCAAGAGGCCCGCCCCCCTTCTCCGCGTCTTTGCTTCCCGGCGCCCGTGTGCGGCGCCCCATCCCAGCGGATCCCAAGACCCGGAGACACACCACTGATGTCCTGTGACCAGCAGTACCCGCACGAATCCGAGCCGCCGACGGCCGCCGTCCAGCTGAACCACACCGCCGTCTACGCCAGCGACCGGCACCTGTCTGCCGAGTTCATCGCCGCGATCCTGGGCCTGAAGGCCGGCGCCCCGTTCGGACCGTTCCTGCCCGTCGACCTCGGCAACGGCGTGACGCTCGACTACTACGAGAAGCGCGACGAGCCGATCCAGTCGCAGCACTACGCCTTCCTCGTGCCCGACGAGCAGTTCGACGCCATGATCGCCCGTCTCGAGGCGGTCGGGGTCACCTACTACGCCGACCCCAGTCACACCGAACCCGGCCAGATCAATCGTCTGTTCGGCGGTCGCGGCGCCTACTTCGACGACCCCGACGGCCACAACATGGAGATCATGACCCGGCCCTACGTCCGCCCCTAGCAGGTCGCCTGGCAGCGTTCCGTCGGGCCCTCCCCGCCGAGCGGCTCCAACTTCCTGGCCTGGACCAGCGAGGTGAGCCGCTTGGCGGCGCGGTCGATGAATGCGGGACCAGGACGACGAGCTGCCTGATCGAAGAGACACGCCCTAGTCGCGGGGGAACTCGTCGGTGGAAAGGGTGAGACCGACGGGCGTGTTGGTGAGGTCGACCTCCGCGCCGAAGGCAACGGTCATCTCGACCACGTAGTCGCCGTCCTTGGGCTGGGTGTAGACGTGGCACTTGCCGACATAGGGGTCGGCGACGAGGTAGACGGGAACCTCGGCGGTGGCGTAGGCGGTCTTCTTGGGGCCGTAGTCGTTGGCCCCGGTGCCCTTGGAGATGACTTCCGCGACGAACACGACGTCCTCGTAGCGCCAGAGGCCCTTGATGTTCTTCTCGGCGCCCTCGGCGAGCAGCGTCACGTCGGTGGCGAAGCCGTTGAGGTGACCGGGGTAGTCGATCCGGACATCAGACTTGATCCGCTTCCGTGGGTACTTCGCCCGAAGCTGCTCGATGACGTCCAGGATGATCTCCCAGTGCGTGTCCCGCTGCGGCGACATGCAGACGGCCCCCTCGACGATCTCGACCTTGTATCCCTCGGGGGCGGGCATCCGCTCGAGCGCCTCGAACATCTCGTCCAGGGTGCGCTCGTTGTCGCTCTCGGCCATGTCGATCCTGTCGGTCTCTACGACGGTCATCCTGGCGCTCCTCCCCGGCTGCCGCATGGTCGCCTGCAGCCGCGCCCTTCAACGATACGTACGACCGTGGCGACACGCCCGTGGCGAAAACTGGTCGAATATGCCTAAGTCATGAGCGGTCAGAGGCTCGGTGTACCACCGACGCTCACGCAGCCGGACGAAGGGCGGGAAGACCGGACGGCTACCACACGCGCCACATGCCGGAGGTTGTGAGCTCACGGAACAATCCGTGCATGCACTCCATCGGAACTGACGCATCCGCAGCGACCGTGCCCGAGATCTGGAGACTGCCGTTCGAGCTGGCTTGGGAAGCGTTCCGTGCGGGCAGCCGTCCTGTGGGAGCCGTCCTGGTCGATGCCGCAGGCCACGCGCCGTCATCCGGTCCCATCAGGCTCGGGAACCTTCGGGTACAGGCCACGAAGACGGCCGGCGGTGGTTGCGGTCACGTGCCGCGGCGCTGCTCCTGGACGGCCTTCATGAGGTCCTCGATGGCGGACCGGGTGTCGCGGTCACGCCCGTCGTCGATCGCTTCGAGAGCGGCGGCCGCGGCCTCACGAATGTGGTGGGGGAGCCCGTCGGCGGCCGTGAGGTGGTAGGCGGCCTTACGGCGCGCCGCGCGCTCGGCGGGGTCTACTGCGCCGGGGCCGGACAGCGGAAAGACGGAGGTCCTGTACGCGGATATCTCCAGCACCACCATGTCCGCGATTCCGTCGGCGTACCCGAGCGCGGCGGCTTTCCCCTGTCCTTCCCGAATGCTTGCGATCATTCGACGGCGGGACAGGGCCGTGCCCAGGGCGCCGCCACCTCCCAGGGAAAGTGCGCATGCGACGGCGAGGAACGGGCCGTCCCAGACGAAGCCGGTAAGTCCTCCGAGGACCGCGAGCGCGACGGTCCATGCAGCCGCTGTCCGGGAGCTTATTTGCTCGGGTGTGGTGTCCATGGTGGGAGTGTCCCAGCCGGTGCCAACAGCCCGGCCGCCGACCTCAGATGTCGGGCAGCCACTCCGAGAACGCCGGCCGCACGGAGCCCTGTCGGTCAGGCTGCCGGTTCGAGCCGGACATGGTCTCCCACCTCGACATCTCGCTGCCCGCCGTGCCCGGCCCCCGCGCCGCGGCGGACGCCGGGCTCAGGCAGCCCGGGGCGAGGAGCGCCTGTTCAGTCGATGACGGCGGTGGCTTCGATCTCGACCAGGTGATCGGGTACGTCCAGTGCCGCAACGCCCAGCAGCGAGGCAGGAGGTGTCGCGGTGACTCCCAGCTTCGCGGCCGCCCGACCGAGCCCCTCCATGAGCAGGGGCATCTTGTCGGGGGTCCAGTCGACGACGTAGACGGTCAGTTTCGCCACGTCGTCGAAGGAGGCACCGATCTCGGCCAGGGCGGTGCCGATGTTGAGGTAGCACTGCTCGACCTGAGCGGCGAGGTCTCCTTCGCCGACCGTGGCACCGTCGACGTCCCAGGCGACCTGCCCGGCGATGAAGACCAGCTTCGACCCGGTCGCGATCGACACCTGCCGGTAGGCGTCGATTTCCGGCAATCCGCTGGGGTTGACCAGGGTGATGGCCATGCTGCCTGCCTCCATTTCCATGGGAGCCGCTCTCTTGTTCCATGTGTTCCACGCGAGCCGCTCTCTTGCGGTTACTCAGAAACCGTAGGAGAGTGTGCGCTGACATGGAAGAACGCACTTCTAGGTGACTGGGGAACCTGATGGTGACCAAGCAGTTCAGCGGCTCGCCCGAGGATGCGGACCTGAGGCGTGCGGACTCTCTGGCGCGGGAGATCTTCTCGGACATCGCCAACAAGTGGGCGCTCCTGATCATCGAGTCTCTCGGTGAACGCACGCTGCGCTTCAGCGAATTGCGGAACGAGATCGAGGGCGTCAGCCACAAGATGCTCACCCAGAACCTGCGCATGCTGGAGCGCAACGGTCTGATCGAGCGGACGGTGCACCCCGTCGTGCCGCCCCGGGTCGAGTACACCCTCACCGAGCCGGGCCAGGCCCTGCGGGTGACGATCGACGGACTGTGCGACTGGACCCACCGGTACCTCGGTCACATCGAGGCCTCCCGCCACCGCTTCGGCGCCTGACGGGTCGAGGACCCGCTTGCCGCGCAGCCGGCAGAAGCAACCCTTCCGGCCGTGCGGCGGTCCTACCAAGCGTCGCACTCAGAGGGCAGCCTCTGTCGATTCGTACCGGTAAACCGACCGGAAAGGGTGCACTCCATGGTGCTCGATCCCGATTACTGCCTGGACGTTCCGGAGGGGTTCGACGACTCGGACGCCGAGACCCAGGTACATCCCATCGCCAGGAAGCTGTTCCACGCCACAACTGCCGCGGAAGTCTTCAAGAAAGCCCATGAGTGGGTGCGGGAACAAGAAATCCTCGTGACGGACGTGTCGTGGGATTACCTCCACGACGAGGACGAGCCCTACTTCCTGAGCATCTATTTCGTCTTCGAGCTGGATCCCGAGGACGCCTGACCACGACTGTGCACTGGTAGTCGTACCGCTCGGAAGCGAATGACGTTCACCTTCGCGCGCAGGTTCGGACGTCGGCGGGGGGCCGGACGGGAGGATGGGCACCGACCCTGGGGCGGTGGGCCGACGGACGCCAGTTCCCCAGGGCGTCGCGATGGAGGAGGAGGACCTCGGTCCAGGTCTCGTCGAGCGGCGCGTACTCGCGCGCTTCCCGCTCCGGGAGGGAAGCCGCCTGCCGTGCCGCAAGCCGCCGGGCGTCGTGCTCGTCCTTGGCGTCCCGGACGACGTAGAAGTGCCTGACGGTCCGATCCGCACCGGTGCGGAGGCGGAACCCCACCATCCACAGATGATCGATGAACAAGAGACCGCTCCCTTCGGCGACTGGTGGTCGTCCTTCGCTCTTGGGGCCGTGGCGCTCACGCTAATGACTGGCCGAAATGCGGCATAGGGGCTGGATCGACAAACAGCAACGGATTCCCGCCACACGTCTGACGTGGGAGGATCCCGCCTTTGGGGTTTCTGTTCGGAGTGTTGGCATTGGCCGGATTGCGTCTATCGTTGATGCCATGCACACCGTGGCAGTTCTCGCGTTGGACCGGGTGCTGGCGTTCGACCTTGCGGTACCGGTCGAGGTTTTCGGATGTGTCCGGCTGCCGGATGGCCGGCGGCCGTACCAGGTGCGGGTCTGCGGAGTGACGCCGGACGTGGACAGCGGCACGTACGTCGTACGGGCACCCTGGGGGCTGGAGGCGCTGGCCGACGCGGACACGATCATCGTGCCCGGCCGCGCCGATTTCAGCTGCCCGCCCGCTGAGGAGGCCCTGGAGGCGTTGCGGGCAGCAGCGGCGCGGGGGACCCGGATCGCCTCGATCTGCTCGGGAGCGTTCACCCTGGCCCAGGCGGGGCTCCTCGACGGTCTCGCCGCGACCACGCACTGGCTGGCCACCGGTCTGCTCGCGGAACTCCACCCGAAGGTGGAGGTCCGTCCGGACGTGCTGTACGTCGACAACGGCCGGCTGCTGACGTCGGCCGGGGCGTCGGCGGGCCTGGACCTGTGCCTGCACATGGTCCGGCAGGACCTGGGCTCTGCCGTGGCGGCCGACGCCGCCCGCCTGATGGTGATGCCATTGGAGCGGGAAGGCGGTCAGGCTCAGTTCATCGTCCACCAGCAGCCCCCGGTACCTCAGGGGTCGGTGATCGAACCGGTTCTCACATGGATCGAGGAACACCTGGGCCAGGACCTTTCCTTGGAGACCATGGCGGCCCGATCCGGGCTGAGCGAGCGGACCTTCAGCAGGCGGTTCCACGAACAGACCGGCACCACGCCCCTGCAGTGGCTGCTGCGCGCACGGGTCCGCCGGGCCCAGTACCTGCTGGAGACCACCGACGACCCGGTCGAGCGCGTGGCCGGCCAGGCCGGGTTCGGCTCGCCCACCGCATTCCGCGAGCGCTTCAAGCGAGTGACCGGAACCACGCCGCACGGCTACCGCGCCTCGTTCCGCGGTCAGCGCACCAGCGTGTAGACCGGCCTGCTGCGCGATGCCGGGGTCCGGCGGCACTCGGGTGACGGCGTCGGTGCAGAACAGTGCCCGGTAGCGCGTCAGCAGTTGCTCCAGAGCCCGGGACGCGCTCCCGTCCCCGCGCGTCCGCACTTCGCGCATGGCCGCGGACGGTACAGACCGCGTGAACCCGCCTCCCGGAACGGGTCCGTAGCATGAGGCGATGCAGCGACCCCGGCTGATCGCCACCGACCTGGACGGCACACTCCTGCGCAGGGACGGCACCGTGTCGGAACGCACGCTCAGTGCGCTGCGGACCGCCATCGACGCGGGCACGGAACTCGTCTTCGTCACGGCGCGACCGCCCAGGTACGTCGACGCGCTCGCCGCCGCGACCGGGCTTGCCGGGACGGCGGTGTGCAGCAACGGTGCGCAGGTGTACGACGTCGCCACACGCGCCGTCATCCGGTCCCGGACCCTGTCGCTGAACACCGCTCGCAGGGTGGCGGCAGCGCTCCAGGATGCCGCCCCGGGACTGGGCTTCGCCGTGGAGACGGGCCACCACATCCTGTACGAGCCGGCGTACGGTCTGCGGTTCTTCGAGGACATCGCTGCCGAGTCGCCCGTTGCGTCCCTGGCGGAGCTGTGGCTGCTGGACGTGCCGATCGTGAAACTGCTCGCCCACTCCCACCGGTTCGACGCCGACATGCTGGTCACCATGGCGGAGGCCTCCGCAGGCGGCGCGGCGCAGTTCACCCATTCCGGCGGTCGCGGTCTGCTGGAGATCAGTGCGCCCGGCGTCACCAAGGCCGCCACGCTCTCGGCGCTGTGCGCCGAGTGGGGCATCGGCGCCGACGACGTCATCGCCTTCGGCGACATGCCCAACGACCTGACCATCCTGCACTGGGCAGGTACCGGCTACGCCATGGGCAACGCCCACCCGGCCGTGCTCTCCGCAGTGGCGCGACGCACGGTGTCCAACGAGGAGGACGGCGTGGCCCGCGTCCTCGAGCAGCTCTTCGCCCGCGGCTGAGCCGCGTCTCATCTGCGCGTAGGGCGTGCAACGGATGCGGCCTGGACGCCGCACAGGTCTCTCGCCAACTCCCCATGCCTGGCTACTGTGTGCGCACGCACGATCGAGACGATCACACGGGGGATCCATGTCAGGAACCAACGATGCAAGACCCGGGCGCCTCCACGCATGTCCGGGCTGCGCTCTCACGGACCAGGTGTCAGGTGTTCCCGCCGTCTATCACTCCGGCCGGGACAGCATGACCGAGGTATCGGCGCGCGACTCGGACGGCCGTCGTACCGTGCGGGCGGCGAGCACGGGGCTGACCAAGGCGCTGGCGCCCGCACCGGTGCAGGAAACCGCAATATCCGGGTACGGCTGCCTCGGCATCGTCGCCACCGTGGTGTCCGTCGGCACGTTCATCGGCGGTATGCAGGCCGGCCACTGGTTCGAGGACGAACCCGCCCCGGCCGGGGATCAGTACGGCGGCGGCTACGGCATCTCGCAGGAACCGGCCGCCGACGCGTCACCGGACTTCGCCTTCCTCGGGTGGATATCGGCGATCGCCTTCCTCGCAGCAGTGGTTCTGATCGCCACGGCCGCCGGACGGCGCGCGGCCCACCGCAGAGCGCTGGCCGGGCGCCGGGTCGCCGAGGAGCTGTGGGAGCAGGCCTGGTACTGCGCGCGATGCGGCACGGTCCACTTCCCCGACACCCCCGGGCAGCCGGTCCGGGCGCTCGGCCTGCGGGAGTTCCGCGCGATCGTCTGGGGCGCCGGCGGGTACGGCCATCTGGCCGAGCAGCATCCGGTGGTGTGACCGGCGCTCAGGCCGGCCGGTCACGTCTCCTGACCGTCCGGCCGTGGCTCCATCTGTGCCTCCACTGCTGCCTCCGCAAGGGCTTCCGCCAGGACCTCCGCCAAGTGCCGCCCCCGCCGCCCCGCCAGCTGCTCCAACTGTGTCCGGCACGAGAAACCGTCCGCCAGGAGCACGGCATCGTCACCGGCCGCCCGCACAGCCGGCAGCAGCTGGTCCTCGGCGCAGGCCACGGACACCTCGTAGTGGCCGCGCTCGAAGCCGAAGTTGCCCGCCAGGCCGCAACAGCCGCCGCTCAGGGCCCCGGCGAGGCCCGCGCGTGCGCGCAAGCGCCGCTCCGCCGCGTCGCCCAGGACCGCATGCTGGTGGCAGTGGGTCTGGCCGACGGCAGGACGGTCGATACGAGGTGGGCTCCAGTCCGGGGCGCACTGCTCCAGTCCCTGGGCGAAGGTGCGTACCGACGCCGACAGGCGCGCCGCGCGCGGATCGTCGCCGAGGAGCTCCGGGAGGTCCGTCTTCAGCGCCGCCGCGCAGCTCGGTTCGAGAACGACCACGGGTACGTCCATGTCCAGCAGCGGCTCGACCGTGTCCAGAGCCCTGCGCATGACCGCACGTGCGCGGTCGAGCTGGCCGGTGGAGACGTAGGTCAGGCCGCAGCAGACCCGGCGCCGTGGCAGCACGATGCCGATACCGGCCGCCTCCATCACCGCCACGGCGGCCTTCCCGGCCTCGGGCGAAAGGTGATCGGTGAAGGTGTCAGGCCAGAGCACGGCCGTACGGCTCTTCGCCGAGATCCGCGTGCGGTCGCCCAGGTGTCCGCGCATCCAGCGCCGGAACGTCACCGGCGCGAGCGCCGGGATGTCGCGTTCCGGGGCGATGCCCGCCAGGCGTTTCGCGAGCGAAGCCGACGGGCGGACGCGCGCCGCCGCGTTCACCACCCCGGCGAAGGGCGCGGCCAGACGCAGCCACTGCGGCAGCCGCCCCATCGCATAGTGCGACGCCGGCCGCACCCGTCCCGCGTAGTGGTGGTGCAGGAACTCCGCCTTGTACGTGGCCATGTCGACGCCCACCGGGCAGTCGCTGCGGCACCCCTTGCACGACAGACACAGGTCGAGCGCGTCCCGTACCTCCTCGGAGCGCCAGCCGTCCGTCACCACCTCCCCCGCGAGCATCTCGTGCAGCAGCCTGGCGCGCCCGCGCGTGGAGTGCTGTTCCTCGCCGGTCGCGCGGTACGAGGGACACATCACACCCGGACCGGAACTCGGCCCGTCCACACGGCACTTTGCCACTCCGACGCACCGCCGCACCGCCCCGGCGAAGTCCCCGCCGTCGTGCGGGTAGCCGAACTCCGCATCGACCCGCGTGCGCGGCAGCACGTCGAAGCGGAGGTTCTCGTCCAGGCGCGCCGGCCGCGCCAGAACGCCCGGGTTCAGCCCGCCCGCCGGGTCCCAGACGTCCTTGAACCGGCCGAAGAGGCCGACCAGTTCGTCCCCGTACATCTTCGGCAGCAGCTCCGCCCGCGCCTGACCGTCCCCGTGCTCGCCCGACAGCGAGCCGCCGTGCGCCACGACCAGCCCGGCCACGTCCTCCGAGAAGGAACGGAAACGCCGCACCCCCTCCTCGCTGAGCAGATCGAAGTCGATACGGACATGGATGCAGCCGTCCCCGAAGTGCCCGTACGGCGTCCCGCGCAGCCCGTACTGGGCCAGCAGCGCCCGGAAGTGACGCAGGTACGCGCCGAGGCGCGCCGGAGGCACCGCGCAGTCCTCCCAGCCCGGCCAGGCCTCGCTGCCGTCCGGCATCCGGGTCGCGGTGCCGGCGGCATCCTCCCGGATCCACCACAGCGCGCGCTGCGCGGCCGGGTCGGTGACGACGGCCCCGTCCAGCGCATCCGCGCCCCGCACGATCTCCTCCGCGCGCGCCCGCGCCTCGCCGCCCGTCGCCCCGCCCGTCTCGACGAACAGCCAGGCGCCGCCGCGCGGCAGCCCGGCCGCGTCCGGCACCAGGTCCCGCGCCATCCCCTCCACGGTCAGCGGCCGGTACGGCAGCAGACCGGCGGCGGCCTCGGCGGCGGCGCTCTCGTCGGCGTACCCGAGCAGGGCGAGAGCACGCGCGGGCGGTGAGTCCACGAGCCGTACGGTCGCCTCGGTGAGCACGCCGAGCGTGCCCTCGCTGCCGCAGAAGGCACGCGCGAGGTCGGTGCCGTTCTCGGGCAGCAGCGCGTCGAGCGCGTAACCGGAGATACGGCGCGGCAGTCCACCCGGGAAGCCGGTGCGCAGCAGCGCCAGGTTGCCGGAGACCAGCTCCCTCAGCCCGGCCGGGACGGCGGCCCGCCCCCATCCCTGGCCGAGGCGGATCTCGTCACCCCCGTACGTCACCACCGACAGTTTGCCCACGTTGTCCGCGGTCGTCCCCCACGCCACCGAGTGCGACCCGCACGCGTTGTTGCCGATCATCCCGCCGAGGGTGCAGCGGCTGTGCGTCGACGGATCCGGCCCGAACGTCAGTCCGTACGCCCCCGCCGCCTCCCGCAGCCGGTCCAGCACCGCCCCCGGCTGCACGACGGCCGTGCGTGCCTCCGGGTCCACGGAGACCACCGACCGCATATGGCGGGTGAAGTCCAGCACCACGCCGACCCCGGTGGCCTGGCCGGCGATCGACGTCCCGGCGCCCCTCGGCACCACCGGCACCCCGTGGCTCCGGCAGACGGCGAGCGCCGCCGCCACGTCCGCCGCGTCGCGCGGGGCGACGACCCCGTCCGGGACCCGGCGGTAGTTGGACGCGTCCATCGTCATCAGCGCGCGGGCGCCGGCGCCGAAGTCCACATCGCCGCGGACGCCCGCCCGGAGGGCCCGTTCGAGCTCCTTACGATCAGCCATACGGTCAGCCATGCGCTCAGCGTGCCCCGGACGGCGCGTACGCACCCGCCCGATCGGGCGACACCGAGCACTCGTCCCAACCAGTGATCGCTTGTCTCATTCGCCGGACATTGCCCCCGGTGACCTGGCGGAACCGACTAGGCTCCGGCTCGTGGCCGATATCCAGATTCCCGCTGACATCAAGCCCGGCGACGGCCGTTTCGGCGCCGGACCCTCCAAGGTGCGTACGGAGGCGCTGGACGCCCTGGCCGCCACCGGTACGTCCCTGCTCGGTACGTCCCACCGCCAGGCCCCGGTCAAGAACCTGGTCGGCGAAGTGCGCAAGGGCGTAAGTGACCTGTTCTCGCTGCCCGAGGGCTACGAGGTGATCCTGGGCAACGGTGGCTCCACCGCGTTCTGGGACATCGCGACGCACGGGCTCATCGACAACAAGTCGCAGCACCTGTCCTTCGGCGAGTTCTCGTCGAAGTTCGCGAAGGCGGCGAAGCTGGCCCCGTGGCTGGCCGAGCCGAGCGTGATCTCCTCCGACCCGGGTACCCACCCGGAGCCGCAGGCCGAGGCCGGTGTCGACGTCTACGCCTTCACCCACAACGAGACCTCGACCGGTGTCGCGGCGCCCATCAAGCGCGTCGAGGGCGCCGACGAGGGCGCGCTCGTGCTCGTCGACGCGACGTCCGGCGCGGGCGGCCTGCCCGTGGACATCGCCGAGACGGACGTCTACTACTTCGCGCCGCAGAAGTCCTTCGCCTCCGACGGCGGCCTGTGGATCGGCGTGTTCTCGCCCGCCGCGCTGGAGCGTGCCGCCCGGATCCACGCGTCCGGCCGCCACGTACCGGAGTTCTTCAGCCTCCCGACGGCGATCGACAACTCGCGCAAGAACCAGACGTACAACACCCCGGCGCTGTCGACCCTCTTCCTCCTCAACGAGCAGTTGAAGTGGCTGAACGGGCAGGGCGGCCTGGACTGGTCGGTGCGCCGCACCGCCACCTCCGCGCGGAACCTGTACGGCTGGGCCGAGGAGTCGAAGTACGCGACGCCGTTCGTCGCCGACCCGGCCAAGCGCTCGCAGGTCATCGGCACGATCGACTTCTCGGACGACATCGACGCGGCGGCGGTCACGAAGGTGCTGCGCGCGAACGGGATCGTGGACACCGAGCCGTACCGCAAGCTGGGCCGCAACCAGCTGCGGATCGCGATGTTCCCGGCGATCGACCCGGCGGATGTGCAGGCGCTGACGGCCTGCGTCGACTACGTCATCGAGAAGCTGTAGTCACCACCGGCATGTGAGTCACCATCGGTATGTGAGTCACCAGCAGCACGTGGAGGGCCCGGCGGCATTCGGCCGCCGGGCCTTCGTCATGCCCGGCCGGTGCGCCGTGCGCACACCGTGCCGGTTGCGTGGAGGTGGCGTGCAGCTGCCGTGTACGTACGGCTGATAACCGCCCTATCCGACGGGGGAGTTGGTCCCTACGATCCAAGCGATCCGATGCGTTTGAAGCACTTGACATGTCCACGTCTCAACTAGTCCGTCGAGCCGATCGCACTGGTCGAACTCGTCGGGGCGGGACATGGGATCGGCTGGACCCCCCACGGTTCGCCTGCACGCAAGGCCACCGACCACCACCATCGATCGGAGCTCGCTGCATGCCCAGAGCCTTACGCGCGAGTGCCGCCCTCACGGCGGCCCTCGCCTCCACGCTCGTCGCCGGCAACGCCGGCAGCGCGAACGCGGCCATCACCGCCCCACCCGACAAGATCGTCATCGAGATCGCCACGGTGAACGGATCGGGCTGTCCGGCAGGGACGGCCGCCGTCGCCGTGTCCCCGGACAACACCGCCTTCACGGTCACCTACAGCGACTACCTCGCCCAGACCGGCGGGGGCTCGGCACCCACCGACTTCCGCAAGAACTGCCAGCTCAACCTGATCGTCCATGTCCCGCAGGGCTTCACGTACGCCGTCGCCAGCGTGGACTACCGCGGCTACGCCAGCCTGGAGCGCGGCGCCACCGCCATCCAGAAGGCGTCGTACTACTTCCAGGGGTCGCCCGACACGGCCGCCAGGAACCACCCCTTCAGCGGGCCGTACGACAACAACTGGCAGGCCACCGACTCGACCGAGTGGGGCCAGCTGGTCTGGGCGCCCTGCGGGGTGAAGCGGAACTTCAACATCAACACCGAACTGCGCGTCAAGGCGGGCACGTCCGACGCGTCGAAGACCAGCTTCATCGCCATGGACTCGACCGACGGTGAGATCAACACCGTCTACCGCCTGGCCTGGAAGGAATGCCCGGCGTAACACGGGACCGGCACAACGCGGACCGGGTGGGCCCGCCCCCCTCTCGCGGGCCCACCCCCTCCGGGACTCTCAGCGGCTCACCGGCTCAGCCGCTGAAACCGCCGGACGGCGAGCGGAAGACTGCACCCCCCGGGGGATACCCCCCGGACCCCCAGCCCGGCCCGGCATCTCACCGACTCAGCCGCTCGGCTGTTGGAGGGATTCGAGGCCCTTGTGGAGCGGCGCGCCAGGGGATGATGCCGGGCCGGGTCGCACGGCTGGGTCCTGTCCGGGCGCACACCCCGGAGACCTCCCGGGTCCTTCAACCCGGCGGCCGCGACAGGACCGGCCGGAAGGCCGGAAGGCCGGACGGGCCTCAGCCGCGGCGCCGACGGGACCGAACCGCCAGTGCCACCACCGCGGCGGCGACGAGCGCGCCCGCGGGGACCGCGAGGCCCTTGCCGTCCGCGGCCGTGCCACCGCTCCCGGCCCCGCCCGCGGAGGCGCCCGCACCGCCGGACGTGGACGCGCTCCCCGATCCCTTCGCGTCGTCCTTCTCCAGCTCGCGCCGCACGACCTCGCTCTGCTCGCTCTCCGTGCCGAACATCAGCGCCTTGCCGTCCGTCGTGTACGTCACCGACTCGGCCTGTCCCTGCAGCGGCGCGCTGACGTGGTGGTCGGGCCCGAGGCGCCCGTCGCGCCACTCATAGCCCCGCGCGCTGAAGTAGGAGCGCAGCACCAGCTCCTTGCCGTCCGGCGAGAACGCCCCGTCCGTCACCCACGGCACCTCACCGATCCGCCGGAAGACGTTCGTCCCGCCGGTCACCAGCCGGGACGGCCCTTCGTAGAGCCCGCCCCCGTCCTCGTTCTTGCTGGCGATGTAGATCCGCCCGGTCTTCGGGTGGACCATCATCGCCTCGGCGTTCCGCGCCCCGTCCGCGTACCGGACGGTGTACTGGGTGGCGTGGACGGTGATGTCCTTCAGCCTGCGCGGCTCCGGGAAGCGGTAGATCCAGACGTGGTCCCAGCTGCCGTTCGCGTTGTCGCCGATGTCGCCGATGTAGACGTTGCCGTCCGGCCCGACGGAGATGGCCTCCATGTCGCGGGGCTTCCCGACGCCCTGCAGCGTGACCGTGGCGACGGTCTCGCCGGTCCTCGAGTCGACGGCGAAGACGCGTGGGGCGTCCTGGTCGTTGTGCGTCCAGTAGATGCCCGGGTGGGCGCGGCTCGCCGCGAGACCACTGGATTCCGTGATCCGCGGGTCCTTGATCGTGAAACCGTCACCGTCACCGTCGTCGGCGGCAGCGGGCACGGCGGAACCAAGGACCACCACGGCGGCGGCGAGGGCCGCCCAAGTCGTACGCAACGAACGCATGCCCCCAAGTGTCCATCGTCACGTCACCTGCCGCGGTCGCACCCGGCGGGGGTCGGCCATCATTACCCCCATGCGTTTCATGTTCGTCGGTGACTCCATGACCATCGGACGCGCCGGCGACTACACCTGGCGCTACCGGATGTGGCAGCACCTCAACCGCTCCTTCGGCGGCCCGTACAAGATCGTCGGTCCGCGCACCGAGCTGTACGACACGGTCGCCGACGCGCCTGTCTCCGAGGCCTACGCGGACCCGGCCTTCCCCGCCGGCGCCCGCAGGCATCTGGCCGGCTGGGGCGAGGGCTGGCTGCACATGGCCCCGCTGATCCGGGAGACGGTGGCCGCGACGAAGGCGGACGTGCTGCTCGTCTCGCTGGGGCTGATAGACCTCGGCTTCTACACGAACAGCACTCAGACCGCCCTGAACACCCGCGAGTTCATCACCGCGGCCCGCGCCGCGAACCCGCACGTCCGGGCCGTACTCCTGCCCGTCATCCCCAACGTGCGGGCGATGTCGGACGCCCCCTTCGCGAGCGAGTGCGACCGCTTCAACGAGCTCCTCGCCAAGGCCGTCGCGGACCTCGACTCCCCCGCCTCGCCGCTGCTGCTGGCGTCCCCGCCCCAGGCGTACGACGTCCACTCCGACACGTACGACGGCACGCACCCGGGCCCGTCCGGCGAGCACAAACTGGCCGCGGCCTTCGCCGACGCGATGTACCAGGCCTGGGACTTGGGCGCGCCGTACGAGCCGTCCGCGTGACCCCGGTCGTGTGACCGGTCACCCCGCTCGCCGGTAGCTGCTGCCGTCCCTGGTCCGGGCCAGCAGGCCCGCCACGACGAGGTAGCGGCGCAGCGCGGCGGAGTCCTCGTGCACCGTGAGCAGCGCCTCGTTGACCTCGGGCTCGGTGTACTCCCGGTCCGGCTGGAACAGCGTCTGCGCGAGATGTACGAGCAGCTGCTCGCGACGGGCCGGCTTCCGTGGGATCGCCGTCAGCCGCCCGTGGGAGAAGAGGGCGGACACTCCGCGCGACCCGCCGGTTTGGTTGTCTGACATGGCCGGAAGCCTCCTGCACCGGCCGACCGCGCGGCAACGGAATTTCCGGGGCTGCCGGCGGTCGGCGCCAGGCGGTCAGGAGGTCACCAGGTCACCAGGTCATCGGGTCACCGGGTCACCAGGTCGCGCCGGCGACCTGCCGCGTCGTGGCGTTCAGACGGTTGAAGAGGTTCGTCGTACCGATCATCAGGATGATGGCCGCGAGCTGCTGCTCGTCGTAGTGGTCGGCGGCGTCGTCCCACACCGCGTCGGGCACCGGGTCGGACCGGTCGCTGAGCCGGGTCGCCGCCTCGGTGAGCGCGAGCGCGGCGCGCTCGGCGTCCGAGAAGTACGGCGCTTCCCGCCACGCCGCCACCGAGGCCAGCTGCTCCTCGGTCAGGCCCGCCTTCCGCGCGCTGTGCACACCGCCCACGACGCAGTAGCTGCAGCCGTTGATCTGGCTGGCCCGCAGGTGGACCAGCTCCAGGGTCGTCTCCGGCACGCCGCCCTTCCTCGTGGCCTTCAGCAGATCGAGGATGGCCGGCATGGCCGCGGGGATCACGGTGGCGGGGTTCTTCATCCGAGCCTGCATGTTTTCTGCCCTCCGGGGTTCTCGTCAGTCACTGCTCTGACGGATCGCGCGGAAGGAATGTGACCGGGTGGCGGCACGAATCTTCGTCGCCTCCCCGCGCAGATGCGAACCGTCCGAGGTGAGGTGACCCTGGAGGGGCGGGGGTACACGGCAAGGAGGGCCAGCCCATGTCCGTGATGGACAAGCTCAAGCACATGCTGAAGGGCCACGAGGACCAGGCCTCCAAAGGCGTCGACAAAGCCGGAGACACGGTCGACGAGAAAACCCAGGGCAAGTACAGCAGCCAGGTCGACACCGCCCAGGACAAGCTCAAGGAGCAGCTCGGTGGTGACCAAGGCGGCCAGGACCGGCCGCCGCAGCCCTGACGGAACGGAAGGGAATCATGACCCGGAACACCCAGCTCACCGCCCGCGACATCATGACGAGCGGCGTACAGTGCGTCGGCGCGCACCAGTCGCTGCAGGACGCGGCGAAGATGATGCGCGATCTGAACGTCGGCTGTCTGCCCATCTGCGGCGACAACAACAGGCTCACCGGCCTGATCACCGACCGTGACATCGTCGTCCAGTGCTGTGCCGAAGGCATCGACCCTGCGACGGTCCAGGCCGGCTCCCTCGCCGGGGAGCTCCACTGGATCGACGCGAGCGCCGGCGCCGACGAGGCTCTGTCGACGATGGAGCTGCACCAGGTCAAGCGCCTGCCGGTGATCGACGTCAAGCAGGGCCACCAGCTCGTCGGCATGATCACGGAGGCCAATCTCGCGAGGAACCTGACGGACGCTCAGATCGCAGAATTCGCAACGCGGGTGTACGCGAACGCGTAGCCCACCGCACAGCCAACCGCGTGACCGAACGCGTAACCGACCGCGTGACCGACCGCGTGACCGCGTAACCATCCCCTGACAGGTCAGGGGCGGCGCTCGCGACCATCCGGGCGCCGCTCCGGGACCACCCCGAAATCCGGTGCGGGCGCGCAGAGTCCGCTTTCCCCACGAGGCGTTTCCCAGCGGAAGGGACTTGATGATGTCCGAAGCCACGCGTCACCGTCAGCTTCGGCGGATGCAGGACGATGCCGCAGGTGTCACGGCCACCATCGGCCGGGCCGCGAGCGCCGCGGGCCGCGCCGCGGCACATGCCGTACGCCACCCGCAGGCCATGGTGGACCGGGTGCGTCACCTGCCTCAGGCGCTGCCGCTGGTCCGGCAGGCCGTCACGCCCATCCTGACCGGGCGGGTGGGCGACTGGCGTGGGGAGTACGCCTACACGCTGGGCGAGCAGGCGTTCGTCTACGGATTCCCGTACATGTACAACGCCCGGCTTCGCCACGAGTGGGTGACCCAGCCGCGCGACCCGATAACGATGCCGTACGCCCCGGTCAACCATTTCTGGCACGCGCAGCAGCTGTTGGACGCCTCGTACCGGGACGGTGGCTGCCCGAACAACGACACCCTGTACTCGGTCGCGTGGGTGGACCTGCGCAGCGAGCCGATCGTCCTGTCGCACCCGGACATGGGTGACCGCTACTTCACCTTCGAGCTGATGGGCATCACCTCCGACAACTTCGACTACGTCGGTCAGCGCACGACGGGGTCCAAGGCCGGCCACTTCGCGATCGTCGGCCCGGACTGGAGCGGAAGGCTTCCCGACAGTGTGCGCCGCATGGCCGCCGCGCCGAGTCCGTGGATCCTGATCCTGGGCAGGACGTTCGTCGAGGGCCATGACGACGTGCCGGCCGCGCAGGCACTCCAGGCCCAGTACCAGCTCACTCCGCTCAGCTTGTTCGGCAAGCGCGGCGAGGGCGTGGACCGGGCGCAGCTCCCGGCGAGCCGCGACGTGCTGAAGCCGGTGGAAGCCGCGGAGGACCCGCTCGGCCCGTGGAAGACGCTCAACGCCATGCTGGCCGAGAACCCGCCACCGCCCCATCACGCGATCCTGCTCAAGCAGTTCGCCGACGTGGGCATCGGGCCCGGTCTCGATGTCGAAGCCCAGCCCGAGGCGGTCAAGAAGAACCTGATCCGCGCCGCGGCGGTCGGCATACCGATGCTCAAGCAGCAGATGCTCAGCGGTGAGTGGGCACACTTGGTGAACGGATGGCGTTATCCGCCGCCGCAGATGGGCCGCTTCGGGGACGACTTCCTCAAGCGCGCCGCCGACCAGTCGCTGGCAGGCATCGCCGCCAACGACCCCGACGAGGCGGTCTACCTGCTCAACTACGACGACGCGGACGGGAACAAACTGTCCTCCGGCCGGTACGAACTGCGCTTCGCCCCCGGCACCATGCCGCCCGTCGACGCCTTCTGGTCCCTGACCGCCTACGGGGACGACATGAACCTGATCCCCAACCCGGCGAACCGCTACTCGCTCGGGGACCGTACCCCCGGGCTCGTCACGGACGCCGACGGAGGTCTCACCATTCACCTGCAGCCCACCTCACCGGAAGAGGGCCGCGAGTCCAATTGGCTGCCCACCCCCGAAAGCGGCGCCTGGTTCGTGATCCTGCGCATGTACCGGCCGCACCGCGAGGTGGTCGACGCGGCTTGGGAATGCCCTCCGCTCACCCGCCTCGACTGAGCGCATCCGTCAGTGCTGGATGGCGGCCTTGACGGCCACGATGATCAGCCCGAGCAGCAGGTTGATCGCGCCGGAGCCCACCACCAGGCGCCACGGGGCGCCCGCACGGACGACCGCGGCGGTGGCCCAGCCGACCTGTTCACCGACCGCGACGGCGAGTGCCAGCCACGCCGTCCCCTCCAGGTCCAGTCCCAGAACCCAGCCGAGCGCCACGGCGGCGGCCGGGGGGACGGCGGCCTGGAGGATCGGCCATTCCTGGGCGCAGACGCGGCGGACCTCCCGCCGGTTCAGGGGCTGGTCGAGGAGCCTGTCGCCGACGAGGCGGACGTAGACGTGAGTGGCCCAGTACACCAGGCCGGTCACGAGAATGAGCACGCCGAGCTGGAACCGGGGGAACGGGCCGTACGCCCCGGCTCCGGCCACCACCGAGGCGGCGAGGAGCGAGCCGTAGACCGCGCCCGCGAAATCGGTACGCGCCGCGCCGGCCGCCGACTGCCCGGTGTCCCCGGCTCCGGCCCCACCCCCGTTCCTGTCCCGGTCCCCGGCTCCGTCTCCGTCATCACCCGTGGTGGCTCGGCGTGTCACGAGCCCAGGATCCAGCGGTCGCGCCCGACCGCACGGTCACGGCTCCCTGAAATGCGGCCGTGTCATGGCAATTGCGGCCGGTCGGGTGAGGACTGAGCCCCCGGGCTCAGGGCGCGGCGCGCACGAGGCGGTTCGCGAACGTCGACATCGTGTACGTGCCGATGCCGAGGACGACCTCCAGGGCGTTGCGCTCGGTGTAGCCGTACGAGAGGAAGCGCTTCAGTTCCTCGTCATCGACGCCACCCGCAGTGGCGAGGACGTCGAGAGTGAACTGCCGTACCGCTTCGAGAGGTTCGTCCGGAAGCGGGCGCTGGTCGTGCAGAGCCCCGATCAGCGCCTCGTCCGCGCGCAGGGCGCGCAGCTTGGCCGTGTGCATCTCGACGCACACATGGCAGTCGTTGCGGACGGCGACGGTCATGATGACGACCTCGCGCGCCACGGGCTCCAGGGTGCTGCTTTCGAAGACGGCACTGAGCTGGAGGAAGCCGTTGAGCAGCTGCGGCGACTCGGCGAGGCGGGCGACGGCGTCCGGGAGACGGCCGAGGTTCCGCACGACCGCCTCCATGGCCTTGCGCGACGCGGGCGGGGCGGTTTCCAGGGTGTGGTCGGTGAACACGTACGCCTCCTAAGATGGACAACGTGGTTGACGAAAATAAAGTAAACCAGGTTGTCGATATAGGCAAGGGGTACGAGCTGCCGCTGCTCCTCTTCGCGGGCTTCCGCACGCTCATCGACCGCCTCCACGCCGAACTCGCCCGCCAGGGCCACCCGGACGTACGGCCCGCCCACGGCTTCGCCATGCAGGCGATCGGGGCCGGCGGCGCGACGGCGAGCGAGATCGGGCGGCGGCTCGGCGTCTCGAAACAGGCGGCCGGGAAGACCGTGGACCGGCTCGTCGCCCTGGGTTACGCGGAGCGCGCGGACGACCCCGCCGACGCGCGGCGCAAGATCATCCGCCTCACGCCGCACGGGCTGGACGCCCTCGCCCGCTCGGCAGCGGTCTTCGACGAGCTGCGCGCGGACTGGTCAAGGACCCTGGGCGAGCCGGAGCTTCGCGCACTGGAGGACGGTCTGCGCTCGGTCGTACCGGCCGACGCGTTCCGCCTCGACGCGGCCGGCTGGTTCGGGGGCGCCTGAAAGTAAACAATGCGCCCCCGGGCGCGGGCGCACTCCGGCGTGGGGCGTGAGCGTGCAGCCGTGCCGCACACTGCGGCGCGCCGTGAGCACCTTTCCCACCCCTTGATCACAATGCGTTACTCCTGTTCACGAAGAGTGATATCGCCTGGTCGACCGGCCATCTCCGGCCCCTCGACACCACGCGGATCACCACACGAATGGGAGATACAGCAGATGTCAACGGAGACCCGACGACCCACCCCCACCGCGGGCAGCGCTCAGTCGCAGCACCAGGAGCAACTGAGTCTCAGCACGGCGGCGGCCCGCAACCTTGCGACGACCACCAAGTCCGAACCCCAGATGCAGGGCATCAGCTCGCGGTGGCTGCTGCGCAAGCTGCCGTGGGTCCATGTGCCCGGGGGCACCTACCGGGTGAACCGTCGGCTGTCGTACACGGTCGGCGACGGCCGGGTGTCGTTCGTCAAGAACGGCTCCAAGGTTCAGGTCATCCCCGCGGAGCTGGCCGAACTGCCCCCGCTGCAGGGGTTCGACGACACCTCGGCGCTGGGCGCGCTGGCCGACAAGTTCGTCCAGAAGGAATACGAGCCGGGCCAGGTCATCGTGGGATCGGGCAAGAAGGCCGACCACGTCTATCTGATCGCGCACGGCAAGGTGGAGAAGGTCGGCCAGGGCCCGTACGGGGACGAGGCCGTCCTGGGACGGCTCGGGGACGGCGACTCCTTCGGCTGCGACGTGCTCACGGGGACCGACGACAAGTGGGACTTCACCGCCCGCGCCACGACCGCCGTCACGATCCTCGCGCTGCCGCGCGCCGCGTACAGGACGGTCGTGGGCCAGCACGAGAGGCTGCGGGACCACATCCAGGCGCAGAGCTCGAACGGCCACAAGAAGGTGAACAGGGCGGGCGAGGCCGCGATCGACCTCAGTGCCGGCCACGTCGGCGAGAAGACCCTGCCCGGCGCCTTCGCCGACTACGAACTCACGCCTCGCGAGTACGAGTTGAGCGTGGCACAGACCGTGCTGAAGGTGCACAGCCGGGTCGCCGATCTCTACAACAAGCCGATGAACCAGACCCAGCAGCAGCTGCGCCTCACCATCCAGGAACTGCGTGAGCGCCAGGAGCACGAGCTGGTCAACAACCCCGAGTTCGGCCTGCTCAACAACGCCGACTTCGACCAGCGCATCCAGACCCAGTCGGGACCGCCCGCCCCGGACGACCTCGACGACCTGCTGAGCATGCGCCGCGGCACCCAGTACCTGTTCGCGCACCCGCGCGCCATCGCGGCCTTCGGCAAGGAGTGCAACAAGCGGGGCATCAACCTCACCAGCGTCGACGTCGACGGCCACCACATCCCCGCCTGGCGGGGCGTGCCGATCCTCCCGTGCGGCAAGATCCCGGTCACCCGGCACCAGAGCTCGTCGATCATCGCCATGCGTACCGGTGAGGACAACGAGGGTGTCATCGGGCTGTACCAGACAGGGCTCCCGGACGAGGTCGAGCCGGGCCTCAACGCGCGCTTCATGGGCATCGACGAGAAGGCGATCATCTCGTACCTCGTCAGCACCTACTACTCCGCGGCCGTTCTCGTGCCGGACGCGATCGGGATCCTCGAGAACGTCGAGGTACGCCCGCGTGCCTGAGTGCCCGGATCCACTGGTGAAGGAGGGCTGAAGCGGTGTCACTGCTGTCCCGTATGACCGCCTCCGCGGCCGCGCACGAGGTGGCGGACCTGGTGGGTGCCCTGCTGTCCGACCCGGCACGCCCGGGGCGGCCGGACCTGCCGGCAACGGAACCGGGTCCCGGATCGGAGCCGGCGTCGAAGCCGCTTTCGGCACCGGGTCCCGGACCGGGATCGGCACCGGGTGCCGGATCGGCATCGGTACCGGGTCCCGGACCGGGATCGGCACCGGGTGCCGGACCGGCATCGGTACCGGGTGCCGGACCGGCATCGGCACCGGGTGCCGGACCGGCATCGGTACCGGGTGCCGGACCGGCATCGGTACCGGGTCCCGGATCGGCTCCCGTCGTACCGCGGATCCCCGGCGGGCCCACCGGGCTCGGCACCTCGGCGGCCAGGGTCCTGATCCCCACGCCGTCCGGGTCCGTGCGGGTCACCGAACCCGGCCTCCCCCGGCCCCCTGCCCCGTACCCGGCGCTCGGCGGTCCCACCGGTCTCGGCACCTCGGCCGCCCGTATCGGACACGAGGAGCCTGCGTCGGCTCCGAGCTCGGCTCCGGGACCGGGTCCGGGACCGGCTCCGGCTTCGGCTCCGAGCCGCGGAGCGGACCAGGCGCGTCCGGCGCTGTACTGCCCACCCGCCGTACGCGACGACCCCGCCCTCGGCGAGGTGGTCAACGAGCGGCTCGTCGCATGGGCCGAGGAGGTCGGGATCTACCCCGGCCATCTCGACAAGGTCCGCTCGGCCGGCTTCGGGCGCCTCATGATGCTCGCCCACCCCGAATCGGACGACCCCGACCGCCTGCTGGCCGCGGCGAAGTGCGGGCTGTCCGAGTGGGCCGTCGACGACCACATCGTCGACGGCGAGGTCGAGGAGCCGCGTCACGACCTGATCGGCCGGCGGCTGGCGATCTGCCACTCGGTGATCGACCAGGCGCAGCTCCCACTGCGCTACGCACCCCAGCTGGAGGAGGTCGTCCGGAAGGACCCGGTCGCGATGGCTCTCCGCTCCGGGCTGGACAACCTCGCCCGGTACGCCACGACGACACAGGTGCGCCGGCTCCGCCACGAGCTCGCCATCATGTTCGTCGCGTACGGCCAGGAGGGGATGTGGCACACGACCGGCCACCGGCCACCGGTCTGGGAGTACCTGATGCACCGGCACGAGAACAGCTTCATCCCGTGCATGGTGCTGGTCGACGCGATCGCCGGATACGAGGTTCCGCAGGCCGAGTTCGCCGACCCCCGGGTGCGCCGGGCGTTCAATCTGGCCGGCACCGCGACCGTGCTCATGAACGATCTGTACTCGATGGGCAAGGAGAGTCCCACGGACTTCAGCCTGCCCATGCTCATCGCCGCCGAGGAGAACTGCTCGATGCAGGAAGCGGTCGAGCAGAGCGTGCAGATCCACGACGAGCTGATGCACACGTACGAGGCCGAGGCGTCCGCCCTCGCCGCCGCCGGCTCCCCCCAGCTGCGTCGGTTCCTGGCCGGGACATGGGCCTGGGTGGGCGGCAACCGCGAATGGCACGCGGGCAGCCCTCGCTACAACGACGCGGCCACGACCTGAGCCAGGCATTCCCAAGCCCGTACCCCCCACCCTCAACCCCCCACCCATGCAAGGAGTTTCCCCATGACGACGACCGTTGCCACGCAGTCCCCCGTCCTGCGCACCCCTTACCAGAAGTCCGTGGCCGCCTACTGGAACGCCGAGAAGGACCCGGTGAACCTGAAGCTCGGCGACATCGACGGCCTCTACCACCATCACTACGGCATCGGCGACTACGACCCGTCCGTGCTGGGCGGCCCGGATGACACCCGGGACGAGCGGATCATCGCGGAGCTGCACCGGCTGGAGACCGCACAGGCGGAGCTGCTCCTCGACCACCTGGGCCGCATCTCCTCCGGCGACCGCGTCCTCGACGCCGGCTCGGGCCGGGGCGGCACCAGCTTCATGGCCGAGCAGCGGTTCGGCTGCCAGGTCGACGGGGTGTCGATCTCGGAGTCCCAGGTCGGGTTCGCCAACAAGCAGGCCGCGGAACGCGGAGTAACCGACCGCGTGCAGTTCCACTTCCGCAACATGCTGGACACCGGGTTCGCCACCCGCTCGCGCCGGGCCGTGTGGACGAACGAGACGACCATGTACGTGGATCTGTTCGAGCTCTTCGGCGAGTTCTCCCGGCTGCTGGAGTACGGCGGCCGTTACGTCTGCATCACCGGCTGCTCGAACGATGTGAACGGGCTGCGTTCCAAGGCCGTCAGCCGCATCGACGAGCACTACACCTGCAACATCCACCCGCGCAGCGACTACTTCAAGGCCATGGCCGCCAACAACCTCGTGCCCATCGAGGTCGTCGACCTGACGGCGCGCACCATTCCTTACTGGGAGCTGCGCCAGAAGTGCTCGGTCGCGACGGGCATCGAGGACCCGTTCCTCACCGCGTACAAGGAGGGGAGCTTCCACTACCTGATGATCGTCGCCGACCGCATCTGACCACTTCCGGCAGCGGGTGAGGGGGCGGGGACGAGACGGGGTCGGGGGCGGAGGCGCCTCCCGTCCCCCGGGTGTCACGTCCCCGCTCCCGCCGGATCACCAGGCGAAGGCCTCCGGGGACGGCCCAGGACCCGGGAAGATCGCGTCGAGCTCGGTCAGCAGCTCCTGCGACAGTTCGAGGTCGACCGCCCGCAGTGCCGAGGCCAGCTGGTCGGCGGTGCGCGGGCCGACGATCGGTCCCGTGACGCCCGGCCGGGTGAGCAGCCAGGCCAGGGCCACCTCGCCCGGTGCCAGTCCGTGCTTGTCGAGCAGGTCCTCGTAGGCCTGGACCTGCTCCCGTACGGACGAGTCGGCCAACGCGTCCGCGGAACGCCCGGACGTCCGCCGCGCCCCTTCGGACTCCTTCTTGATCACGCCGCCGAGCAGCCCGCCGTGCAGGGGCGACCAGGGGATCACCCCGAGGCCGTACTCCTGTGCCGCCGGGATGACCTCCATCTCGGCCCGCCGCTCGGCCAGGTTGTACAGGCACTGCTCGCTGACCAGCCCGTACGAGCCGAGCCTGCGGGCGGTCTCATTGGCCTGGGCGATCTTCCAGCCGGGGAAGTTGGAGGAGCCCGCGTAGAGGATCTTCCCCTGCTGGACGAGGACGTCGACGGCCTGCCAGATCTCCTCGACCGGAGTGTCCCGGTCGACGTGGTGGAACTGGTAGAGGTCGATGTAGTCGGTCTGCAGCCGCTTGAGGCTGGCCTCGACGGCGCGGCGGATGTTGAGGGCGGACAGCTTGTCGTGGTTGGGCCAGGGCTCGCCCTCCGTGCCCATGTTGGCGTACACCTTGGTGGCGAGGACCACCTTGTCCCGGCGGTCGCCGCCCTGGGCGAACCAGGAGCCGATGATCTCTTCGGTGCGGCCCTTGTTCTCGCCCCAGCCGTACACATTGGCCGTGTCGAAGAAGTTCAGACCCGCGCCCAGTGCGGCGTCCATGATGGTGTGGCTGTCGGCCTCACTGGTCTGGGGCCCGAAGTTCATTGTGCCGAGGACGAGTCGGCTGACCTTGAGTCCGGTGCGTCCGAGCTGCGTGTACTTCATGGGGGCCAGCCAACGCCTTCGAGTCCGCTCGAAGCAAGGCCATTCCGGTCATCCGAAGGCCGCGGCGCCGCGTCGGCCCCGGACACCGTCCTGAAAGACGAAACAGGCGGGCTTCCGGCCGGCTTCCGGGAGGAGAGAAGGTCAGTTGCCCAGCGCGGCCGCCACCGCGACGACGGCGAACATCAGCACAAGCACACCGGCCATGATCCGGTTACGGGTTTTCGGGTCCACTCTTCGAGCGTAACGGGCAGGCCCGGGCGCCCGGACCGCGGGTCAGCCGGTCGCGCCCAGTGGCCACTCACCCACCTCCTCGTAGCGGGGCCGCGCGCCCGGGACGCCGCCGCCGGGCAGGTTGCTGCGGACCAGCACCAGCCGGGACACGGTCCAGGGCGTGCCCTCGAAGCCGGCCAGCGCGTCGACGTACGGGCGCAGGTCCGTGTTCTCGCGGGTACGGGCGATCGTCAGATGCGCGTGGTAGGCGCGGTGCTCGTCCATCGCCACCCCCGCCCGCCGCGCCGCCGCGTCCGCGCGCTCGGCGAGCATCCGCATCTCGTCGAGGCCGCCCGCGGCACCGACCCACAGGGCCCGCCGGCCGAAGTGCCCGCCCTCGTGCAGCCGCAGCCGGAACGCCTCGCTGCGGTGGGCGGCACGGCCGAGCCGCTCCTGCAGATCGGGCAGGAGCCGCTCGTCGACCTCTCCCATGAACGCGAGTGTGAAGTGCCACCCGGGCCGCCCGGTCCAGCGCAGCCCGTCCGCACCGGGGAGCGTGTGCAGCTGATCGACGACGCGCCCGAGTTCCCGCAGGGCCTCCTCGGGCGGCAGCACGGCAGCGAAGAGTCTCATACGGCGAGTCTTGCAGCGTTCGCGTCCCGGCGGGGCTTGTCGCCGGCCCCGGTCGCACCGGAGTCAGGCCGCGGCCGTGACCCGCTCGCGCGGGACGAAGCGTACGTGCGGGTGGCCCGGCCGCAGATCCAGCTGGACACGCAGGCCGCCGAGCCGGGCGAGGATCAGACCGATCGCACCGGCCGCGGCCATCGCGACCGCGCCGCCCGTGGCGAACCCGGCGCGCACGCCGTACGTGTCCGTGATCCAGCCGACGATCGGCGCGCCCAGCGGCGTGCCACCGACGAAGACCATCATGTAGAGGCTCATCACGCGGCCCCGCATCACCGGGTCCGTGGCCAGCTGGACCGACGAGTTGGCGGTGACGTTCACCGTCAGGCCGACCATGCCGATCGGGACGAGCAGCAGCGCGAACAACCAGAAGGACGGCGAGAACGCGGCCGCGATCTCCAGCGCACCGAACAGTGCCGCCGCGCCGAGCAGCATCCGCAGCCGGGACGAGCCGCGGCGCGCCGCGAGCAGTGCGCCCGCCAGCGAACCCGCCGCCATCAACGTGTTGAACAGGCCGTACGTACCGGCCCCGGCGTGGAAGACCTTGTCCGCGAACGCGGTCAGCCAGATCGGGAAGTTGAAGGCGAACGTGCCGATGAAGCCGACGAGCACGATCGGCCAGATCAGCTCGGGCTGCCCGGCGACGTACTTCAGTCCCTCCCGCAGCTGGCCCTTCCCCCGGGGCGCACGCTCCACCTTGTGCAGCTCACCTGTGCGCATGAGCAGCAGGCCGGTCAGCGGCGCGAGGAAGGACAGTCCGTTGAGCAGGAACGCCCAGCCGCTGCCGACGGCGGTGATCAGCACACCGGCGACGGCCGGCCCGACGAGCCGGGCCGACTGGAAGTTCGCGGAATTGAGGCTGACGGCGTTCCGCAGCTGCTGCGGGCCGACCATCTCGGAGACGAAGGACTGCCGGGTCGGGTTGTCGACGACCGTGACCACGCCGAGCAGGAACGCGATCAGATAGACGTGCCAGACCTGGACCTGGCCGGAGAGCGTGAGGACGGCGAGCGCGAGCCCGCACAGACCGAGCGCGCCCTGGCTGAAGAGCAGGATGCGGCGCTTCGGGTAGCGGTCGGCGATGACACCGCCGTACAGACCGAAGAGCAGCATCGGCAGGAACTGCAGGGCCGTGGTGATGCCGACGGCCGCGGACGAGCCGGTGAGGCTGAGGACCAGCCAGTCCTGGGTGATACGGGCCATCCAGGTACCCGTGTTGGAGACGATCGCTCCGGTGAAGAACAGGCGGTAGTTACGGACCTTGAGCGAGGAGAACGTCCCGGAAGGTCCGGCACTCCCCGAGGTCGGCGCGGTCGGGGTGTCGTGGTCGGAGTTCGGTGCGGGGGCGGAGTCTGCTCCGGATCCCGTACTCAAAAGGGTTCGCCTCCTTGCGGCCTCGGGTCTACAGATGCGCGAGCTTCTCCAGGACGGGGGCCGCTGCACGCAGCTTGGCCCACTCGTCATCGTCCAGACCTTCGGCGAGGGACGCCAGCCAGGCGTTCCGCTTGCGGCGGCTCTCTTCCAGCATGGCCTCGGCCTGCTCGGTCTGGCTGACGACCTTCTGCCGGCGGTCGTCGGGGTGCGGCTCCAGCCGTACCAGTCCCTTGGCTTCCAGCAGCGCCACGATGCGCGTCATCGACGGCGGCTGGACGTGCTCCTTGCGGGCCAGCTCACCGGGGGTGGCCGAACCGCAGAGGGCCAGGGTGCCGAGCACCGACATCTCGGTCGGGCTCAGCGATTCGTCGACGCGCTGATGCTTCAGGCGCCGGCCCAGCCGCATGACGGCGGAGCGCAGTGAGTTCACGGCGGCGGCGTTGTCACCGTGGGACAGGTCAGGCATGTTCATTAGGATAACTCATTACCCAGTCTAATTACCACTGGGTTTCGGCCCAGCTCGATGGATCACCCATATGAGTGAGAAGGATCCAGAAAGTGACGCACTGGCCGGTTCCCGCCCGGGACTCTGGCCGACATGGCATCGACAGTGCTCAGCGTGCGCATAGACGAAGAGCTGCTGGACCGGCTCCGGCAGCATGCCGCCAAACGCGGAATGAGCGTCCAGGACTACGTGGTCCGGACGCTCATTCGCGACGACTTCGACGAACGCTTCAAGGCGGCCGTCGACGAGACGGGGAAGTTCTACGGGCTGACGTGAGCCCGGAAGGCCTCGACCGGGAGACCTCGCTCAGGTGAGGCCCAGTGCCGGCATCGCGTAGTAGAAGACGAAGACCGCCGACACGATGTACATCGCGACCGGCACCTCACGCCCGCGTCCGGTCGCCAGCCGCAGCACACTGAAGGCGATGAAGCCGATGCCGATGCCGTTGGTGATCGAGTACGTGAACGGCATCATCACCATCGCCAGGAACGCCGGCACCGCGATGGTGAAGTCGCTCCAGTCGATGTCCTTCACCGATCCGGCCAGGATCAGGAAGCCCACCGCCAGCAGGGCGGGCGTCGCCGCCTGGGACGGCACCATCGTGGCGAGCGGCGTGAGGAACAGCGCCACCGCGAAGAGTCCGCCGGTGACGACGGACGCGAGACCCGTACGGGCACCCTCGCCGACGCCCGCGGTGGACTCCACGAAACAGGTGTTGGCGGAGGACGAGGTGGCGCCGCCCGCGGCGACCGCGATGCCGTCGACGATCAGCACCTTGTTGATGCCGGGGAAGTTGCCCTCCTCGTCCATCAGCTTCGCCTCGTCGCCGACACCGAGGATCGTGCCCATCGCGTCGAAGAAGCAGGACAGCAGCACGGTGAAGACGAACAGCGCGCCGGTGAGGAAGCCGACCTTCTCGAAGCCGCCGAACAGGCTGACCTGACCGACCAGCCCGAAGTCGGGCGTCGCGACCGGGTTGCCCGGCCACTCCGGGACCGTCAGGCCCCACGCCTGGCCCGGCAGCTTCGCGACCAGCTGGATGACGAGCGCGACGACCGTCATCACGACGATCGAGATCAGGATCGCGCCGGGCACCTTGCGGATGATCAGCGCGAGGGTGAGCAGCGCGCCGAGCACGAAGACCAGCACCGGCCAGCCGGACAGCTGGCCGGTCAGGCCGAGCTGGAGCGGGACGGTGGTGTGGGCGGCGTCCGGGATGCGGGAGACGAAGCCGGAGTCGACGAGGCCGATCAGCATGATGAAGAGGCCGATGCCGATCGCGATGCCCTTGCGCAGGCCGAGCGGTACGGCGTTCATGACCCGCTCGCGCAGGCCAGTGGCCACCAGCAGCATCACCACGAAACCGGCGAGGACGACCATGCCCATCGCGTCCGGCCAGCTCATCCTGGGGGCGAGCTGGAGCGCGACCACGGTGTTCACCCCGAGGCCGGCGGCCAGCGCGATCGGGACATTGCCGATGACACCCATGAGGAGCGTGGAGAACGCGGCGGTGAGCACCGTGGCGGTGACCAGCTGGCCGCCGTCGAGCTGATGGCCGTACATGTCCTTCGCGCTGCCGAGGATGATCGGGTTCAGCACGATGATGTAGGCCATCGCGAAGAAGGTGGCGAAGCCGCCGCGGATCTCACGGGGGAGCGTGGAGCCGCGCTCGGAGATCTTGAAGAAGCGGTCGAGCCGGCCGAGGGCGCCGGGACCGGAGTCCGGCCGCTGCGGCTGCTGGACGTCCGCAGGAGCGGTGGCCGTGGGGGGCATGGAGACCTCGTCGGGGGTGGTTCTTGGCCAGTTCCTTGGATGTTCATACGAACGAAACCGGTCGGACACAAACCGCTTCAGTATGAACGTATGAGCGAAAGATCGGTATCTCCGCGCGTAGACGCATGCGGGCAACGGGGTGAGTGGGGGCCGACAGGGTCGTTGGGGTCATTGGAGGGCCACCTACACTGACCGCATGGCGAAGTGGACCCCCAAACACGAGGCACCCGAGCCCCTGGAGGGGCCCGTCGTCGCCACCATCACCGGCGGCACGATCCTGTGGTTCGTCCTCTTCGTGGCCCAGGTCCCCTTCTACAGCTGGTTCGCCGACCGCGATCTGACGTGGTGGGTGTGGACGTGCCTGGCCGGCGCGGGCCTGGGGCTCATCGGTATCTGGTACGTGCGCAGGCGCGACGCGGCGATAAAGCGCGCGGAGGCGGCGCGCAGCGACGCGCCGCGAGCGAAGTAGCGGGCGGAGCAGCGGGCGGAGCAGCGGGCCCAGCCCCCGCGCCTTCCCGTGACCGGGGCTCAGCCCCCGGCCCCCCGTAGGGGCGGCCCGGATGTTCCACCCTGTTCAACCCGCTCAGGGGGTGAACGTCGCGTGCCCGCCGTACCGTCGGGAGCATGACTCAGCGGTCGGACAGCGGCAGCGGCGGGCCCGGGCAGCGAGGCGGGGCGGCCATCGACGCGGGCGCGGAACTCGACCCCGTGCACCCCGTGGCGCCGCCCGTGCGGCACCGGCCCGGCGGGCTCAGCGCCGCCGAGGTGGCCGAGCGGATCGCGCGGGGCGAGGTCAACGACGTACCGGTTCGCAGCAGCCGCTCCACCGCCGACATCATCCGCGGCAACGTCTTCACCCGCTTCAACGCGATCATCGGCGTGCTCTGGGTGATCATGTTCATCGTCGCGCCGTTCCAGGACACTCTGTTCGGATTCGTCATCCTCGCCAACACCGGCATCGGCATCATCCAGGAGCTCCGCGCCAAGAGGACCCTCGACGGGCTCGCCGTCATCGGCGAGGCGAAACCCGTCGTCCGGCGGGACGGGGCCGCCGGCGAGGTGTCCACGTCCGAGATCGTGCTCGGGGATCTCATCGAGCTCGGGCCGGGTGACAAGGTCGTCGTCGACGGCGAGGTCGCCGAGGCCGACGGTCTCGAGGTCGACGAGTCACTGCTGACCGGTGAGGCCGACCCCGTCCTCAAGAAACGCGGCGACAGGATGATGTCCGGCAGCTTCGTCGTCGCGGGCGGCGGCGCGTTCACCGCCACCAAGGTCGGCCGCGAGGCGTACGCGGCACAGCTCGCCGAAGAGGCCTCCCGCTTCACCCTCGTCCACTCCGAGCTGCGCTCCGGCATCTCCACGATCCTCAAGTACGTGACGTGGATGATGGTCCCGACCGCCCTCGGCCTGATCATCAGCCAGCTGGCGGTGAAGGGCGACAACTTCAAGGACTCGGTCGCCCGCACCGTCGGCGGCATCGTGCCGATGATTCCCGAGGGCCTCGTCCTCCTCACCTCCGTCGCCTTCGCGATCGGTGTCATCCGGCTCGGCCGCAAACAGTGCCTCGTCCAGGAACTGCCCGCGATCGAAGGGCTGGCCCGCGTCGACGTCGTCTGCCTCGACAAGACGGGCACGCTCACCGAAGGCGGCATGGACGTCACCGAGCTGCGTGCGCTGGGCGGCTCCGACGAGGCATACGTACGCAAGGTCCTCGGCGCGCTCGGCGAGTCCGACCCACGGCCCAACGCATCGCTGCAGGCCATCATCGAGGCCTGCCCGGACAGCGAGGAGTGGCGCTGCACCGAGTCGCTGCCCTTCTCCTCCGCGCGCAAGTACAGCGGCGCCGCGCTGAGCGAGGGCGACGGGCAGAACTCCACGTGGCTGCTCGGCGCGCCCGATGTGCTGCTGCCCGCCGAGGACCCCACCCTCGGCGAGATCGACCACCTCAACGAGCAGGGACTGCGCGTGCTGCTCCTCGCCCGCGCCGCCGGCGAGCTCGACTCCCCCGATGTCGTCAGAAGTGCCCGGCCCGCCGCCCTGGTCGTCCTGGAGCAGCGCCTGCGGCCCGACGCCGCGGACACGCTGCGCTACTTCGACGAGCAGAGCGTCCACGCCAAGGTCATCTCCGGTGACAACGCGGTGTCGGTGAGCGCGGTCGCGACGAAGCTCGGCCTGCCCGGCGCCGCGAGCACCGTGGACGCGCGCAGGCTCCCCGCCGAGCGGGAAGCGATGGCCGAGGAGCTCGACGCGAACGCGGTCTTCGGGCGGGTCACCCCGCAGCAGAAGCGGGACATGGTCGGCGCGCTCCAGTCCCGTGGGCACACGGTCGCGATGACCGGCGACGGCGTCAACGACGTCCTCGCGCTCAAGGACGCCGACATCGGCGTCTCCATGGGCTCCGGCTCCGAGGCGACGAAGGCGGTCGCCCAGATCGTCCTCCTCAACAACAGCTTCGCGACGCTGCCGTCGGTGGTCGGCGAGGGCCGCCGGGTCATCGGCAACATCACGCGCGTCGCGACGCTGTTCCTGACGAAGACGGTCTACTCGGTCCTGCTCGCCATCCTGGTGGTGTGCTCGCAGGTCGAGTACCCCTTCCTGCCGCGTCACCTCACCCTGCTGTCGACGCTGACCATCGGCGTCCCGGCGTTCTTCCTGGCCCTGGCGCCCAACAAGGAACGCGCCAAACCGCACTTCGTGCGCCGCGTCATGCGGTACGCGATCCCCGGCGGCATCATCGCGGCGGCGGCCACCTTCGTGACGTACGTCCTGGCCCGCGCCCACTACAGCGGCGCCGCCGCGCTGGGGGCCGAGACCAGCGCGGCGACGCTGACCCTCTTCCTGGTCGCCATGTGGGTCCTGGCGATCGTCGCCCGCCCGTACACCTGGTGGCGGGTCGCTCTGGTCGCGGCGATGGGGCTGTGCTTCCTCATCGTGCTGATGGTGCCGTGGCTGCAGGACTTCTTCGCGCTGAGGCTGGTGGGGACGACGATGCCGTGGGCGGCGGTGGGGGTCGCGGTGGTGGCGGGGGGGCTGCTGGAGTTCGCGTGGCGGTGGGTGGACCGGCGGTTCCCGGCGTAGGGGGCCGTGGGTGCGCCTGCGGCAGGCGGAGGGTCGCAGGCTTCTGCGCCCGAGGCGTGGCCTGGTGTGGCTCGTCCGTCGTCCGGAGTGCGGGGAGCCATGCCGGGGCATGACCAGGCCATGAGCGAAACAATGACGGAGTGGGCGCGTCGGGTGGCCAGGGCGGAATTGATCGGCCCGCTCCCTCGTCGATGGGGGCATTCGGAGGGTGTCGCGCTGCGCGCGACTGATCTCGCGCGTGTCCTGGGTGACCGGGCCGAACTTCTGGCTGCGGCTGCTGTGCTGCACGACATCGGTTACGCACCGCGCCTGGCGGTGACGGGGTTCCATCCGCTGGATGGTGCTCGGTTTCTGCGCGATGAGCATGGCGCTGATGGGCGGCTGGTGCGGTTGGTGGCTAACCACTCCTTCGCACTGTTGGAGGCTGAGGAGCGCGGGCTGCGTAAGGTGCTGGAGGCGGAGTTCCCGTTGCTGGAAGAGGAGCCCCTGTTGGTGGATGCGCTCGTGTACTGCGACATGACGACGAAGCCGGACGGCGAGTGGACCACCGCTCGGAAGCGGGTGACAGAGATCCTGGGCCGGTACGGGGCAGACAGCTTGGTCGGGCGGTTCATCCGTCGGGCGTCGCCGGAGATCTTCGCTGCTGTGGGCCGTGTGGAGGCGGTGCTGGCGGCTCAGCCGAGGTAGGGGTAGGTGCCGGCGAGGTAGTCGCCGATCTGCTGGCGCATGCTGGGGTGGATGTCGTACTGGCCGAGGTCGGCGGGCTGGATGAAGCGGACGCCGTCGGCTTCGTCGTTGACGGTGGGCTCGCCCCCGACCGGGCGGCCGATGTAGGTGTTCTCGTACTGCTGCCGGATCTCGCCGTCGGTGTAGGCGACGATGTGGTTGGGGTTGGTGTAGACCCCGAGGAAGCCGGTGATCTCGGCGACGATCCCGGTCTCCTCCAGGCACTCGCGCACCGCGCACTCGGCCGCGGTCTCACCGATGTCCTGGGCGCCGCCGGGCAGAGCCCACTGGCCGGTGTCGCGGCGGCGCTGGAGGAGGATGGCGCCGTTGTCGTGGACGACGAGCAGGTTGCTGGCGGGGATGAGGGTGTTGGCCTTGGGGGCGTTCGGGTCGTTGTAGTACTCAGTCCTGCCCATGTACGGCGATCCCCTCCTGATCGGGCGTCCAGGGCCGTGCACCGGCCCAGACTGTATCGAAGCTTCGAGCGTAGTTGTCGAACCAGCCGGTGGCATCCACCCTCCTGAGATGGAAGAGGGGGTTGGCGCTGGCGGGCTGGCCCCAGATGTGTGGGTTGATGAGCAGGTTGTCGTCGTATCGGAAGAGGGAGTTGTAGAGCGTGGTGTCGTGGAGCCGCACCGCGCAGCCTGCCTCGGTCAGCAGGGGGCGGTAATAGGTGAGGGAGGCGCGGATCTTGGCGGCGAGGGTGTCGCCGATGCCTTCTTCGCGGCCGCGGATAGAGACGGCCTGGCCGTTGGGGTCGCCGAAGCAGAGGCGAACCTGGACGCCGGCGGCCGCGCGCTTGGTGAGCATCTTGGCAACGTGCGGGTTGGATTGGGCGAAGAAGGTGCCGGAGAAGACCAGTACATCGATCTGCTCCTGGGCCCCGTGCAGCAGGGAGAGCCACGTGTCGCGGGGGACGCTGGCCCGGTTCTGGTAAGTGCCGACGAGTTCGGTGCCTAACCCACCGCCGCCGATCTGGCTGGCGCGGGATTGTGGCGCGGGCCAGAGGAAGGTCTCCTCGACGCGTAGATGCTGGGCGGCGCGGAAGCGGTGGCGCGGGTGGGGCACGCGTCCGCCGAGCCAGCGGCTGACGGTCTTGGGGTCTACCTCGCAGGCTTCGGCGAGCGCTTCGGGCGAGACACCGCGCTGGGCGAGTACGGAGTGAAGTCGCTCGTTCACGGAGGCTATACAAGCCGAGCTGGGAGCTGTCGGGCAAGCACGTTCTGGAACGCTTCCACAGGCCGGTCGGCCTCAGAGGGTGCTTAGGCTGGCGGTTATGCAGCTCATCGTCCTGTGGGATATCGACCACACGCTTATCGACAACGCGGGGGTGAGCAAGGAGACCTACGCCGCGGCGTTCGCGGCGCTGGCGGGGGTTCAGCCGTCTGAGCCAGCGCGTACGGAGGGTCGTACGGATCGGCTGATCATGCGCGACATGTTTCTCCGGCACGGCCTGCCCGAGCCGGACTGGGCTCACATCCAGGAGGCTCTGAGTCGCGCAGGAGAGGAGCACTCTGACGATCTCCGCAGGCGCGGGACGGTGCTTCCCGGAGTGCGTGATGCCCTCAAGGCCGTTGCCACGCAGCAGGATTGGGTGTCCTCGATTCTGACTGGCAACATCGCGGCAAACGCCCGCGTTAAGCTGTCGGCCTTCGACCTCGACTCGCTTCTGGATTTGGCTGTCGGCGCCTACGGGGCCGATGCGGTTCAGCGTCCTGACCTTGTGGCTGTGGCGCGGGAGCGGGCATGTCGGTTGCGGGGTGCTCCCGTTGACGTACCTGTCGTGCTGGTGGGGGACACCCCCCGGGACGTCGAGGCGGCCCTCACCACTGGCTCCGGGGTCATCGCGGTCGCCTCGGGTATCCACAGCCGTGACGAGCTGGCTGCCGCTGGGGCATCGATCATGCTTTCGGACCTCTCGGACACGGCCGGCCTTCTCCGGATTCTGGAGGGCTTCGCCGCGGACTGAGAACGTCCCAGGACGTCCCGGGACCGTCCGCATACGGGGTGATGAGGTCCCAGCTGGCTTGGCCACTATCGGGTCTTCCAACCAGGCAACTGGCCCAGGAGGCCCCCGTGATCGAGGAAGTCACCGGGATCCGCAGGATCCGGATGCTGTACTTGCAGCTGCTGTACCGCTGCAACTTCGAGTGCCTTCACTGCTTCCATGGCGAGCGGCTCAAGCACGCCGATGCCTTCAGCGCGGAGGAGGCGGTCAGCCTCATCCGGCTCATGCGCGACCAGTACGGCACCGAGGCTGTCACCCTGCTCGGCGGCGAGCCGTTCGTCTACAAGGACCTCCTGCAGGTCGCCTGGTACGCCAAACAGGAGCTCGGCCTGCAGGTCGAGGTCTGCACTAACGGCTACCGGATCGAGCGCCGCCTCACCGAGATCGCCCCACACCTGGATCTGCTGAGGGTCTCGCTGGAGGGCATCGGCGCCACCAACGACCACATCCGCAAGCGCGGCAGCTACCAGAGCGCACTCAACGCCCTCAGCCTCGCCCGGGAACTCGGCGTCCGGACGGGCGCGACCATGACGATCACCTCGCGCAACATCGACGAGGTCCTGCCGCTCGCCCGCGCCCTGCAGGAACTCGGCGCGTGCCAGCTGAAGCTGCACTGCCTGCGCCCGGTCGGCAACGCCGCCACCCACCCCGAGCTCTTCGTGACCGACCCAGCCGCCTACGCCCACCTGCGCAGGCAGCTCCACGACGCAGGGCTCTCTATCGAGGTGATCGTCGACGAGGATCTGTCCGAACACGGCGCCCCCACGGTCTGCGGACCGGCAGGCGGGCCGCGGGCGATCGAGCGGATCGAAGCGGACCCGCGAGGCGCGCTCACCATGTCCTGCAAGGCCGTCGGCAAGGACTCGCACGCCTTCTGGTACGAGAAGGCCGCCGACCGCATCGTCCACCGGCCCACCGTCGCCGACGAGCTCACCCTGGCCGTGCCCGACGTGGTGTACGCCCGTGCCTGACCAGCCGCTGTTCAAGAGCCTTGAAGGCTTACGGGGAACGGGCAAGTCGACCATCGCACCGCTGCTCGCCGCAGCCCGGGGGGCCGTCCTGGTCCCCACCGTGCCGCTCCTCTACCAGCCGCTGCGTCGCCAGGTCGACCTGCGCGACAACGTCGAAGCACGCATGTGCTTCTACCTCTCCGCCCTGTTCACCGCGACCGACGAGATCCACCGCTACCTGACCGCCGGTGTCCCAGTGGTCGTGGAGAGCTACTTCGCCCGCTGCCTAGCCACCCACTACGCCTACGGAGCCCGGCTCGACGTCACGCTGCCGCCCTACCTGCCGCAGCCCGTCACGTACCAGCTGGTGTGCACCGAGGAGGAGCGCCAGCGCCGCCTGGCCGAACGCATCAAGCCCGTATCCCGCTGGGACGCACTCGGCGAGGAGGCCGCGGACCGGATCACAGACTGCTACGCCCAGTTCCCGATGCGCCAAGTGGATACCACGGGCCTCAGCCCGGACCAGGTCGTCGACGCCATCCTCGCAACCGACGCGAAAGGAGCAGGCCGTGGAGACCCGGAGCCTGTGGGAGCACACCCTCACGTTCTTCCCTCAGTTCCTCGCCGCGCTAAAGGAACACGTCTCCCCTGAAGCCACGATCGCCGTCATCGGCGCGAGCGACGGCAAGTTCGTGCTCCCGCTCGCCGCCGCCGGCTACAACGTCATCGCCGTCGAACCTGACTCCTTCGCCCTCCACGGCGGCAAGGTCGAACTTCCCGGTGCCACGAACGCCTACGCGATGGGGCTGATCGACCGGCTCAAACTCCAAGAGCTCTACGAACGAGTCCAGGTCGTCGAGGAGGACTTCCTTCTGGCCGAATCCCTGCCAGCGGACTGCGACGCCGTCTGGACGAGCTGCTCGTGGCACTACAGTGCCAACCACCACCGCCCCCTCGCCGACTTCGTCACACTCATGCAGTCCCTTGTCCGCATCGGCGGCCTGTTCGGTGCGGAGTTCATGATGCCCGTCGAGGGACGCCATTACCTCATCGAGCACTACACCTCACCCGAGAAGCTCGGCCGCCACTGCACCAGTAACTGGAACGTCCTGCTCACGTTGCGCACGAACGAGTTCACCGAACGGGCGCACGTAGGCCAGCTCCAGGACCACACCCACCGCATGGGCCTGCTCCTCGCAACCTGCGCCGCCAAGTAGCCGAACCCACAACCGAGAAGAGGATCATGAAGCACGAGTACGAGGCCAAGTTCCTGTCCATCGACGTAACCGCCCTCCAGGCCAAACTCACTGCCCTTGGCGCCACGCAGGCATTCCCTCGGATGCTCCTCACCCGCAAGATCTTCGAGAACGACGCCCTCGACAACGGCCAGTGGGTCCGCCTCCGCGACGAAGGCACCCGCTCCACTCTCACCCTCAAGCAGGTCACCGACTCCACCACCATCGACGGCACCACCGAGATCGAGACCGAGGTCACCGACCTGCACGCCATGGCCGACATCCTGCGGCGCCTCGGCCTGCGCGAGGTCCGCTACCAGGAGAACTACCGTGAGGAGTGGCGCCTGGGCGAGGTCGCCGTCGACTTCGACACCTGGCCCGACCTCCCCACCTTCATCGAGATCGAAGGACACGACGAGGCTTCCGTCCGCCAGGCAGCCGCCCTGCTCGACCTCGACTACACCGAAGCCCGCTTCGGCAGCGTCGACGAGATCTACAAAAGCGAGACCGGCCGCGACATCCTCGCCGAACCCACCCTCCTCTTCGCCGACGCCGAGAAGACCGAAGCATCCTCGGCGACTGCCCAGAGCCACTGATCCGGGGTAGCACTGTGCTTACGGAACTCGCGTTACCCCATCGGGTCATCCCCGGCATCGCCGACTTCGCCCGCGACGGCCTCCCGGCTCCGGCAGCCACGGACGACAGCAACCACTGGGTCGACGGGTTCTGCTGGCTCTACTGCGGCCAGCAATGGCCCGCGTCCTGTGGATCGGCCCCGCAAGCGTCGCTGGCGCCCAAGCACCGATGTACGCATGCGGCCCCTGCATCCGCGTCCTCCAGGAACGCGTCTGGCAATCCATCCTCCTCAACGACGATCCCACTCGCACGACGCAGCCAGACGAAGCAGGACCACCCCCTCGGCGACGGGCGGGAAGGCACCGGGGCCCAAGCAAGCTCATCCACCGCCGCTAAGCCCCCGCCCTGGTCACGGCAGCACTCTGCCGATCCCCCGCGGCACGAGCTCCGTGGCCAGGGCGGGTTCACTCTGCCGACTAGTCGAACCAGCGGTCCCGCGCCAGTTCCTCCGTCCGTGACGGGTCCTCCAGCAGCGCCGCGACCTCGAAGCGGCGTGGCCATTGGCCGGCCGCCCAGGCCAGGCCCGCCGCGACGCCCTCCAGGGTGGCGGCGTGGATGACTCCGTCGGGCGTGCGGCGCCAGTCGAGTTCGACGCCGCCCGCCAGCAGTTCCTCGTGCTCCACGTACGAGGCAGGGGTCGAGGGGCCGAGGAGCGCGTGTACCGACGGGGGTACGTCGTGCTCCTCGCCGACCGTCGTCACCTCGGCCTCGACCGCCTCACTGAGCCGCCCCACCTGGAACAGCTCGGCCAGGTCCGCCGCCCGGTCCGGGGCGACCGGCAGCAGCGGGCGGTTCGTGGTCAGGGGGAGCAGATCGGGGGCGTCCGCGACCAGCGCGTCCGAGGCGTCCACGACCCGCACCTCGCCGTCGACGACCGCGCGCAGCTCGTCCGGAAGCGTCACCTGCTCCGGGTCCAGATCGGCCAGTGCGGTGTAGAGGGCGTGCAGCTGGGACGCGGTCACCGGGCGGTCCGGGTCGGCGAGCCGGCCCAGCAGCTCGGCCGCGCCGCCCGGCTCGCCGAGGAGCGCGGCAACGGAAGTCCGCACGCCCAGGGCGTGCAGCACCTGCTCGTCCTCAAAGCCGGTCGCGTCCGCGGAGTCGTACAGGCCGACCAGCAGCGGGTCCCCGCCGGACGCCCGCAGGCCGGCCGGGCGGCGCCCGCCCAGCACCGGGTGGTCGCGCAGCCACCACGCCGTGTACGGGCGCACGGTCTCCGTCGTACCGTCCGGCAGCAGTACCCGCACGGTCTGCGTGAGCGCGTCCCGCAGTGGCGGCTGTGCGAGCAGCGCGAGCGCCCGCGGCCAGTGGTCGTCGTCGACCAGGTCCAGATCGCGTACGGCGACGATCTCGGTCGCGACCGGCGGCACCGGGGTGTCCGGCAGCCGGTCCAGCACGTCCTCGCACCACACGTCGACCGCGTCGAGGAGTCCGGCGTCGTCGGGCTCGGCGAAGTCGCCGTCGCGGGGCTCCAGTTCGTCGGGATCGAGGACGACATCGGTGGCACGTACGAGCGCGAAGTTCGCCAGCACCCCGCAGGCGGCGAGCGGCTGTTCGCCCCAGCGCTCGGCCAGTTCGGCGTCGACGAGGGCGAGTTCACCTTCACGCATGACGGACGCGAACGGGCTGCCGGGCAGGACGAGTTCACCCGCGGGCGCCGGCTCGCCGTCCTCGTCGGGCAGCGCGAGCGCACCCAGCCAGGGCTCGTCCCCCGGCTCCAGGTCCGCGTCCCTGACCAGTGAGAGGACGATCTCCGCCAGCTCCTCGCTGTCCGGCGCGTCCTCGTCCCACATCCCGTCGCCGTCCTCCAGCGACGCCGCGACGGCGGCCCGCACCTGCGGTGTCGTCAGCACCGCGCGGGGGGTCGCGGGCAGCGCGCCCAGCTTCTCCAGGAGGGGATGGGCGGCGTCCGGGTGGGCGACCTTCAGCCCGAACCGGGCGAGCCCGGCAGGGGTTTCGGGCGTCGGCAGCAGGACCTGGCGGGGGCCGATGGTGGTACGGGGGGTCCGCCTGGGTTCCTCTTCCTCGCCCGGATCCGCCAGCGGCACCGGCAGCCCCGACAGCCGCTCGGGGTCGACACCCGCGAGGCTGTCGTACAGCCGCCACCACCACGACGGGTCGCGCTCGATCCCGGCGAGCCGGTCGACCGCCTCGGTCAGCGGGACGCGCGCGACCCCGAGGGTGCGCAGCTCGACCCGGCGCTCCAGCCCGGCGGGCAGCAACGTCGGCAGCACCTCCGCCATGACGCGTACGGTCTCGGCGCCCGCGCCCTCCACGACCTCGGCCTCCAGCGGCCGCAGCGCGACGAGGTCCTCGGACGGCGCGGCCGGGGCGAGGAACGCGACCCGGGGCAGCAGCTCCAGAATCGCCGCGCGCAGCGCGCCGTCCAGTTCGCCCTTGCCGAGCGGGCCGGGCACCAGGTCGATGGTGCCGGTGCTGACGGGCTGCCAGTCGCCGAGGAGTTCGGCGTACGCCTCCGCCGCTCGCCGCACCAGGAAGTCGGTGAGCGGGCCGGGGGCCGGGTGCCTCCGGGCGGTGTCCAGCGGGAGCGTGGCGATGAGCAGCGCGGGTACGCCGAGAGGTTCGTCCGTCGGGGTGGGGGCGTGGACGACCGGCGCGGTCGCGGGATAGACCGGCAGGCCCTCCCCGTCCACGGGCACGGCCCATGTCACCGCCCAGTGCGGCCGCAGCCGCTCCTCGACCGGCCGGTCGGCGAGCAGCGCGGGCTCGATCGCCCCATGGCGGCTGGCGACCCGCCAGCGGTTGACGCCGCGCGCGGTGTCGTCGACGTGGACGTACGGGCCGTGCTCCGAACGGCGCAGCGCCCGTACCCCTTCCGGGGTCTCCACGACCACTTCGCCCAGGCCGGGCAGGGTGAGCAGCAGGGCGTCGTCGATCCCGGCGAGCAGCCGCTCGATCAGGTCCTCGGCGGTGCCGTCGCGCAGTGGCAGGATCACGACGGTGTCGTAGCCGTCGGGGGCGGTGCCCTCGGCGGGCAGCGGCAGCCGCAGCAGCGGTACGTGGCCGTCGCGGCGGCGCAGCTCGTCGCCGAGGCCGGGGCTGGCCTGCGCGGTCTGCTGGGCGAGCTCGCGGGCCTCCGCGAGCGACCACCTGACCCCGCCGTGCCGGCCGACGACGGCGGGCTCGTCACTGACGGCGAGGACCGCGGCGAAGCCGACGCCGAACCGGCCAACGGCGCCCTGGTCGTGCTCGCGCTTGGCCGAGGCCCGCAGAGTGGAGAGCGACTCGACACCCGCGGCGTCCAGCGGCGCGCCGGTGTTCGCCGCCACCAGCACGGCGGGCTCCGTGCCCCGGCCGGGCCGCAGGGTCAGCCGCAGCCGCCCCTGCACTTTGGCGCGGGCGGCGGCGTCCGCGGCGTTCTGGGCGAGCTCGACGACGACACGGTCGCGGTAGCCGCCGAGCGCGAGGTCCTCCTCGGCGTTGGCGTCCTCCCGGAAGCGGGCGGGACTGGCCCCCCACGCGTCGAGCACCCCACGCCGCAGCCGCGCCGTCCCGAACGGGTCGGCCCCCTCGGTCGTCCTGACGCTCACGCCTGTCTCCGCTCTCTGGCTCTGTTACCGGTGTACCGCTGAACCGCCGGCTGCGCCGCCCACCGCTGCTCGACGCCGCGGCCCGAAGGTACCGCGTACCGCGGGAAGCTCTTCTCCTCGCCCGCCCCGCACGGCTGGAAAAGACCCCGGAAGAGATTTCAGGTACTCCGCGCTGGAGCGCGTGGCCGCCGACCCGTCCAAGGTCGTCATCGAGCACCTGGTGGACGGTGTGTGGGAGCGGCTGCCGGTGTCCGTGGGCGACGCCAAGAGCGTAGGGGCGACATTCACCCGTCCTGGCCTGGCCCTGGCCGTGGCCCCGGCCCTTCCCTGCCACTGGCCCCGGCCCTGGCCGTGGCCCCGGCCCTTCCCTGCCACTGGCCCCAGCCCTGCCCGTGGCCCCAGCCCTGGCCTGCCACTGGCCCCGGCCCTGGCCGTGGCCCCGGCCCTTCCCTGCCACTGGCCCCAGCCCTGGCCGTGGCCCCGGCCCTTCCCTGCCACTGGCCCCAGCCCTGCCCGTGGCCGGACGCTGTCCTGGTCTAGGAGTGGCCCAGATCGTCCGGCGACGCCGCGTCCACGTGGTCCGGGACCGACCCGCTGTCCGGGGCGGGCCGGAGCGGGAACTCGTCGGGACGCATCGAATCCAGCACCGGCGGCGCGGGCCGGGGAGGCTTCGGCATGACCGCCGCCTCCGAGTGCCCGCCGCACCCGTACGAGAGCGACACGACCCGCCCGTCCGCCGGCGAGAACTCGTTCGCGCACACCCCGAAAGCCTGCTTGAGCGACCCGCCCAGCGGCATCAGGAACCCGCACGACACGCAGGTCGCGGGCGCCGCCTGCGCCATCGGCGTCTTCGCGCCGTACGACTCCTCCCAGCGGTCCGCGGCGACATGCAGCCCGTAGCGCGACAGCACCCGCGCCCGCCGCATCCCGAGCTCCTCCGCGACGGACGAGATCGCACCGCGCGACGGGGCGCGGGAGACGATCTCCGCGTCCTCCGCGTCGACCCGGTCGGCCATCTCGCCGGAGACCGGCGAGTTCGGCGGGGGCACGTCCTCGCCCGTGTACCCGGGCTCCAGCCGCAGGTCCTCGGCCTCGGTCGGGAGCAGATCTCCCGGCCCCATGTCCCCCGGCCGCAGCCGCTCGCTCCACGGCACCCACTCCGGCGCCAGCAGCGCGTCCGGCCCCGGCAGCAGGACCGTCTCGTCGAGGGTGACCACCTTCGCGCGGGACGCCCGGGCGACGGTGACGGCCCAGCGCCACCCCTTGTAGCCCGGCTCCTGGCACTCGAAGAGGTGGGTGACGACCCTGTCGCCCTCGGACACGAGCGAGACATGCTCGCCCACCACCCCCGGCGCGGCTGCCTCCTCGGCAGCTGTCCGCGCGAGGTCTACCGCCTCGGCGCACAGACGGTCGGGGGTACGGCTTCGCGTCGTCGCAGCACTCACAGGTCTCGCTTCTCTCCTACGCCGTCTCACGGGTGCGCCGGCCGATTCGCGATGTACGGGCAGCGGGCGGAGCGGACCAGTGGGCCGCATCGACGTCCGCGCCCGGGCAATCCGTCTCGGGCACACCTACCGTCACCCATTCTGCGGGATGGCGAAGAGGCGCGCGGCCGAGAACTACCGCCGGTGGCGCGCTACGCACGCTACCCCCTCCGTGGCGTGCCGCCCACCTGCCCGTCCGAATCCCGGTTCGGGTCGAAGGCGCTTAGGGCACTATGACGACGTGGCAGCCGCGAGGTCGTCCGACGGTTCCGGGCCGCTGAACAGGGCGGGCCGGGCGGTCGGCCGTGCTCTGCACCTGCCGTTCACCGGTACGGCGAAGGGTATTCGCCGGGCGACCCACGCCCATGGGGCGGGCGAATCCGGGCTGGGCAAACTCATCGAGCTGCACGCGGTCAACGGCGCCGGCGATGTCATGATCACCGTCGCGCTCGCATCGACCGTCTTCTTCTCGGTGCCCACCGACGAGGCCCGCGGGCGCGTGGCGCTCTATCTCGCGATCACTTTGGCGCCGTTCGCTCTGCTCGCCCCTGTGATCGGCCCGCTTCTGGACCACATTCCGCACGGCCGCCGCGCCGCGATGGCAGGCGCGATGATGACCCGGGCGGTACTGGCGCTCACCATGTCGGGCGCGGTCGCCACGGGCGGCCTGGAGCTGTATCCGGCGGCGCTCGGGGTGCTGGTGGCGTCGAAGGCGTACGGAGTGGTCAGAAGCGCCGTCGTCCCCCGGCTGCTGCCGCCCGGGTTCGCCCTCGTGAAGGCGAATTCCCGGGTGACCCTGGCCGGGCTGGTCGCTACCGGGATCGCCGCGCCCGTCGGCGCCGCGCTGCAGCGGATCGGCCCCGCCTGGCCGCTGTACGGGGCGTGCGCCGTCTTCGTCGCGGGCACCTTCCTCGCGTTCAGCCTCCCGCACAAGGTCGACTCGGCGAAGGGTGAGCGCAAGGCGCACATGCTGACGCACGGCGAACGGAAGCCGAGCCTGCGCACGGTCGGCCCGTCGGTGCTGCACGGACTGCAGGCGAACGCGGCACACCGCATGCTCTCCGGGTTCCTGATCTTCTTCCTCGCGTTCCTGCTGCGGGTGCATCCGATGGCCGGGCAGAGCGCGGCGGTGTCGCTGGTCATGGTGGGCATCGCGGCGGGTGTCGGAAATGCCTGCGGTACGGCGATCGGCGCGTGGGTGAGGAACCGCCCCCCGGAGGTGATCGTCGCCACGGGCCTGTCGCTCGCGCTGTCGGCGGCGATCCTCGCGGCCGTGTTCTTCAGCCCGTTCATGGTGGCGGTGCTGGCCGGGGTGGCGGGGCTCTCGCAGGCGCTGTCGAAGCTGTCGCTGGACGCGATGATCCAGCGGGACGTCCCGGAGTCGGTACGGACGTCGGCGTTCGCCCGTTCGGAGACGCTGCTGCAGATGTCGTGGGTGGTGGGTGGAGCGATCGGGATCTCCCTGCCGCTGAACGGAGTGCTCGGCATGGCGGTGGCGGCGGCGATCCTGGCGACGGGGGCGGCGCTGGCCCTGCACGGCCTGCTGGTGGCCTCCCGGCGCAGCACACTGCCCCCGTCGCACCGGGTGAGCACCGCACCCCGGGTGCAGTGACGCCCGGCGCCCCGGGCACGGTGCCCCGGGTGCAGTGACACCCGGCGCCCCGGGCACGGTGAGGCTCGGCGCCACGCCGCACCCCCGCGCTGCGGGACACCGGGGGCCCGATAGCCTTCGGACCATGACCGTTGCGTTCTTTACCGGCAAGCACCGCCGGGCCGCCGCCGCCCTCGGTGCCGTGTCCGCCGGCCTCCTCGTACTCTCCGCCTGCGACAAGCCGACGCCGATCGCGACCGTGACGGTCGGGACCGAGTCGGTCCACTCCGAGGCGGCCTGCTACAACGACGGCAATGCCATCAAGGAGTCGCTGGCCCAGGGCTGCCTGAACGAGAAGGCCGAGAAGTCCATCGACGTCGCCTCGGACGACAAGATCCGGTTCGGCGTCGACCCGGAGATCGCCGAGAACGGCTGGACGATCTTCATCGGTGGTGAGCGTGCCGAGCAGGAGCCGTACCACAAGACGTACCGGACCATCCCGGCCAGCGCGTTCTTCACCAGCCCGACCGGTGAGGCCTCCAGCACCGCGCAGGTCTCCATCGTGGAGACCTCCGGCAAGAAGCTGACCGGCATCTGGCACTTCAAGCTGAACAAGGTCTGAGCCGGCCGGCACCACCCAGCCATGCGCGTACTCGTCGTGACCGCGGTGCCGGCGGAGGCGGACTCCGTCGCCGCCGGCCTCTCCGCCCACGGCGCGTCCACCACCCACCCCCTGCCGGGCGGCCACGCCCTGCGCCGCTGTGCGGGCGCGGGGGTCAGCGTGGACGTCATCCCGGCGGGTGTGGGCCCGGCGGCCGCGGCCGCGGCAACGGCGACGGCGCTGACCGCGGCGGCGTACGAGCGGGCGGGCTCACGCGCGCACGGAGCCGCCGGACAGCACCCGGGCCCGCCCGCGGGAGCAGCCGGTCCGGCTGCCCGTCCCGGCTACGACCTGGTCGTGTCCGCCGGGATCGGCGGAGGGTTCCAGCCGGTCGCGCCGGTCGGCGCGGTCGTCGTGGCCGACGCGATCGTCGCGGGCGATCTGGGCGCACAGACGCCTGACGGATTCCTCGCCGTCGAGGAGCTGGGTTTCGGGCGGTCCGTGCATGTGCCGTCGCCCCTGTCGGGCCCGATCGCCAAGACTCTGAACGCGGTGTACGGGCCCGTCCTCACCGTGTCCACCGTCACCGGCACCGGCGCGCGTGCCGCCGAACTGATCACGCGTCACCCCCGGGCCGCCGCCGAGGCGATGGAGGGCTTCGGGGTCGCCGAGGCCGCCGCCGCGCACGGTGTGCCCGTCGTGGAGATCCGGGCCGTGTCGAACGCCGTCGGCCCGCGCGACCGCTCCGCCTGGCGGATCGGCGAGGCGCTGGAGTCCCTGCGGCACGCGTTCGGGCTGCTCGGCCCCGTCTTCGAGGAGGAGTCCGGATGACACCCCGGAGGATCCAGATCGCTTACTCTCCCTGCCCGAACGACACCTTCGTCTTCGACGCCTGGGCGCACGGCCGGGTCCCCGGCGCGCCCCGTCTCGATGTCACGTTCGCCGACATCGACATCACCAACGGCATGGCCGAGCGCGGCGAGTTCGACGTCCTGAAGGTGTCGTACGCCGTACTGCCCTACGTCCTCGACGAGTACGCGCTGCTGCCCTGCGGCGGGGCGCTGGGGCGGGGCTGCGGCCCGCTTCTGCTGGTGAGGGAACCAAGAGAACCAAGGGAACCAAAGGAACACGGCCTCACCCGCGAACCCTGGTCCGCCGCCGACCTCGCGGGGAAGACCGTCGCCGTGCCGAGCGAGAAGTCGACGGCGTATCTCCTGTTCCGGCTGTGGGCGGCGGATCTGGTGCCGGAGGGCGTGGGCCGGATCGTCGTCCTGCCGTTCCACGAGATCATGCCGGCGGTACGGGACGGCAAGGTGGACGCCGGGCTCGTCATCCACGAGGCGCGGTTCACCTATCAGAACTACGACCTGCACTGCCTTGCCGACATGGGCGAGCACTGGGAGTCCACGACGGGTCTGCCGATCCCGCTCGGCGCGATCGTCGCCAAGCGGTCGCTGGGCCCGGAGATGCTGACGCTGCTGGCCGAGTCGGCTCGTACGTCCGTGCGGATGGCGTGGGACGACCCGGTGGCGTCCCGCCCGTACGTACTGGAACACGCCCAGGAGATGGACCCGGCGGTGGCCGATCAGCACATCGGGCTGTACGTCAACGAGTTCACGGCCGGCCTCGGCGAGAACGGCTACGCCGCGGTCCGCGGACTCCTCACACGCGCCGCGGCCGAGGGGCTGGTGCCGCCCCTCGGCCCGGAAGCGCTGTCGTTCGTCTAGTTGTCGTTCGTCCAGTCGTCGTTCGTCCGGCGCTCGTTCGTCCGGACGCGCCGAACGCACTTCATCCGGCTGTCGGTTTCGGCTAGTGCCGCAACCGGCAATGTTTGCCCGTCAAGGAGCGTCGTCCGGTGCATGGGGTCTCCCCAGGCCCGCAGGGCCGAGGGGAAGCATCGCAAGGCGGCCAGAAGTCCTTGTAGCGGAGCTACCAGGGCTTTTGGCCAACGCAGCGAGGGTGCGTGCCGGGCGGCGCGACAGGGCAAAGCTTGCCGGGAGGGGCACTAGACGTCGAGCTGGTCGGCGACCGCGCGCAGCAGGCCCGCGATCTTCTTGCCGTGGGCCTTGTCGGGGTAGCGGCCCCGCTCCAGCGACGGCGTGATGTTCTCCAGGAGCGTCGTCAGGTCCTGCACGATCGACGCCAGTTCGTCCGGCTTGCGGCGCTGGGCGGCGGCGACGGACGGGGTCGGGTCCAGGACCGTCACCGAGAGCGCCTGGTCACCCCGCTGACCCGCGACGACGCCGAACTCGACCCGCTGCCCCGGCTTCAGGCTGTCGACTCCGTCAGGAAGCACCGACGAGTGGACGAAGACGTCGCCGCCGTCGTCGCGGGAGAGAAAGCCGAAGCCCTTCTCGCTGTTGAACCACTTGACCTTGCCGGTAGGCACGTCTGTCCTCGTCCTCGTACTCGTCGGGATTTCGAAAACGCTCGGAATCCGCCCGGATTCCACTCGGAAACCGTTTGGAACCGCTCGCAAAACTGCTCTGGATAGCACTGCAGCGGGTCGCCCGACCCGCCACCACACAAGGCTAATGGTCCGGGGGCCACTGACAAGACGTCCCCGGCGGTTCCTACGCGCTGGGAACTACCCTGGTCGGGTGACTCATGAAACCCAAGCCAATTCGACCGGCCCCGGGGACGGGCTCGTCCGTGTCGGCGCGATCGTCTTCATCATCGGTGCGGTGGCCACTCTGGTCACGGTGGCCCCGCTGTTCCTCGGTACGGATCCGTTCCCGACGGCCGCGTACCTCGTGAGCATGCTGATGGGCGTCGGGTTCCTCGTCGCGGGCGCGGGCGTGCTGCGGTCGATCGCCGCGCAGCGCCGTCAGGCACGCTCCTCCGCGTAGGCGCATGTGTCCGCGTACGCGTCGGCGTACCCGCCGAGCCAGGCCGGGAACGCGGTGAGGTCGGGCAGGACCACGTCCGCCCCGGCGTCCCGCAACTCACCCTCCTCGCACGGCCCGGTCGGCACGGCGACGGAGAGCACTCCCGCGGTACGGGCGCCACGCACATCCCCGGTGTGGTCGCCGACGTACATCCGCGCGTCGTGCTCGCGCAGCGCCTCCGCCTTGGCCTCCGCCCACAGCCAGCCGATCACCTCGTCCGGCTCGATGCCGAGGTGGGCGAGGTGCAGCCTGGCGTTCGGCTCGTGCTTGGCGGTGACGACGATCGCCCGGCCGCCGAGCGCCTGGACCGCGGCGACGGCTTCACGGGCGCCGGGCATCGCGGGGGTCGGCGTGATGGCGTGCGTGGGATAGATCTCGCGGTAGCGGTCGCCCATCTCCTGGATCCGGTCGTCCGGAAACCAGTGCGCGAGCTCCTCCTCCAGCGGCGGTCCGAGCCGGGTGACCGCGAGATCAGCGTCGATCCAGACGCCCGTCTCGGCGGAGAGTGCCTGGTAGGCGGCCCGGATACCGGGGCGCGAGTCGATCAGGGTCATATCGAGGTCGAAGCCGACGGTGAGCGGTGGTGTCGCGGTTTCCGGAGCCATGCGGGCCATTGTGCCCGCAAGGCGCCGTCGGCCGGCGCATACACTCAGCCAACCCTTACCAGCCTCACCAGCCTCCCTATGGGTTTCGATGTCAGCCGCCGCCTTCAGGACCAGACGCGTGTTCGCGACGGCGGCGGCCGTCGTCGGACGAGCTGGTCGTCGGGACACTGCGGCTGCCGCGGATGGTGGTCGGACTGCTCGTCGGCGCGGCCTTCGCGAACAAGATCCTGGACGAACTACGGGCGGATCTGACGAAGTAACCCTCAAACACCGGCCGCTGGCCGATGAGCCGTCCGGCGCTTCAGGGTTGAGCCCGTCCGGCGTTCGAGGACGGACACACCGGCCCACGTTGACTGGGGCGACGAGCCCGCTCGTGGAGCCAGGGCCAGAGCTCGGGCCGAGGCTCTGAGGGCTCCGGAGGACCGGCGGCCCGGGGGTCTCAGGCCCCGGATCACTTCCGTCGTGCGCGCCAGACCAAGTACAGCGCCGTCGCCAGCGCCGCCCCCCGCACCACCCACGGCCAGGTCGACGACAGCGCCTCGCGCATCGCCTCGCCGCCCCGCGGGATCGGTTCGCCCCAGCGGCCGTCGACGCGGCCCCAGAGCCAGATCGCGGCGCCGGTGGCGACGGCGGCGGGGAGACCGATGACCGCCCCCTTCGCTTCCCTGCGCGAGAGGGTGCGGGAGGCGTACGCGAGGAGCCAGCCGCCGGCCAGGGCGATCCAGGAGCCGAGCACCGTGCCGACGGCCAGGAGCACGGCGGCGAAGAGGAGCAACGGATTGCCCGGCCGCGCACCGCCGGTGCGGCGGCGGAGCCGCGGACGCCACCGGCGGCGCGCAGGACCCGTCTCCCCCGCCTCGGACTCGCCGTACTTGTCGGACTCGCCGTACTTGTCGGAGTCCTTGGAATCCTCGGCCCCCGCCCTCTCCCCCTCCGCCCGATCCGTCCTGCGCGGAGGCTTCAGAATCTCCGGGATCTCCACTCCGCCGACGAATCCGCCGATGTCGTCCCCCTGTCCCCCGTGCCCCCCGTGGGGCCCCGGTTCGACCCGCCACCAGTCAGGTGCGACGCCCGCGGACGGGCCGAGCTCGTCCATCCCGGCCAGGTGCGGGGGCGACGCGGCGGTGGACGGCCGGGTGCCCTTCGCGTCCTTCGCGTCCTTTCCTTCCGACCTGCGCGTACGCGGCATGATCCGCCGGCCGGAACGGGTCCGCTGCTCCGGCACGGCAGGCACCGAGGGCGCGGCGGGTGCGGCCGGGGCACCGTCCGCCGCCGCGTCCACCACCTCGTCCGGCGTCCCCAGCCGCCCCAGGATGCGCCGGACGGCCGCCGGGCTGTCCGTCTCGTATTTCGCGCGCTGCCGGTCGATCTCGTTCCGCAGCGACGACACGAGCCGCATCCTGGTGCCGGAGGGCAACTGACGCTGCTGGGCCAGGTCCCCGACCCGGCTCAGATAGTCGAAGACAAGCTGGTCGCTCTCGATCCCCACGGACGCCCCTCCACAGCGCGCCCGGTATCGGAGGGCGCCTGACCCGACGTTAGCGCGGCGACAGGGGCTAACGTGGGGCGGATGGGGACCGGTGAGCTCGATCGGGAGGCGCACGTGCCCACAGGAACGCCCGCGGAAGCATCCGCACGTACGGCCGGCGCGGCACCGCGCACGCTGGCCGAGGCGCTGCGCACCCGCGGCGACGAAGGGCTGGCGGCGCTGCTGCGCGCCCGCCCCGATCTGCTGTCCCCGGTCCCTAACGACCTGACCCAGCTCGCCACCCGCGCCGGCACCCGGGCCTCGGTGGTCCGGGCGCTGGAGCGGCTGGACCGGTTCACGCTGCAGACCGCGCAGGCGCTGGCCGTGGCCGCCGAGCCTGCGTCGTACGACACGGTCCGCGCGCTGCTGGCCGGGGACGACGGCGACCCGGCGGTCGAGGCGGCGCTGCCCCGCGCGGTGGGCGTGCTGCGCGAGCAGGCGCTGGTGTGGGGCGACGACGAGCGGCTGCGGCTGGTGCGTACCGCGCGCGAACTGCTCGTGCCGTCCCCGGCGCACCCGTCCCCGACCGGGCTCGGCCCGACGGTCGCCGAGGCCACCGCGGGCATGTCGCCGGGGCGGCTGCAGGAGATCGTCGCCACGGCGGGGCTGCCGACGACCCACGACCCGGTGTCCGCGGTCGCCGCGCTGACCGCGCTGTTCACCGACCGGGAGCGGATGACGGCGCTCCTGGACACGGCTCCGCCCGAGGCACTGGCGGTGCTGGACCGGCTGGTGTGGGGGCCGCCGTACGGAGAGGTGACCGCCGATCCCACGCCGCCGGTGCGCTGGCTGCGGGACCGGGGGCTGCTGCTGCCCACGTCGCCGCGGACGGTGGTGCTGCCGCGCGAGGCGGCGCTGCATCTGCGCGGCGGGCGGGCCCACCAGGAGCCGGAGCCGGTGCCGCCGGAGGTGGTGGTCGCGGCCGAACACCGTCCACAGATTGTGGACAGTACGGCCGCGGGGCAGGCGTACACGGCGCTCGCGACGGTCGAGGAGCTGCTGAAGGAGTGGCAGACGGGCGGCCCCGCGGTGCTGAGGGCGGGCGGGCTGAGCGTCCGTGACCTCAAGCGCACGGCAGCGGCGCTCGGCGCCTCCGAGCAGATCGCCGCGTTCTGGATCGAACTGGCCTACGCGGCGGGGCTGCTGGCCTCGGACGGCGAGGCGGACGAGCGGTTCGCGCCGACGCCCGCGTACGACGAGTGGCTCGACCTCCCCGCGCCCGCGCGCTGGACATCGCTCGCGACGGCCTGGCTCACCGCGACCCGTACGTCCGGACTGATCGGCGGCCAGGACGCCAAGGGCCGTACGCTCGCCGCGCTCGGCCCCGATCTGGACCGCGGCCCGGCGCCCGAGGTGCGCCATCGCGTCCTGACCCTCCTCGCGGACCTTCCCGCCGGCTCCGCCCCGGTCCCGGAAACCGTCCTCGCCCGCCTGCGCTGGGAACGCCCGGTACGCGCCACGTCCCCGGAGGCTCCCGACCTCCGTTCCCGCATCGCCACCTGGACCCTCACCGAGGCCGAACTCCTGGGCATCACAGGCCGCGGCGCCCTCGCCACGGCGGCCCGCACGCTCCTGGGCGAGCCGCCCGCGCCCGCCGGCCCGGCAGCCACGGCCGCCGCGTCCGCCGCGTCCGCCGACCAGGGAGCAGGCTCCGCCGAAGGCGCCCACAGCCACGTCGTACTCGCCGCGCGTGCCGCGCTCGCGGCCGCCGCGATCGCCCCCCTCCTCCCCGAGCCGCTCGACCACGTCCTCCTCCAGGCCGACCTCACCGCCGTCGCGCCCGGGCCGCTGGAGCGGCCGCTCGCGGAGGCGCTTGGGGTGGTGGCGGACGTGGAGTCGAAGGGTGGCGCGACCGTGTACCGGTTTACGCCGGGGTCCGTGCGGCGGGCGCTGGACGCCGGGCAGGCAGCGGCCGATCTGCACACGTTCCTGGCACGGCACAGCCGTACGCCCGTACCGCAGCCGCTCAGCTATCTCATCGACGATGTGGCCCGTAAGCACGGCCACCTCCGTATCGGTGCCGCCTCCGCCTACGTACGCTGCGACGACGACGCGCTGCTGGACGAGATCCTCGCCGACCGGCGCTCGCACGGGCTGCGGATGCGGCGCCTCGCGCCCACCGTGCTGGCCGCCCAGGCCGACCCGGCCACGCTGCTCGAAGGGCTACGGGACATGGGGTACGCGCCGGCCGCCGAGTCCGCCGAGGGAGACGTGCTGATCACCCGCGCGGACGCCCGCCGCACCCCGCACCGGACCCCGCCCGCGCCCGTCCCGGACGGGCCGCCCGTGCCCGACGACACGCTGCTCGGCGCCGCGGTGAAGGCGATCAGGGCGGGCGACCTGGCCGCCACGGCCGTACGCAAACCCGCCCCGCACACCGCCGACGGCGAGCTTCCCCGCACCACTCCCGCCGAGACCCTCGCGACCGTCCAGGCCGCGGCGCTCACCGGCTCCGCGATCTGGATCGGGTACGTCAACGCGGACGGCGCCGCCAGCCAGCGCGTCATCGCACCGGTCCGCGTCGAGGGCGGCTTCGTCACGGCGTACGACCACACGGCCGACGAGGTCCGTACGTACCCGCTGCACCGCATCACCGGAGTCGCCGAACTCGCGGACGAACCCGCCTGACGAACCCGGCCCGCTGATCTGAAGCACGGGCCAGGCGCCACGGCGGGGTGGCCGAGATGGTGTGGCCGACGCCACCCGCCCCCACCGCCCGATAAGGCAAACTGGAGGTTTGGCTGCACGGGACCGGCCGCGACCGCACGGGACCGCACGGCGCCATGAGGAAAGGGCACACGCGTGAACGGACCACTCATCGTCCAAAGCGACAAGACTCTCCTGCTCGAGGTCGACCACGAGCAGGCGGACGCGTGCCGTCGCGCCATCGCCCCGTTCGCGGAGCTGGAGCGCGCGCCCGAGCACATCCACACGTACCGCCTCACCCCGCTCGGCCTCTGGAACGCGCGCGCGGCCGGGCACGACGCCGAGCAGGTCGTGGACGCGCTCGTCGAGTTCTCGCGCTACCCCGTCCCGCACGCGCTGCTCGTCGACGTCGCCGAGACGATGGCCCGTTACGGCCGCCTGACACTCCAGAAGCACCCCGCCCACGGACTGGTGCTGAGCACGACCGACCGGCCCGTCCTGGAGGAGATCCTCCGCTCCAAGAAGATCCAGCCGCTGGTCGGCGCCCGGCTCGACCCGGACACGGTCGCCGTGCACCCCTCCGAGCGCGGCCAGATCAAGCAGACCCTGCTGAAGCTGGGCTGGCCCGCCGAGGACCACGCCGGCTACGTGGACGGCGAGGCCCACCGCATCGACCTGGACGAGGCGGGCTGGGCCCTGCGCCCGTATCAGAAGCAGGCCGTCGAGGGCTTCTGGCACGGCGGCTCGGGCGTCGTGGTGCTCCCCTGCGGCGCGGGCAAGACCCTCGTCGGCGCGGGCGCCATGGCCCAGGCGAAGGCGACGACCCTGATCCTCGTCACCAACACGGTCTCGGCCCGCCAGTGGAAGCACGAACTGATCAAGCGCACCTCGCTCACCGAGGAGGAGATCGGCGAGTACAGCGGCGCGAGGAAGGAGATCCGCCCGGTCACCATCGCCACGTACCAGGTGCTGACGACGAAGCGGAAGGGGATCTACCCCCACCTGGAGCTGTTCGACTCCCGCGACTGGGGGCTGATCGTCTACGACGAGGTCCATCTGCTGCCCGCGCCGGTCTTCAAGTTCACGGCCGACCTCCAGGCCCGCCGCCGGCTCGGCCTGACGGCGACGCTCGTCCGCGAGGACGGCCGTGAGTCGGACGTCTTCTCGCTCATCGGCCCCAAGCGCTTCGACGCACCGTGGAAGGAGATCGAGGCGCAGGGCTACATCGCGCCCGCGGACTGTGTCGAGGTCCGGGTCAATCTGACCGACTCCGAGCGGCTGGCGTACGCGACGGCGGAGACCGAGGAGAAGTACCGCTACTGCGCGACGACGGAGACGAAACGCCGTGTGACCGAGGAGCTGGTCCGCAAGCACACGGGCCAGCAGACCCTGGTCATCGGACAGTACATCGACCAGCTCGACGAGCTGGGCGAGCATCTGGACGCCCCGGTCATCAAGGGCGAGACGCCCAACTCGCAGCGCGAGAAGCTCTTCGACGCGTTCCGGAACGGCGAGATCAGCGTCCTCGTGGTGTCCAAGGTCGCGAACTTCTCGATCGATCTGCCCGAGGCGACCATCGCCATCCAGGTCTCCGGCACCTTCGGCTCCCGTCAGGAGGAGGCGCAGCGCCTCGGCCGCGTCCTGCGCCCGAAGGCCGACGGCCACAAGGCGCACTTCTACTCGGTGGTGGCCCGCGACACCATCGACCAGGACTTCGCGGCGCACCGCCAGCGCTTCCTGGCGGAGCAGGGATACGCGTACCGGATCATGGACGCGGACGACCTGCTGGCGGACTGACGTTCATGGACTCCGCCCGCCACCACGCAGGGTGCTAGGGCGTGTTGCGACCGGCAATGTTTGCCTGACGCGACAGGGCAGAGCTTGCCGGGAGGGGCACTAGCGAGTACCGGCGTGCGTACTCGTTTCCCGGGCCGTGCGCTGCACGGGCAGCGCGGCGGCGTCCGTACGGGCCCGTAGCGCCGCGAGGACCAGCACCGCCACGCCCAGCGGCGGATAGGGCGACGCCAACGGCTGCTGCCACCACGGCAGTTGGCGGTCCAGATCACCCGCGTGCGGTACGAGCCACATGGTGCGGGCCAGGAACAGCACCGTCACCAGCACGGCCGTGCGCCGGTGGCCCTCGGCGACGAGCACCGCCAGCAGCGGGACGCACCACACCCAGTGGTGGGACCAGCTGGTCGGCGAGACGAGCAGGGCGGTGAACGCGACGGCGAGGACGGCCCAGGGCTCCGGCGCGCGGCGGGCGATCCACAGCCCGGCGACGGCCGTCAGCACTGCCGCGGCCACCCACACCCCGCCCGGCTCCTCCCGGTGCAGGACGCGCGCGAACAGGCCTTGCAGCGACTGGTTGTCGACGATCCACGCCATGCCTGCCCGGTCGGCGTCGAAGATCCGCCGGGTCCAGAAGTCGGCGCTGGCCTCCGGCAGGACGAGCGCGCCGAGCAGCACCGTGCCGGCCAGCGAGGCGAGCGCGGTGAGCCCCGCCCGTACCCGCCCGGTGATCAGCAGCAGGACGATGAAGACGGCCGGAGTGAGTTTCACACCCGCCGCGACGCCGAGGGCGAAGCCCTTGCCGAGGGCCCCGGGCGAGCGGGACAGGTCCCACAGGACGATGCAGACGAGGGCGAGGTTGATCTGCCCGAAGAGCAGGGTCTGGAAGACGGGTTCGAGCCACAGCCCGAGCGCGATCGCGCCGAGAAGGTACGGAGCGGGGGCGGCCGGCATGCCGGCGAAGCGGCAGGAGAGCCGTACGAGCAGGGCGAGGAGCAGCGCGTTGCCGGCGACGAAGGCGACTTTGAGCACGGCGACGGGAAGCCAGGTCGTCGGCACGAAGAGGATCGCGGCGAAGGGCGGATGGGTGGCGGGCACCTGCCACTCGGTGACGGTGAACTCGTACAGATCGGTGCCATGCGCCACGGCCGCGCCCTCCGCCCGGTAGACGAGGGTGTCGGCCATGGGGATGTGCTGGGCGACGCAGAGAACCGCCAGCGCGGAGAGCGACAGAACGAGTGCGAGGGCGCCGCCTGCTGCGTTCAGTGAGCGGGAGGTCACGTTCCGGTACGGGTTCGTCACGGCCGCGACCCTAGTCGATCAGCGGGGCACCGGCGGAGTCGGGGGCAGCGGCGAAGTCAGAGGTAGTGGGGTAGTGGCGGAGTCGGAGGTGGCGGCGGGGTCGGAGAAACAGCGGCACAGTCGGAGGTGACGGCGGACCGGAGAAACAGCGGCACAGTCAGAGGTGACGGCGGACCGGAGAAACAGCGGCACAGTCAGAGGTGACGGCGTACCCGGAGAAACAGCGGCACAGTCAGAGGTGACGGCGGACGCCGGCCTCTTCGCTGTACTCCCCGAGGACCGCCACGCCGAACGCCGTGGTCATGAAGACCTTGACCGCGCGCAGCATGTCGCCGAGACGGTGCGCGTGGTGCGCTGCGACGCCGGTGGCGGTGGCGCCGTGACCGGGCCGGGTGGCTGGGTTGAAGGTGGCTGAGCTCATGTGTCCAGGATGCGATTGCAGCGCCCGGAACACATCGACCTGCGGTCTGAACCCTGAACCGGGACGCGTACGACTTCGGATATACGACGTCCCCTACGGGGCGGACCCCGCCCCGCGAAAAACCATTCGCCCGGGCTCGGCGGACTGACTACAATCGCCCGTCTTGCCCGCCTCCCTCGCAGGAGTGCCGCCGTCCGGACGGAAACCGGACGCGCAGCCATGCCGTAAGTCCAACGTACCTTCGGAGGCCGCGCCGTGCCCGCGCACGATCCACTCGCCCATGAACGCTCCCATCTGACCGCTTCCCGCGCCGCCCTGCGCGCGATGCGCGAGGACGTCCAGGCCCTCGACATTCGCGATGTCACGGCGAACTGGGTCAACGCCGCGGTCCTGGAAGCCCAGATCAACGAGCGGATCAAGGCCCTGGCCGACCTCGCCCACACCCCGCTGTTCTTCGGACGCCTCGACTATCTGCTCACCAGGCAGGAGGGGCAGCGCTTCTACATCGGGCGTCGGCACGTCCATGACTCCGACGGCGACCCGATGGTGATCGACTGGCGCGCGCCGGTCTCGCAGCCGTTCTACCGGGCCTCCAGGAAGGACCCGATGGACGTCGGCCTGCGCCGCCGCTTCGGCTACACGGGCGGCGACCTCACGGCGTACGAGGACGAGCACCTCACCGACCCCACCGAGGGCGAGCGGACCAGCAAGCTGCTCCAGGCGGAGATCGAGCGGCCGCGCGTCGGACCGATGCGGGACATCGTCGCGACGATCCAGCCCGAGCAGGACGAGATCGTACGGTCGGGCCTGGTCGGCACGGTGTGCGTCCAGGGCGGCCCCGGCACCGGGAAGACGGCTGTCGGCCTGCACCGCGTCGCGTACCTCCTCTACGCGCACCGGGAGCGGCTGGCCCGTACCGGCACGCTGGTCATCGGGCCGAACCGGTCCTTCCTGCACTACATCGAGCAAGTCCTGCCGGCCCTCGGCGAGTTGGAGGTCAAGCAGGCGACCGTCGACGACCTTGTCGCCCATGTCGAGGTGCGGGGGACGGACGCGGCCGCCGCGGCGGTCGTCAAGGGCGACGCCCGGATGGCGGAGGTGCTGCGGCGCGCCGTGCGCTCCCACGTGACCATGCCCGTCGAGCCCCTCATGGTGGTCCGCGGCTCGCGGCGCTGGCGCATCCCCGCATACGAACTCGAAGAGATCGTCCAGGAGTTGCTGGACCGGGACATCCGCTACGGCGCGGCCCGCGACGCCCTCCCGCAGCGCATCGCGCACGCGGTGCTCGTCCGCATGGAGCAGTCGGGCGAGGCACCGGACGACCGGGTCCAGGACGCGGTCGCGCGTAACGCGGCGGTGAAGGCGGCGGTCAAGGCGATCTGGCCGCCGGTCGACCCGGCGAAGCTGGTGCTCCGGCTGCTCTCGGAACCGGACTTCCTGGCCGAACACGCGGACGGGGTGCTGACCGCCGACGAACAGAAGGTGATCCTCTGGGCCAAGCCCCCGCGCTCGGCCCGTACGGCTCGCTGGTCCGCCGCGGACGCGGTCCTGATCGACGAGGCGAAGGATCTCGTCGAGCGCACGCACTCTCTCGGGCATGTGGTCCTGGACGAGGCGCAGGACCTGTCCCCGATGCAGTACCGGGCGGTGGGCCGCCGCTGCACGACGGGCTCGGCCACGGTCCTGGGCGACCTGGCGCAGGGCACCACCCCGTGGGCGACGGCGAGCTGGTCCGAGGCGCTGTCGCACCTCGGCAAGCCCGACGCGGCGGTCGAGGAGCTGACGGCCGGCTTCCGTGTCCCCCGCGAGGTCATCGCGTACGCGTCCCGTCTGCTGCCCCACATGTCACCGGGCCTGGCGGAGGTCCGCTCGGTCCGTGAGTCCCCCGGCTCCCTGGAGATCCGCGCGTCGGGAGACGACGGCGACGTCGTCACCGCCTGCCTGTCGGCCCTCCGCCACGAGGGCTCCATCGGCCTCATCGCGGCCGACGCCCGCGTCCCGTCCCTCGCGGCGGCCCTGACCGCGGCGGGCCTCCCGTACCTGGCCCCCGGCGAGGAGACGACCCCCGACGCCCGCCTGACCCTGGTCCCGGCGTCCCTCGCGAAGGGCCTCGAATACGACTACGTGGTCCTCGACGACCCCGCCTCCATCGTCGCCGCCGAACCCGACGAACGCACCGGCCTGCGCCGCCTGTACGTGGCTCTGACCCGCGCGGTCTCGGGCCTCACGGTGCTCCACGCGTCCGCACTGCCGTGGCAGTTGACCTGAGGCCCACGGCGGTTCGTGCCCACCCACCGACCCGCACCGGACCGACGACCGGAACGGAAACAAGACCCCGCACGGCCCGCAGTCGGGAGACGGCCCCGGGGCGGGGCCGTGCAGGGTCGGCCCCGCAGGGACCGGCGGAAGTACCGGGCGATCCCGCGGTACCGGCGCCCCGCCGGTCCCGAGGAGTCGAGCCCGGAGGGGCCCCGCCCCACCACCCACCGGCAGCGGCCGCATCAAGCCTGTCTGGGGTCCGCCCACGCCGCAGGGCGTAGGGGGAGTTTGAGGACGGACACACCGGCCGCGCCCACCGCACCGAGCACACCGTCACCGCACCCCACCGGAAGCGCACCGCACCCCACCCACCGGCAGCAGCCTCATCAAGCCCGTCTGGGGTCCCCCCACGCCGCAGGGCGTAGGGGGAGCTTGAGGACGGACACACCTGCCGCCGTCACGGCACCGGGCACACCTACACCCCACCCCCGCCGGAGGCGCCCCGCACCCCCGCCGGAGGCGCCCCGCCCCGCCCCGCCCCCCTCGGCGGGGGTCAGCCGTCAAGCGCCTCGCGCCACTCCCGTACCGCGCCCGCGTCCACCGGCGCCTCCCACCCCCGCGGCCGCGCCGCACCGCCGATGTGGAAGGCGTCCAGTCCCGCCGCCCGCAGGGCGGGGAGGTGGTCGAGGCGGAGGCCGCCACCGACGAGGATCTGCGCCTCGTAGCCCGGGTCACCCCGCCGCGCCGCCTCCGCGAGCAGCACCGGCAGCCCGTCGTCGACGCCCGCCGCCGAGCCCGCGGTGAGGTACGAGTCCAGGCCGGGGACGTCCGCGAGCTGCTTGCGCAGGGCTTCACGGTCCGCCGCGCGGTCGATCGCCCGGTGGAACGTCCAGCGGCAGCCCTCCAGCTCCGCTACGAGCCGCTCGACCGTCACAAGATCGGGGTTGCCGTGCGTGTCGAGGAAGCCCAGGACGAACTCCTCCGCCCCCTCCGCCCGCAGCCCCCGCGCCGCCCGCACCAACGCCTCGGCATCGCCGGACACGAACCCGTCCGCGAGCCTCAGCATCACCCGGAGCGGGATGTCCACGGCCGCGCGGATCCGGGCGAAGGTCTCCCGGGTCGGGGTGAGCCCGTCCGCCGCGATGTCGCTGACCAGCTCAAGGCGGTCCGCCCCTCCGGCCTGGGCGGCGACCGCGTCCTGCGCGTCGAGGGCGATCACCTCCAGGAGTGCACGGTTGCTCATGGCCATCCTCCGCCAATAGATCTTCGGGTGAATAGGTCTAGTCCAATAACGGACCCAGCCTAGTCCGCACCCTCCGACCGTGCACCCGGCCCCGCATCCGACCCCGCTCCGGGCGTGCGCCTACAACGTGGCGGCCCTGCCGCTCACCGCGGCAGGGCTCCTCGATCCGGTGGCCGATCAGCCGCCCAGGCTGCCGCTCCCGAAGGCTCCGCCGCTGCGCCTGCCGTGCTTCGGCCGGTCTTCGGGGCCCTTGCCGGTGCTGTGCGACGAATGGGTGTTCAAGTTGTACGGAAGAAGCCGCCCGCCGTCGTCGGGGAAGGTGCCCTCGTCCTCCTCCCGGACCTCTTCGATGTGCTCACGGTGGTCGGGCGCCTTCGGCTGGTCCTCGGGGCGCGGCGTACGCAGCCGGGCCCGCCGCCTCCCGTCCCACCACATGGCGCCCCCCAGGAGGACGATGAGGATGACTCCGAAGGTGAGCGGGCCGATCGCGGCCAGCGGCGTGGCGGCCAGATCGACGGTCGGACCGCTCTGGGCCATCAGCAATGCGTTCATGGTGTCAGCCTCCGCACATCGGGGATGACGCACAGGCGCTATCCATTATCGCCCGGTATGCCTCTTACGCCAGCACGCCGACGGAACCCACGGCGGAAGCCGCGACGGAGGCGACCGCGGACGCCACGGCGGCAGCAGCACATCAGTCGAAGAAGACCAGGTCCCGCTCCTTCGCCCCCGTCAGCTCGTACCGCGTCTCTGTCAGCGGCCGCCCCGCCAGCAACCGGATCAGCGTGGCCGCGGACCCCGTGTACGTCGCCGGGTCCGGGCTGTCCGCACCCAGGACGAGCGGTGCGTCATGGCCGTCCAGCCGGGCCAGCAGCGGCTGCGTCTTCCGGGCCCGGGTCAGCCCGGCCAGCAGGGCGAGGGCGTGCACCAGCCCGTCCCCCTCGTACGCACCGGGCTCACCGAGCGCTTCCCGTACGTCGCCGGCGTGCACCCACTCGCCGAGCGCGATCCCGTCCAGCAGCCCGTGCCCGGCGGCCGCGATGACCGGCCCCGCCCGGGTCATCCCGCGCTCCAGCTCGTCGATGACGGCGCTGTTGGACCAGTCGGCACGCTCGGCGATGTCCCGGTCGTTCGACTCGGGGCTGAACACCCCCTCCTCGAACCGCCCTTCCACCACCCGCGTCAGCGCGGCGGAGCAGTGCGCGAGCACGTCCCGTACGGTCCAGCCGGGGCACGCGGTCCGCAGCGCGAAGTCCTCGTCGGGCCGGGCGCGCAACAGCGGAATGAGCGCGTCGCGTTCAGTACGGAGCAGAAGTCCGGGAAGTTCGGGATCACGGATGTCGGTCATGCCCGCAAGCAAACCGCCGCGGCCGGGCGGCCGCAACGGCCGGTCCCGATGCGTCCTCCGCCCGGCGCCCCGGCACGACGAAGACCACGGCACAATGGCCCCCATGCCCGCCCTGCCCCCGCACCCCGCCCACGACGACCTGCGCCGCCGTTGGGCCTCCGCCGTGCTCGTGGCCCGCGACACGGACGAGTGCAGGCCTTCCCCGTACCGCTACTGCGACAACCTGCTCGCACGCTGGGCCGAGCCCCAGCGGCGCTACCACACCACCGATCACCTGGTCGCCGTCCTCGGCCACATCGACACGCTCGCGGAGTACGCGGACGACGCCGACCTCGTACGCCTGGCCGCCTGGTTCCACGACGCGGTCTATCTCCCGGAGCGGTCCACCAACGAGGAGCGCTCCGCCCGTCTCGCCGAGCGCGCCCTGCCCGAGCTGGACATCGACGAGGCCCGTACGAACGAGGTCGCCCGGCTGGTCCGCCTCACCAGGACCCACGCCGCGCAGGAGGGCGACAGCAACGGCATGGTCCTCTGCGACGCGGACCTCGCGATCCTCGCGTCGGCGCCGGACGCGTACGCCGCCTATGCCGCCGCGGTCCGCGAGGAGTACGCCTTCGTCCCGGACGACGCGTTCCGCGCGGGCCGTGCCGACGTGCTGCGCCACCTTCTCGGCCTGCCGCGCCTCTTCCGTACCCCCTACGGCGAGCGCGTATGGGAGGCCGCGGCCCGCCGCAACGTGTCGGCGGAGCTGCAGGACCTCACGACCTGAGCGGGCAGTAGGCGGGCACGCCCCCGCGGGCCCCCATCACGGGCACCCTCCGCGGACACCCACCACGAGCCCCCGCGGCCAACCCCCTTACACCTGCCGGTGCTTCGGCCGGCGCAGCCCCGCCTCGGTGAGCCGCCGTACGAGCTCCTTGGACCCGACCTCCACCGCACCCGCGCGCACCGCGTCCTCGTAACGCTCCGAGGGGACGTCGTAGTGGTCGCGCTCGAAGGCGCGCGGCGGGCAGCCGATGGACGCGGCGAAGGCGTGCAGCTCCTCGAACGACACATCGCTGACCAGGTGGGACCACATGCGGCCGTGTCCCGGCCAGCTCGGCGGGTCGATGTAGACCGTCACGAGAGTCCGCCGACGGGGGCGACCACCACACCCGCCTTCCCGCAGACCCAGTGCGGGTCGGGCCCCAACTCCGGCTCCACGTCGAGGGCATGCGGCTCGCCCGAGGTGCAGACCGGGCAGATCGGCCACCGCCCGTACTGCTCCAGCAGCGCGTCCTGCACATCCTGGGCGATCAGCCCGGCCACGTACTCGGCACCCTCGGGCCACTGCTCGACCCACCAACGACGCTCCACGACCGCTTCCTCGACGAGCGAGACGACCTCGGCATGGGCGACGTCGCGGGCGGCGAGGTCCGCGAGCACGAGGGCGCGGGCGGCATGCAGCGCCTGCTCCAGTGGGTTGACTTCCATGCAGTCATTGTCACCCCGGCCGCCGCCGGTCCACAGGCCGGCAGGTCAACCGGTCGGCCGCCCGCGGGTCAGCAGGCCCATGGGACAAAGGGGGTTGACCGTTCAAGGAAGGCGAAAATATCTTTCAAGGGTGACCAATGACCTGAAGGATTCTTTCACCGCGGGTGGCGGGACAGGCCCCGGTCCGGGCACCGGCGGCGACGCCCCGCCCGCGCCCGCCGCGCTCGCGGCGAAGGTGCGTACGCTCGCACCGTCCATGACCCGCTCCATGCAGCGGGTCGCCGAAGCCGTCGCCGGCGACCCGGCCGGCTGCGCGGCCCTCACGGTCACCGGCCTCGCCGAGCTCACCGGCACCAGCGAGGCCACCGTGGTCCGCACCGCCCGGCTCCTCGGCTACCCCGGCTACCGCGATCTGCGCCTCGCGCTCGCCGGCCTCGCCGCACAGCAGCAGTCCGGCCGCGCCCCGGCCGTCACCGCCGACATCGCGGTCGACGACCCCATAGCCGACGTCGTCGCCAAGCTCGCGTACGACGAGCAGCAGACCCTCGCCGACACCGCGGCGGGTCTGGACACCATCCAGCTCGGCGCAGCCGTCAGCGCCCTCGCCGCTGCCCGCCGCATCGACATCTACGGCGTGGGCGCGTCCGGTCTGGTCTCCCAGGACCTCGCGCAGAAGCTCCTGCGCATCGGCCTGATCGCCCACGCCCACAGCGACCCGCACCTCGCCGTCACCAACGCCGTGCAGCTCCGATCCGGCGACGTCGCCGTAGCGATCAGCCACTCCGGCTCGACCGGCGACATCATCGAGCCCCTGCGCGTCGCCTTCGACCGCGGCGCGACGACCGTCGCGATCACCGGGCGCCCGGACGGACCGGTCTCGCAGTACGCGGACCACATCCTCACCACCTCCACCGCCCGCGAGAGCGAGCTGCGCCCGGCGGCCATGTCCTCCCGCACGAGCCAGCTGCTGGTCGTCGACTGCCTGTTCGTCGGCGTCGCGCAGCGCACGTACGAGAAGGCCGCGCCGGCCCTCGCCGCCTCGTACGAGGCCCTCGCGCACCGCCACAGCCCCCGCACCCGCTGACCCCACCGAGCAAGGCCAGAGACACCAGAGACGCCAAAAGACGCCGAAGAGCCACCGAGAGACACGAGACACGCCGAGAGAAACCGAGCCACACCGAGAGAGTCGCGCCCCATGACTTCCACCCCCCGCTCCACCGAACTGCGTGCGCAACTGGCGAGCCTCACCACCGAGGCGTTCCGCCCCGAGCTCGCCGACATCGATCAGCTCCCCACCGCCGACATCGCCCGCATCATGAACGGCGAGGACCGGACCGTTCCCGCCGCCGTCGCCGACCAGCTCCCGGCCATCGCCGCCGCGATCGACGCGACCGCCGAACGGATGGCCCGCGGCGGCCGTCTGGTCTACGCGGGCGCGGGCACGGCCGGCCGACTCGGCGTGCTGGACGCGAGCGAGTGCCCGCCCACCTTCAACACGGCCCCTGACGAGGTCGTCGGCCTGATCGCGGGCGGCCCCACCGCGATGGTGACGGCCGTCGAGGGCGCGGAGGACTCCAAGGAGCTCGCCGCGGCCGACCTGGACGGGCTCGGCCTCACCGCCCTCGACACCGTGGTCGGCATCTCCGCGTCCGGCCGCACCCCGTACGCGATCGGCGCGGTCGAACACGCCCGGGCGCGGGGCGCCCTGACGATCGGCCTCTCCTGCAACGCGGACAGCGCGCTGGCCGCGGCCGCGGAGCACGGCGTCGAGGTCGTGGTCGGCCCCGAACTCCTCACCGGTTCCACCCGGTTGAAGGCGGGCACGGCCCAGAAGCTCGTCCTCAACATGATCTCGACCATCACGATGATCCGTCTCGGCAAGACCTACGGGAACCTCATGGTCGATGTCCGCGCCTCGAACGAGAAGCTCCACGCCCGCTCCCGGCACATCGTCGCCCTGGCCACGGGCGCGGCCGACGACGAGATCGAGACGGCCCTGACCGCCGCCGACGGCGAGGTGAAGACGGCGATCCTGATGCTCCTCTCCCACCTCGACGCCGCGACGGCCACATCCCGCCTCAAGCAGTCGAACGGCCACCTCCGGGAGGCGCTCCGGTCGCCGAACGGGCCTGATCCGAACGACAGGCCCTAGCCCGTTCGCAGTCCTTCCGGTGGCTCCTCCGCCGCGCTCGCCTCCGCTCCCGTGACCTGCATAAACGATCAAGCGGGAGCGGCCGGTGCACCTACCCGGGTGAAGATCTGTCAATGTGTCAGGTTGCTGATCTGACGGACTGTCGGTTGCCTCATGAGCAGAGCCCAGCACGGGAACAGCGCAGGGAACAGCACAGGCACCAGACAGACAGACCGGACACTGCTCCGGCTCCGTTGGAGGATTCATATGCGCGGCACACGAGTTGGTGTAGGTATCGGGCTGATGGTCGTGGCCCTTGGTCTGTCGGTCCCGGCCACTGCCGTCGCCGACGACTCGGACCTGAGTATCCGCCCGAGGAACGCCTCCCCGGGCGACACGGTCACCGTCACCACCACGGCCTGCGGCAAGGAGACCTACGGCAAGGGCGAGTCCGAGGCGGGCGGGGCGTTCCACCTCTTCGCGGGTGACAGTGAGGGTGAGCTCACCGGCGAGTTCAAGCTTCCGGAAGGGGCCTCCGGCAGCGACACGGTCACCATCAAGTGCCCGCCGCGGACCAAGCTCACGGACAGCTACGAGGTCTCCGGCGACGACAACGACGACAACGACGACCCGAGCGGCGCGGTCGACGCCGGCTTCGGGGACACCACGGACAAAAGTACGCAGCTCGCCGTGGGCGGTGCGCTGCTCGCCGGAGCCGCCGCCGGCGGTGTGGTCAGGATGCGCCGCCGCCGGAGCGGCATCCGGGCCTGACCCCGCGTCCGGACCCTGACCGCGATGGAAACCGGGCCCGGGAGCGGCGCTCCCCCACACCCGTACATCCCTTCGGTCACGTACGTCCCTTCGGTCAAGCTTCTGGCCTGCGCACTGATGGCGGGCCTCGTACTGGTGATCAACGCGGCACGCGACGAGCGACCGCCGCAGCCCTCGCCCGCCCAGGCCTTTCCCACCTCCGTACATCCCGCTCCCGGGCCCCCCGGCGTGCGGCCGCTGCCCCCGTCGGATCCGGTCCGGCTGCGTGCCGCCGCCATCGGCGTGGACGCCCCGCTGGTACGACTGGGCCTCGACGCGGCGGGGGCACTGCGGCCCCCGCCCGCCGACAGACCCGGCCTCGCCGGCTGGTACGGCGGCGGCACGGCTCCCGGCTCGGCGGGGACAGCCGTCACCACCGGGCACGTCGACACACGCACCGGCCCCGGCGTCTTCCACGACCTCGGCGGTCTGACCAAGGGCGACACGATCGAGATCAGCCGCGCGGACCGGCGCACGGCCGTGTTCACCGTCACGGCGGTGGAGGTCTACCCCAAGAAGAAGTTCCCCGACAAGAAGGTCTACGGCAGCTCCGGCCGGCCCGAGCTGCGGGTGATCACCTGCGGCGGCAACTACGCCAAGCGCACGGGCTGGCAGGGCAACGTCGTGGTCTACGCGAGGCTGACCGCGGTGAAGTGACCGCGGTGAAGTGACCGCGGTGAAGCAACGCCGGGCGCGCACCCGGCCCGGGCCCACCGCCCGGGCCGGACCGCGGTCCCCCACGACCCGCAGCCGGCACCGTACAACCCGGGCCACACGGCCCCCACGGACCACACGGCCGCCGAGCCCCGCCCAAGCCACACGGCCGCCGAACCCCGCCCGCTCCACGGGCTACACCGCTCCCACCGACTGCTCCCGGATCGTCACCCGCCCCTTCCGGATCGTCGCCACCCGCGGCGACCTCCGGGCCAGGGCCGAGTCATGAGTGACCATCACGAACGTCAGCCCGTTCTCCTCCCACAGCCCCTCCAGCAGCTCCATGATCTCGTCACGCATCGACTCGTCGAGGTTGCCGGTCGGCTCGTCGGCGAGCAGCACCGCCGGCCGCTTCACCAGCGCCCGCGCGATCGCCACCCGCTGCTGCTGCCCGCCGGACAGCTCACCGGGAAGATGTCCTCGCCGCTCCCCGAGCCCCACCGACGCCAGCGCCTCGCCCGCCCGCTCCCGCCGCTCCGCCGCCCTCAGCCCGAGCGGTACGAGCGCGGTCTCGACGTTCTCCTGAGCCGTCAGCGTCGGCACCAGGTTGAAGCTCTGGAAGACGAAGCCGATCTTCTCGGCCCGTACACGCGTCAGCCGCGCCTCCGGCAAGGAGGCCAGGTCCACGCCGTCCAGCACGACGGACCCCTCGCTCGGCCGGTCCAGGCCGCCGAGCATCTGCAGCAGCGTGGACTTGCCGCCACCGGTCGGTCCCTGGATGACCAGCCGCCCGCGGTCCTCGATGACCAGGTCGACCCCGTCGAGGGCCTGCACGGTGTCCTTACCGCGCCGGTACCGCTTGCTGACTCCACTCAGCTCATACATGTTCCAACTCCAGCCGGACGTAGAAAGCGCGTAGAAAGCGCGTGTAAAGCCGCGTGCAAAGCACGTGATCGAAGGGGGCGGGACTACTCGACCCGCCGCAGCGCGTCCGCCGGACGCAGCCGCGATGCCCGCCAGCCGCCGAACAGACCCGCGATGAGCCCGCCGGTCACCGCGAGCGCCACGGCCAGGCCGATGGTCGTCAGGGAGACCGGCGCGGTGAGCGCGATGTCCAGGGCGCGGGAGGCGGACTCCCGCACGGGACCGCCCGGGCCGCCACCGCCGACGAGCATCCGGCCGCCCATCCCCTGGCCGCCACCGCCGGAACCGCCGCCCAGCTGCGCCGTCAGCGTCGGGCTGAACGCGGTGATCGCCCACGCGCCCGCCAGTCCGAGCCCGATCCCCAGCGCCCCGCCGATCAGTCCGTTGACGAGCGCCTCGCCCGCCACCTGCCCGGTGACCCTGCGGCTCTTCCAGCCGAGTGCCTTGAGCGTGCCGAACTCCCGCACCCGCCGGCTCACCGCCGACGACGTCAGCAGCCCGCCCACCAGGAACGCCGCCGCCAGCACCACGATGGACAGCCACTTGCCCACGCCCGACGCCAGGTCGGAGGCCGTGGACAGCGACCCCGACACCGTCTCCGCCAGATCGGCGGACGTCGTCACCGTCGTCCCGGAGACGTTCTTCTGAATGCCCGCCTTCACACTCTCGATCCGCTGCGAGTCGGTCGCCCTCACATAGACCGTCGTGACCTTGCCCTTCGCGTCGGCCAGGGTCTGCGCCTGCGCGAGCGGCAGATAGACATTGGCGGCCGCGTCCCCGCTGTCCGCCGTCGCGATCCCGACGATGCCGAACTTCGTCCCGGAGATCGTCAGCGTCTTGCCGACCGAGAGCTTCTGCTCCTTGGCGTACGCGCTGTCGACGACGGCGACCTTCGCGGCCGTCTCCGACGCGGCGAACGTACGCCCGGACGTGATCTTCGACGAGGTCAGCGGACCGAGCTCCTGATGGGCGACGTCCGTCCCGTACACGGAGTACGAGTTCACGTCGAAGTCGGCTCCGCCGCCCTGCACCTCGCCGGTGACCGGACCGCCGCCCCGCTGCCCCTGGCCGGGCGCCTGCTCGCCCTGCTTGAACTCGCCGCGCCTGAACTGCCCGTTGACCTTCATGACCCGCACGTTCAGCCCGCCGACGGCGTCCGCGACCCCGTCCTGCTTGCCGACCTGCCCGACGGTCGACGACGCGAGCGTCTCGAAGCCCTGGACCATGACGATGTCCTGGCTCTGCTCGGCGTCGTCGTCGCCCTCACCCTTCGCGTCGAACTCGAACCGCGGCCGCCTGACCGTCTCCCCCTCCCCGGGCGGTGCGGCGGCCTTGGTGACGGTCATGTCGGTGCCGAGCCCGTACAGCGACTCCAGCACTTTGCCCTGCGCCTGACTCATCCCGGCCGAGACCGAGTTGACGACGATGACCAGGGCGATTCCGAGAGCAAGCCCCGAGGCGACGACGAGCGCCGCCTTCCTGCGGCGGCGCAGCTCGCGCCTGAGGTAGGTGAAGAACATGGCGCGAAAGCTATGGACGCGGCGTGATGAAGAGGTAAGGCCACGATGAGACGGGCATGAGAAGCCCCGGAGCTCACCCCCCGAACGCCCCGACACTCACTCGACGCGAACGCGACCCTCTGGCGCCCGGCCATCGACGTCCTGCACCCCGGCCGCGCCGCCCACCGACCGGGACCGCTCCGCCCATCGCACCGCGGGCCCGAGCGCCCAGGACGTGCCGACGAACAGCCCGCCCAGCACCAGCCACCCGGGCATGCCCCAGGTCACCAGCATCGCGGTCAGCACCAGCGGGCCCAGTGTGCGGGCCACCGTCACGCCCGTACCGAAGAAGCCCTGGTACTCGCCCGTGCGCCCCGCCGGCGCGAGGTCGAAGCTGATCTGCCACGACCCGGCGGAGTGCAGCATCTCGCCGGCCACGTACAGCAGCGCTCCGGCGACGAGCACCGCGGACGCCACCCACACGGGCACTCCGGCAGCCGACAGCGCGAACACCGCACAAGCCGCGAGCATGATCAACCCGGAGTGCCGTACGGCACGCACCGCCGTACCCAGCGAGGTGACACCCCGAGCCGCCCGCACCTGAAACGCGGCGACAGCAAGCGTGTTGAGCACGAACAGCGCCGATACGAGCCAGGCCGGCGCGTCCGTCCGCTCGCTGATCCACAGCGGTATCCCGAGGCTCAGCAGCGGCATCCGCAGCAGCAGCACCGCGTTGAGCAGGGTGACCAGCAGGTACGGCCGGTCGCGCAGGACGACGAGCGCCGGCCCCTTGCCGGAGAACTGCACGGGCCCGACTGCCGGAAGCCGCAGCAGCACGAGCGCGCACACCAGGAAGCTCACCACGTCCAGCGCGAACACCGAGAGATAAGCGGTCCTCGTGCCGGACCACAGCGCGAGCCCGCCGAGCCCGGCACCGACGGCCAGCCCCGCGTTCAGGGTCGACTGCAGATGCGCCAGTACACCGGTCCGCTCCGTCGGCGCGACAAGCCCGGCCAGCAACGCCTGCCGGGCCGCGGCGAGCCCCGACTGCGCGGCGGCGTACAGGCACGCGGCCAGCAGGAACGGCCAGAAGGACCGTACGACGAGGAACGACGCCACGGCCGCGCTCGTCGCCAGAGCGAGCAGCACCGCCGTCCCACGCGGCCCCCGCCGGTCGGCGAGCCGCCCGAGCGGTACGCCCACGATCGACCCGATCGCCCAGGCGAGGGTCAGCCCGATGCCGATCCTCGCCGGGGCGAGCCCGACGACATGCGTGAAGTAGAGCGCGGAAGTGACGTAATAAGCCCCGTCACCGAGGGAGTTGGAGAGCTGGGCCAGAGCGAGGATCCGGGGCGGTCCGGCGGGCGGCAGGATGCGATTCGTCGTCGTCACACCTTGACGCTACGGTCCCGATGGCCCGTTCCCCAGGGCCACTTCCGGCTCGATAGGCTGGGCAACTTGGCCGCGGACCCGGACGGAAACGGAAACGGGAACGGGAACGGAAACGGGGACGCGGACGAAGACGGCACTCGGACCGCGGCAACGAGCCGACGGCCCGGCATCCAGGGGTGCGGGATGCCGGGCCGGGGCCTTCAGAACGCGACAGGGGTGTCTGTCAGACGTTGCGTGCTGACCGAACGTGATGAGCCAACCCTTCATGGACACCACAGAGTTGATGGAGATCTGAGGCTCCCATGGGCCACGCAGCTATCAACCGGACAGCCGGGTCCCGATGACGACGGTGGCGTACAGCTCGTCGGACGTGACCACGCACGGCACCAGCCCGCTCCGGGCGACGGCCTCGACGGCGTCGGCCGCCTGCCGTTCGCTCGTCTCGAACAGCAGACAACCACCGGGCGCCAGCCACCCGCCCGCCTCGCCGGTCACCCTCCGCAGCACGTCCAGCCCGTCCGCGCCGCCGTCGAGCGCGACGAGCGGCTCGTGCACGCGGGCCTCGGCGGGCAGCAGCCCGACCTCCTCCGTCGGTACGTACGGCACGTTCGCGGCCAGGATGTCGATACGTCCGCGCAGTCCACCGGGCAGGGCCTCGAAGAGATCCCCCTCGTGCACGCGGGCGCCCTCGGGCACATTCCGCCGGGCACACCGCACCGCCGCCGGGTCGACATCGGCGGCGTACAGCTCGACACCGGACAGCGAGGCGGCCAGCACGGCCCCCACCGCGCCCGTGCCGCAGCACAGATCGACGACCACGGACGCGTCCGGCCGGGCGGCCACGGCCTGCCGGACAAGGAACTCGGTACGGCGACGGGGCACGAAGACCCCTGGGTCCACGACCATCCGCAGACCGCAGAACTCGGCCCACCCGAGGACGTGTTCCAGGGGATGCCCGTCCACGCGCCGCTCCACCATGGCGGCGAGCTCGGCGGGCGTGCGGGCGGTGGAGAGGAGCAGCTCCGCCTCGTCCTCGGCGAAGACACAGCCGGCGGAGCGAAGGCGGTTGACGATGACGGACGGATCCGGAGATGAAAGCGACACGGGAGCCTTTCGGAATACCGAACGGGGCTCCCTCACACACCTACGACGACGCGGAGGCGAGCACCCGGCCTGCAACAGCAGTAATGGGTCTCACCTCCTCGATCCGGTCCTGGCAGTGCTGGAGCCGTCACCCTATCCCGATCCGGTCGACGACGACGTCCCTGTCAGCGCGGCCCGTCGTGCACGTTGTGCTGCTGAAGGTCGACGGCAAGGCGAGTGGCGGTCACGAAGTCCTTGTCGTCATGGAGGACGATGAGGCCGTGACGGGCGGCTGTCGCGCAGATCAGGAGGTCTACGGGCGACAACGCCTGATGCGCGCCGCGCCCTGCGGCCCGGCGCTGGAGTCCGCCGACCCACTGTCCCGCCCCTTTGGGTACGGGCACGTCCTCGTAGAGTTCGTCGAACATGGCGCTGCGCTCCTCGTACTCCCTGAGATCGCGCGCAGACCTCAGAAACTCCGCCCGCTGCGGATAGCAGGAACGGATATCGCCGTCCACGGCGGTGTCCCGCCAGGCAGAGCGGAGCTTCTCATCACGCAGCATGCGCCATAAAGCCGACGAGTCGAGCAGATAGACGCTCACCGAGCGCGCCCCTCCTTCTCGGCCCGATGGACGGCCTCGGCTCCTTCGATGTCCCAGTCCTGCGCGAGTTCGAAGTACTTGTCGTAGGCGTTGGCACGCCGGAGCCGCTTGTTGTACTCCTCCAGCGCCGCCGCGACCGCGGCCGTCTTCGTCCGATGGCCGCCGAGCCGCTTGGCGGTCTCCAGGGCCTCGTCGTCGATGTCGATGTGTGTCAGGGACATCTCGACCTCGCATTCTGTACATGAAGGAGCCCTACTCGGCCCTTCGAGTGTACATATGCGGGACGCCTTCGTCAGGGCATGTCCGCTCACGGCAGCCGCCTCTCCCTGTTCCGCTCCCTGACCCGCGCCCGCAGCACCTCGCCGGGCGGCGCCGGGCTGAGCGCCTCGGGCGGACAGTCCCACTCCCGCCCGCCACCCGGCGGCCGCAGTTGCACGTACGGCCCCTCGCGCCCCATCACACGACCGATACGCCCGTCGCGCGAATCGATCGCGTACTCCCCGGGCCTCACTTGCGCGCCTCGTGGAGGACTGCGGCAATCCGCAGCGCCGTGTCCAGATTGCAACGCCCCAGGTCAACCAGGGGATACGTCACCGACTCACTCGTCAGCGACACAAGGTCCACCCGCAGGGACGGCAGGGTCACCCCCACCTCGTCGAGCTCCCCCCGCAGCTGCGCCACAACCTCTTCCGCGGCCCGCAGCCGCTCCGCCGATCGTACGAGCACCATCGGACACCTCCACTCTGAGTGTGTACGTTCTCTACACAGCGTGGTGGGTGGAGGGCTAGCCTGACCAGTATCGACGGCCCAACAACCCCACGTGCGTGACACGGAGTTGACATTGCCTGGACCGAAGGATCTCGACCCCTCCACGTCTCCCAGGGCTCTGCTCGGCGCGGAGCTGCGCCATGCCCGCGAGAACGCCGGCCTCTGCCAGCGCGAGCTCGGCGAACCGCTCTTCGTGAGCGCGTCGTTCATCGGGCAGTTGGAGGCGGGTACGCGAAGAATGCAGCCGGACATCGCGCGCAGGATCGACGAAATACTGGGGACGAACGGGTTCTTCGAGCGGAACTGCAAGGCCGCCAACAAGTCGAAGTACCCGGACCACTTCGCCGAGGCGGCGGAGGCGGAAGCCGTCGCCACGGCGATCAAGGAGTACGCGCCGCTGCTGATCCCGGGCCTGCTGCAGACGGAGGCGTATGCGCAGGCGGTGTTCCGCGCGTACCAGCCGACGGTGGTGGAAGCGGTCATCGACGAGCTCGTCGAGAACCGGCTGGATCGCGCACACCTCCTCGACGATCCAACAACGCCGCTGTTGTGGGCGGTTCTGGATGAAGCGGTGTTACGCCGGAGGGTCGGCAGCAAGGCAGTGATGGCAGAGGCGCTGAGCCATATCACCGCACTGATCCGCCGCCACCGCGTGATCGTGCAGGTGCTGCCGTTCGCGGCGGGCGCGCACGCCGCCCTGGACGGCGGGCTGAAGCTGATGTCCTTCCCCGACGCGCCCCCGCTCGCCTACGTCGACGGCCTGGGGACAGGATGGTTGCTGGATGACCCGGCCACGGTGACCCGTCACGAACTGACCTACGATTTGGTAGCGGCCAGCGCACTGTCACCACAAGAATCCCTGGCCTTGATCGAATCAGTGGCGGAGGATGACGCCCATGGAGATCAGCAGCCCTGAGTACGACCTGAGCACGGCCACCTGGCACAAGTCCAGCTACAGCGGTGGCGACGGCGGCAACTGCCTTGAGGTCGCCACTTGGCGCAAGTCCACGTACAGCGGCCCCGACGGCGCCGACTGCCTCGAAGTCGACGACGCCCACCCCGGCATCGTCCCCGTCCGCGACTCCAAGAACCCCGGCGGCCCGAGGCTCGTGTTCCGGGCCGCCGCCTGGTCCGCCTTCGTCGCGGATCTCAAGGACGCGACGCCTACAGGCTGAGGGCGTCCTCCGCATTGTCGAGCCAGGCAGTCACGGAGTTCTTGTCGGGCGAGACGTAGAGGCCGGGAGTCGAGGCCGTGAGCGGCTTCTGCTCCAGGTCGGACTCGGTGTTCATGGTCATCGCGATGGAGTTGACGGTCTTGCCCTTGCCGTCGTTCGCCCCTCCCATGAGCCCGGCGTACGCCGTCTCGCCCGGCGCGAGCCTGAGCGCGTCCTCGATACCGGGGGCCTCGCCCCGCTCCGTAGCCTGCCCGTCCAGGTCGCCGAAGGTCACGACCGGGTGGCCCAGCACCCTGCACGGCTTGCCGCTCTTGTTGGTGATCTTGAGCAGGTAGCTGCTGGTCGTGGCATCCGCGAGGGTCGCGGTGAACTTCACGTCGAACGTGCTGCAGGGGAAAACGTTGTAGTCGGGGTCGGACGACGAACCGTCGCCCGCACCGCCACCGGACGAGCCCTTGCCCGGGGAGCCGGCGGGCGTCGCCGGCTTCGAGGGACTTGCAGGCTTCGAGGGGCTCACGGGCTTCGAGGGGCTCGCGGGCTTGGACGGGCTCACAGTGGGCGCTTCGGCCCCGCCGCCGGTCTGGTCGGTCGGGCCTTCCTTGGGCCCACAAGCCGTCAGGGCCAGTGCGGACACGGCGGCGAGAACGACGGCGGCTCTGCGAACGGTACGACGTGCCTGGGTGGTCATCTTGTCCCCCGAGTGAGAAGCGCGAGTGCGCTTGACTGAGCACAAGCGTCCCGCAGGACCTTCACAGAATGGTGACGGGGTCTTGCCGAATCCACCACGGAGAGCAGCTGACGCCGCACGGGCCGAGGCTTGAGCCTCGGGCCCCGAGCGCTCTTTTCAAGGAATGGGGTCAGGGCCTCAACCCACCCGCCCACCCTGACCAGTTGACTATGCGCGACGAACTTGCCACGCAGGGTGGCGACGCTCTAGCGTGTCCGGAAAACGAACAACCCCCGCCCGGTGCTGTAACACCTGCGGGGGTTTGACCACCAAGATCGTAAGGGCGATCCGATGGCTGACAGCCAGCTTAGTGCTACGTTCCTGCCCGCGCACGCGACCCCGCACCCGATGGCCAAACCTGGCTACGGGAAGCGCGCCGCGCCGGACCAACACCCCCGCACCGTCGCCGACTTCGCGCACCTCCCGCGCCGCGAGGCCGCCATCGCCGCGTTCATCGACCGGCTCTCGGACGGCGCGGACATCTCCGTAAAGACGCTGGCCAAGGTGCTCCCGTACGGGCAATGCGCCCTGCGCACCGCCCTCAATCGCATCCAGGCGGCAGGCCATCTGCGGCGCGGACGCGAGCACTTGGCCGGATCGGGCAGTGCGCGCTGGATCACCCGAACGTGGTGGTCCCGTACGGCACGCGACGACGCGTGGTGGGCGGCGTACCGGCGCGGCGACGTACCCGACGAAGGGCCGCCCCCCACCCGCTCCCGCGCTCAGGGCGTCGCCCTGAGCCCCGGCAGCCTGGTGGCCAGCAGCGCGCCGATGACCGCCACGGCCGCGAGGACCACCAGCGCAGTCCCCATCGCATCCGTGAACGCGCCGCCGGTGACGGCACTCGGCGCGGCGGGCGCTGCGGACGAGGCGGACGAGGCGGGTACGGCGAGGGTCGTCAGCGTCGTCGCGACGGCAATACCCAGCGTCGGGCCGAGGTTCATCGCGGTCTGCTGGAGTCCGCCGGTCACCCCCGCGGTGTCCACGGACGACTGGTGGACGATGGCGGCCGTCGCGGTGACCATCACCGTGCCGAATCCCGCGCCGAGCACGAGAAAGCACCCGCCGATCGCCAAGGAGGCCGACGCCTGGTCGAGCCGGGACATCAGCAGGACGCCGGCGGCGACGAGCACCATGCCCGCAACTGCCGTACGGCGGGGGCCCTGTCGGCGCGCCAGCACGGCGGCGACGGGCGCGCCGAGCACCATCATCACGGGCCCGGGGAGTGCGGTGAGGCTGCTGCGGAGCGGGTCCAGGGCCAGGACGTCCTGCAGGTAGTACGTGCCGAGGAACAGGGCTCCGAACATCGCGGCGGACGCGGCCACCAGGACGCCGAGCCCGGACGTGATGGTCGCCGACCGGGCCACGCTCGCGGGTACCAACGGGCTCGGGGCGCGTCGTTCGTGCAGGACGAAGGCGGTGCCGGTGGCGGCCACCGCGGCAAGTCCCAGCAAGGTCTGGGCCGTTGGGCCGGCTTCCGGCAGGCTGACGAGGGTGTGCACCAGGCACGCCAGCGCCACCGCGAGCAGGCAGGCACCGGGCAGGTCGAGTCGTACGGGCGCGGCGGAGACGTCCCGGGTTTCCGGGGTCTCCCGGGTCTCCCGGGCCTCCGGGATCCGTACGGCGAGGGCCGACAGGCCGGCCGCGAGCGCGGGGGCGACGCCGAGGAAGAAGACCGCGCGCCAGCCCAGGTGGGCGGCGAGCGCGCCGCCGATGAGCGGCCCCGCGGCGGCCGCCAGTCCGATGGCGCTGGTGCGCAGGGCGATGGGCATGCCGAGCTGGTCGCGCGGGTACGCGGCGCGCAGCATGCCGAGAGTGGCCGGTTGCAGCAGCGCGCCGAAGACGCCCTGGGCGACGCGCAGGCCGATGACCCAGCCGATGCCGGCCGCCAGGCCGATGGCCGCCGAGGTGGCGGCGAAGCCCAGGATCCCGATGGTGAAGACACGCTGATGGCCGTACCGGTCGCCGAGGCGTCCGGCGAAGACGAGCAGGCTTGCCACGGCGATCAGATACCCGGTGCTGGTCCACTGGACCTGGGCGAAGGAGGCGTCGAGGTCCCGCTGCATGACGGGCTGCACGATGGTCAGCGCGGTCCCGTCCAGAGCGACGATCACGGCCCCGGTGATGCTGCCGGCGAGGGTGAAGCGCTGTCGGCGCCTTGTGTTCATCGGGCTTCCGGCCCGAGGTGTGCGTCGAGCGCGGCGCGCAGCAGCGGTTCGACGTCGTCGGCTCCCGTCACGAGCGGGAGGCTTCCCCACCCCCACAGCTGGGCGATGCCGTGGAGGTTGGCCCACAGCGCGCCCGCGACGACCCGCGGCGGCACATCGGTCCGTGGCTCCGCCCGGCTCACGAGGTCCACGACGACGTCGAACAGCGGCAGACTCGTCTCCCGCAGGCCGAGATGGTTGCTCTCCAGCAGGTCGTGGCGGGCCATCAGCTCGAACATGCCGCGATTCGACAGCGCGAAGTCGAGGTAGCTCCGGCTCAGCGCCATGAGCTGGGCACGGGGGCTCGCGTGCCCGTCACCGATCGCCTCGGCGGCCCTGCGGGCGAGCTCGGCGAAGCCGCGTCGCGCGATGGCGGACAGCAGCTCCAGGTGAGTGGGGAAGTAGCGCCGGGGAGCGCCGTGCGAGACCCCTGCCCGGCGGGCGATCTCCCGCAGGGACAGGGCCTGAATGCCTTCCCTGGCCACGAGGTCGACGCCGACTTCCACCAGACGGGCTCGTAGGCCCGTGTCCTGATCATTCATAGACACTGTCTACCCGAGATGGGTAGACAGTGTCTACTCGCTTGCGTCGCGTCACACCGCGACGGGCCGGTTCGTGTGGTGCGGCGCCTACGGCCGGGCGCAGAACGTGTCACGGGCCGGGCGCTCGCCCGTGACGAGGAAGTCCGTCACGGCCCGGTCGCCGCAGGCGTTGCCGTTCGCGCGATAGGCGCCGTGGCCCACCGAGTCGACGGTGACCATGCGGGCCCGGTCACCGAAGGCCTCGCGCAACTTCAGCGCACCGGCGAGCGGCGTCGACGGGTCGCGCTCGTTCTGGATCATCAGGATGTTGGACGGGCCGTGCGGGGTGATGGTGGTCGGGCGCTCCCGCGGCCGGTCCTGCCAGAAGGCGCACGGCATGACGTTCACCGGCATCCCCGCGGTGAGCGGGTGGCTCTTCCGGCTCTTCGCCACATCCCGCCGGTACGCGGGGACCGAGGCCTGCCAGTCGACGTCGTTGCAGATGGTTGCGGCGGAGACGGCCGCGACGTTCTGCATGATCTCGTCGGGCAGCACCGGCGGAGCGGGCAGCGGGTCCCCGTCGCGGACGGCGGAGATCAGCCGGGCGAGGGCGGGGAAGCGGTCCTTGGAGTTGAGGCTGTCGAGCAGGGTCTGGCGCAGCACATTCCCGTTCAGCTGCTCGGGGTTGGCGCCGGGCCACGGCAGGGGCGAGCGGTCGAGGCGGGCGGCGAGCGCCAGGAACATCGGGCGGATGTCGTCGGGGTGCTCGGCGAGCCGGTCCGGGTTGCCGGGGTCGGCGGCCCAGGCGGCGAAGTCGGGGAACGCGTCCTCGACGCCGGTCGCGTAGTTGGCGAGCCAGGTCCGTGCGACCCGCTTCGGGTCCGGGTCGTCGTTGCTGTCCAGGACCCAGCGGTCGGTGCGGTGCGGGAACATCTGCGCGTACACGGCGCCCACGTACGTCCCGTACGAGGTGCCCCACGCCGAGATTCTCCGCTCGCCGAGGGCCTCGCGGATGCGGTCGATGTCCCGCGCCTCGTTGCGGGTGCTGATGCTGCGCAGCACCTCGCCGCCGTTCTGCGCACAGGCGTCGGCGAGACGGCGGCCGGACGCCACGTTCGCGTCGATACCGCCGTCGGCGGCGGGCCACGGGCGCAGGTTCTGCAGCGAGAGCTGGTCGTGGGTCAGGCCGCAGCTGACGGGTGTGCTGCGGCCGAGGCCGCGCGGGTCGAAGCCGACGATGTCGTAGGCGTCACGTACCGACTGGGGCAGTTTCCGCCCGGTCGTGGACGGGCCGTTGATGCTGGAGCCGCCGGGTCCGCCGGGGATGAGCAGGAGCGTGCCGCGCCGGGCTTCGGGCTTGTCGCTGCGGATGCGGGAGATGGCGAGGGAGATCTGCGGGCCGCGCGGGTTGTCGTGGTCGAGCGGGACGGCGAGGGTGGCGCATTCCTGGCGGGGGTCGAGGTCGGTGCCGGTGCACGTCTCCCAACGCACCGTGCTGTCGGGCGTCGTCGCCACGGCCATGGGTGCGGCGGTGGCGACGACTGCGGTGGCGAGGAGCGTGGTGTGGGCGAGGAGCTTGGTGGGTGTGGCGCGGACGGCTCGGTTGATTCGCATGCGAAGAGCCTCGCGGAACCCGGAGCCGGGCCCCATCCCGTCAACCGGCCTGTTGGAGGTGGGGGTTACCCCAGCACCGGTGCGCGACACGTCTGCGACGGCGTCGCAGACCGGGCGGTCACCGGTGAGCGACCATATACGACAGAGGCGGTCAGAATCAGACTCCCCGGGGTACAACCGGACGCACTGCGGTGAGATGTCCCGATACCCAGCCGCGGACACCACGCCCACCACCGCAACGGGACGACGGAAAGACCACGCGGTTCTCGCTGCCGCTGCAGGCGTGTGCGCAGCAATCGGTACGGATGGCCGTACGTTCCTAGGGCGTGGTCTGAGGAGAGGCTCCTAAGGCCTGGCCGGAGGAGAGGCTCGGGGCAAACGCCCGAGGGCGGCACCCCCCTGGGAGTGGGGGTGCCGCCCTCGGTCTTCAGGACGGTTGATCAACCAGAGGTCGATCAGAAGTCCATGTCACCGCCCGGCATGCCGCCCGGAGCGGCCGCGGCGGCCTTCTCCGGCTTGTCGGCGATGACGGCCTCGGTGGTGAGGAACAGCGCGGCGATGGAAGCAGCGTTCTGCAGCGCGGAGCGCGTCACCTTCGCCGGGTCGATGATGCCCTCGGCGATCAGGTCGACGTACTCGTTGGTCGCGGCGTTGAGGCCGTGACCGGTCGGCAGGTTGCGGACCTTCTCCGCCACGACGCCGCCCTCGAGACCGGCGTTGATCGCGATCTGCTTCAGCGGGGCCTCCAGGGCCAGCTTCACGATCGCGGCACCCGTGGCCTCGTCGCCCGTCAGGTCGAGCTCGAGCTTCTCGAAGACCGAGGAGGCCTGCAGCAGGGCCACGCCACCACCGGCGACGATGCCCTCCTCGACGGCCGCCTTCGCGTTGCGAACGGCGTCCTCGATGCGGTGCTTGCGCTCCTTGAGCTCGACCTCGGTCGCGGCGCCGGCCTTGATGACGGCCACGCCGCCGGCCAGCTTCGCGAGGCGCTCCTGGAGCTTCTCGCGGTCGTAGTCCGAGTCGCTGTTCTCGATCTCGGCACGGATCTGGTTGACCCGGCCGGCGACCTGGTCGCTGTCACCGGCACCGTCGACGATGGTGGTCTCGTCCTTGGTGATGACGACCTTGCGGGCGCGGCCCAGCAGGTCCAGGCCGGCGTTCTCCAGCTTGAGGCCGACCTCCTCGGAGATGACCGTGCCACCGGTGAGGATGGCGATGTCGCCGAGCATGGCCTTGCGGCGGTCACCGAAGCCCGGGGCCTTGACGGCAACGGACTTGAAGGTGCCACGGATCTTGTTGACGACCAGGGTCGACAGGGCCTCGCCCTCGACGTCCTCGGCGATGATCAGCAGCGGCTTGCCCGACTGCATGACCTTCTCCAGCAGCGGGAGCAGGTCCTTCACCGAGGAGATCTTGGAGTTGACGATCAGGATGTACGGGTCGTCCAGGGACGCCTCCATACGCTCCATGTCGGTGGCGAAGTACGCCGAGATGTAGCCCTTGTCGAAGCGCATACCCTCGGTGAGCTCCAGCTCCAGACCGAAGGTCTGGGACTCCTCGACGGTGATGACGCCTTCCTTGCCGACCTTGTCCATCGCCTCGGCGATGAGCTCACCGATCTGGGTGTCGGCGGCGGAGATGGAGGCGGTGGAGGCGATCTGCTCCTTCGTCTCCACGTCCTTGGCCTGCTCGAGCAGGGCGCCGGAGACGGCCTCGACGGCCTTCTCGATGCCGCGCTTCAGAGCCATGGGGTTGGCGCCGGCCGCCACGTTGCGCAGGCCCTCGCGGACGAGCGCCTGGGCGAGAACGGTCGCGGTGGTCGTACCGTCACCGGCGACGTCGTCCGTCTTCTTGGCGACTTCCTTGACCAGCTCGGCGCCGATCTTCTCGTACGGGTCCTCGAGCTCGATCTCCTTGGCGATGGAAACACCATCGTTGGTGATCGTGGGGGCGCCCCACTTCTTCTCGAGGACGACGTTCCGGCCCTTGGGGCCAAGGGTGACCTTGACGGCGTCGGCGAGCTGGTTCATCCCGCGCTCGAGACCGCGCCGTGCCTCCTCGTCGAACGCGATGATCTTGGCCATGTGAAGTGGTCCTCCCGGACTGGGGTGGATTTCTCCGGACCGCGCTCGGCGCCCGCGACGGACGGCCTGCATGCCTTGTGGTTCCTTGCCCCACCTGGCCTGCGGACCTCACCGACCCGGTCCATAGTTGTCACTCTCACTCGTAGAGTGCTAACGCCAATGATTAGCACTCGGGCCTGGAGAGTGCAAGCCGCTTCGAAGAAGCGTCCATGAGGGGTGGCGGTCGGGCGACGGGAGGGCGCAAGCCGCTTCGAAGAAGCGTCCATGAGGGGTGGCGGTCGGGCGACGGGAGGGCGCAAGCGGCTTCGAAGAAGCCTCGATGAGGGGTGGCGGTCGGGTGACGGGCGGGCGCAAGCGGCTTCGAAGCCTCGACGAGGGGCGGCGGTCGACCGTGGGCCTCCCCGCCGGAGGCAGGGGACGGGAGGGAGCCTCCTGTAATCAAAGCCCCCCGACACGCCGGAGGGCCCGTACCCACCGGGTACGGGCCCTCCGTCACGTTGCTGCAGTCGGTCGGCGCTTCAGCCGGCCAAACGGACCATGTCCGCCTGCGGCCCCTTCTGACCCTGCGAGATCTCGAACTCGACCCGCTGGCCCTCCTCCAGGGTGCGGTAACCGTCCATCTGGATCGCGCTGTAGTGGACGAAAACATCCGCACCACCGTCGACCGCGATGAAGCCGTACCCCTTCTCCGCGTTGAACCACTTGACGGTGCCCTGAGCCATGCCTAACTCCCCTATTACTGGCCCTTGCACAGGACCGCACTTCGCGGACCCGGGTCAGACCTCGCCCACTGACAGGTGTGAGCGTGCGCCGGAACGCGTCGACCGCGGCTGAATGTATCTGTCCAACTGCCGTGTGCAACAGGTCAATCGGACGAGAATTCTGGGCAGGGCCGAAAGGACGATCCCCATGAATTCACTGGTTTCCCGGGCAAGTCGGGCCCACCAAAGCACGCATAAGCCGCATCGAAGTCGAACACTTTGGCTGCTTCTTGTCGCGCTCGGGCGCATTCTCATATGCGTCTGGCACAAGCAGTGGAGGGGACTTCCCAACTCTACCGCGCTCAACCATGCAGAATTGCCCCCTCCGCTTAGCTTGCGGAGGGGGCAATTCTGTTAACACTGCGTGGCGATCACGGCTCCGGCACCGCGCCCGACGGTCAGCCTCCGGCGACGGCCGGGATGATCGAGACGCCCGCGCCGTCCGGCGTGGCCGTCTCCAGGCCCTGCTCGAAGCGGACGTCGTCGTCGTTGACGTACACGTTCACGAAACGGCGCAGCTTGCCCTGGTCGTCCAGGACCCGCGCCGCGATGCCCGCGTGGTTCTTCTCCAGGTCGGCGATGACCTCGGCGAGGGTCGCGCCCTCCGCCGGGACCTCGGCTTGGCCGCCGGTGTAGGTGCGGAGGATGGTGGGGATGCGGACGTTGACGCTCATGCGAGGCCAGCCTCTCGGAAAGAGTCCAGGTTGGGGCGGATGACAGCGGACATACCCGTCGTGGGGGCCACCGCGTCGAGAGTCTTCAGGCCGTCACCCGTGTTGACGACGACCGTGGTGAGGGACGGGTCGATGACGCCTGCCTCGATCAGCTTCTTCGCCACGCCGAGCGTCGTGCCGCCGGCGGTCTCCGTGAAGATGCCCTCCGTGCGGGCCAGCAGCTTGATCGCGTCCACGATCTGCTCGTCGGTGACGTCCTCGACGGCTCCTCCGGTGCGCCGGCAGATGTCCAGGACGTACGGGCCGTCGGCCGGGTTGCCGATCGCCAGGGACTTCGCGATGGTGTCGGGCTTCTGCGGCTTGACCACGTCATGGCCGGCCTTGAAGGCCACGGACACCGGGGAGCAGCCCTCGGCCTGGGCGCCGAAGATCTTGTAGGGCTTGTCCTCGACGAGGCCCAGCTTGATCAGCTCCTGCAGGCCCTTGTCGATCTTGGTGAGCTGGGAGCCGGAGGCGATGGGGATGACGATCTGGTCGGGGATCCGCCAGCCGAGCTGCTCGCAGATCTCGTACGCGAGCGTCTTCGACCCCTCGCCGTAGTACGGACGCAGATTGACGTTGACGAAGCCCCAGCCCTCGCCCGCCGGGTCGCCGATGAGTTCGGAGCAGAAGCGGTTGACGTCGTCGTAGTTGCCCTCGATACCGACGAGCTCGCCGCCGTAGACGGCCGCCATGATGACCTTGCCCTGCTCCAGGTCGTGCGGGATGAACACGCAGGAGCGGAAGCCGGCCCGGGCGGCGGCGGCGCCGACCGCGCCCGCCAGGTTGCCGGTGGAGGAGCAGGAGAGCGTGGTGAAACCGAAGGCGCGGGCGGCCTCCAGGGCCTGGGCGACGACCCGGTCCTTGAAGGAGTGCGTCGGGTTGCCGGAGTCGTCCTTGACGAAGAGCTTGCCGGTGTCGACACCCAGCTCACGGGCGAGGTTGTCGGCCTTGACGAGCTTGGTCCAGCCCGGGTTCAGGTTCGGCTTGCTCGCCACGTCGGCGGGGACGGGGAGCAGCGGCGCATAGCGCCAGATGTTCTCGGGACCGTTCTCGATCCGCTTGCGCAGGGCTTCCGGGTCGCCGCTCGGCAGGTCGTACGCGACTTCGAGCGGCCCGAAACAGATCTCGCAGGCGAAGATCGGGCCGAGCGCGAACCGCTCGCCGCATTCGCGGCAGGAGAGCCCGGAGGCGGGGCCGAGATCAACTGAGTCGGTGGTGGTGGCAACGGTCTGCACAGCCATGGAGGCGAGGCCCTTTCTCCTCATCTTCCTCGCGGCGCATCTCGCCACGAGACGGAATTGGCACCTTCCCTAGCCGGGGCCTCGCGCGAGTGTCGTATGACGTGCGACGAGAACCGGCTGGAGGGTTGCCGGGGCTTCAACGGGCCGTGTCCCTCTGCCCCTCTGGATGAGCGGTATTCGATTGTTCGCGAGAGGACCCCCGACATGCGACGGCCGTTCGCGTTGTTCAAGACTGTAACCGAACCCCCGGACGCTTGAGATGGTCGTCCGATCCGCGAGATGGAGATCAAGTGCTGGAAGAGGTGGAGCGCTGGCTGGCCCGGCGGTCCTGGTCGGTGGCGGACCGCCCCCTGGACCAGCTGCTGGCCGCCAAGAAGAGCACCACGGTCAGCGTGGTGCTCCCTGCTCTGAACGAGGAGGCGACGGTCGGGGAGATCGTCGCCGTGATCCGGCGCGAGCTGATGTCGGAGGCGGTCCCGCTCGTGGACGAGCTCGTGGTCGTCGACTCGGGGTCGACGGACCGTACCGCAGAGGCCGCCGCGGCGGCCGGGGCGCGCGTGGTGCACCGGGACGCGATACTCCCGCGCATACCGGCGCTGCCCGGCAAGGGCGAGGTGCTGTGGCGCTCGCTGCTCGTGACCGGCGGCGACATCGTCTGCTTCGTGGACGCGGACCTGAGGGAGTTCTCCGCGGACTTCGTCTCCGGGATCATCGGCCCGCTGCTGACCGAGCCGGACGTGCAGTTCGTGAAGGCGATGTACGAGCGGCCGCTCGGGACCACCGGTGTCGACGCGCTCGCCTCCGGCAGGACCGGACAGGGCGGCCGTCTTGGCGGAGCCGAGCAAGGAGGAAGGGTCACGGAGCTGGTGGCGCGGCCGCTGCTCAATCTGCACTGGCCGCAGCTGGCCGGGTTCGTCCAGCCGCTCGGCGGTGAGTACGCGGCGCGGCGCTCGCTGCTGGAGCGGCTGCCGTTCCCGGTGGGGTACGGGGTGGAGCTCGGGCTGCTGGTGGACGCGCTGCACACGGTGGGCCTGGACGCGCTGGCGCAGGTGGACGTGGGCGTACGGCTGCACCGGCACCAGGACAGCCAGGCGCTGGGCCGGATGGCGGCGGCGATCTACCGTACGGCCCAACTGCGGTTGTCCCGGGGCCATCTGGTGCGTCCGGCGCTGACCCAGTTCGAGCGCGGCGAGGACGGGTTCGTACCGCGGACCCATCCGGTGGACACCGAGGAGCGGCCGCCGATGGTGGAGATCCCCGAGTACGCGGAGTACGCGAAGCGGGCCGGGCGGCGTAACACGGGCGCGGCGTAGCCGGGCTCAGCCGGTCGTATTGTCTAAATTTCGCATTTATGGGCTATACGAGACTCATGGGCGCTTGGCGCCAGAATTCCAGGTTGCCCCGTTTCGTCGGGGCCCTGACGGTCGTCGCGACCGTCACCACCGTCTCGACCGGAATGGCCGGGCCGACCGCTCCGCTCTCCCCCGGCCGGGCCGTCACCGACAGCGGCTCCTCCTTCGAGAAGCGCTACGACGCCTCGCTGTACGGCGACTTCACCACCATCGGCAACACCGTACTCGGCTGTCCGGACGCGCCCGGCGACATGGCCGCCCGGTGCGCGCTCGCCGCCGCCGGGCAGAACGAGGACGGCGACGGCAGCTTCGACCTGCGGCGGCTCAACACCGCCGGGATGTCGCCCGACCACGGTTCGAGCACCGGCCAGGTCCGCATCCCGCCGGGTGCGCACGTCGTGTACGCGCGGCTGTTCTGGGGCGGCAACGACGGTACGTACCGCACCGCGGGCGGCGCCACACTGGCGCGCTGCGAGGCCTCGGGCGCCGACGCCGCCCTGTCGCCCGGCGACCCGCTCGACTCCACGCCCTCGATCGGCGTCAACGACGCCCATGCGGTCGAGGTCGACGCCGAGCACCTGGTCAGGGACCCGGACTCGATCAGTGGAGCGCACTACTACAGCGGCGAGGCCGACGTCACCGACGCCTTCGCCGGCGTCACCGGATCGAGTGACCCGCTGCCGGTCGCGGTCGGCGGCATCTGGGCACCGGCCGGCCGGGGCTGTGCCGCGGGCTGGTCGCTCACCGTCGTCCACGCCTACGACGCCCCGAACGAGGAGCACGCCCCGGAGCGGCGCAACGTCTACGTCTACGGCGGCCACGCCCTGCAGCGCTCCGCCTCGCCCGCCACCACCGTCCCGGTGAAGGGCTTCTACCGGTCCGGTGGCCAGGTCCGCGCGTCCGTCACGGCGTACGGCGGCGACCGGAGCACCACGGGCGACCGCTTCCGTGTCGGCGGCCGGTACGTGACCGAGAAGGACACCAGGAGCAACGGCAACTTCTTCGCGGGCGCCGCCGACGGCGCCGTGGCCCCGCACCTGCGCAACAACCTGAGCATCGACGCGAAGGAGTTCGACGTCCCGGAGGGCGCGATCGCGCCCGGCGCCACGTCCACCACGCTCGCCTTCGCAACGGACGACGACGCGTATGTGCCGTCGGCCCTCGCCCTGTCCGTGCCGGTGCCCGAGCTGGAGATCACGAAGACGGCGTCGGCGAAGACGGCCGGTCCCGGGGACACCGTGACGTTCACCGTCACCGCGAAGAACACCGGCAAGCGCAATTACCGGAACGCCAGGTTCACCGACGATCTCGCCGGCGCCCTCGACGACGCCTCCTACGACGGCGACGGCAGGGCGACCCTCGGGAAGGTCGCCTACGAGGAGCCCGAGCTCTCGTTCACCGGCGACATCCCGGCCGGGAAGACGGCGACCGTGACGTACTCGGTCACCGTCGACGCCGAGGTGGGCGGGGACGGCAGGCTCGGCAGCAGCGTCACGGCGGACTCGCCGCGGTCCAACTGCGACGAGGGCAGCACCGACACGAAGTGCGCGGTGGCGCCCGTGGTCGGCGGGGCGCCGAGGCCGGCGCCGCCGGCCGGCCCGGGTCAGGACGAGGAACAGGGCGAGGAGCAGGAGCAAGGAGACGAGCAGGGACAGGGCGACGGGCGGGAGACGGCCAAGGACACCGCCGCCCCGGACCGGCGCGCCTCGGCCCCGGGCCTGCCGCAGCAGGACGGGCCGGGAGCAGGCCAGGAGGCGTCGGGAGCACGAGCGGCCCACGACACCCCTGACACCTCTGACGCCTCTGACGCCCCTGACAACGGCGCCGCCGGCAGCCGCGGCGAAATGGCGGAAACCGGCCACAACAGCGAGCGGCTGTGGCTGCTCGGCGGAGTCGCGCTGGCGCTCGCCGCGGCGGGAGCCATCGCACTCGCCGCGACCCGCGGCCGAGGCAACTGAACGAGTGACCGTGCGGCCGGACTCCGCCGACGGAGTCCGGCCGCACGTTTGAGCGGATACGTGACGGGCTAGGTTCGCGACATGGTCTCTGAGCACTCCGACTCCGAGCACTCCGACTCCGAGCACGCCGCCCAGGTACTCGTCGCCTCCAACCGCGGCCCCGTCTCGTACGCCTTCCGCGAGGACGGCACGCTCGACGCCCGGCGCGGCGGCGGCGGGCTGGTCTCCGGCCTGTCGGCGATCGGCCCCGACGCGGGCGCCCTGTGGGTGTGCGCGGCGCTCGGCGACGGCGACCGCGAGGCGGTGCGACGCGGCGTCGGCGAGCCGGGCGTCCGGATGCTCGACATCGACCCGGACATCCACGCGGACGCGTACAACGGCATCGCGAACTCGGTGCTGTGGTTCGTGAACCACATGCTGTACCAGACCCCGCTGGAGCCGGTCTTCGACACGGAGTTCCGGCGGCAGTGGGTCGCGTACCGCACGTACAACCGTGCATTCGCGGAAGTGCTGGCGGCGGAGGCGGCGCCCGGGGCCGTCGTGCTGATCCAGGACTACCACCTGGCGCTCACGCCGGGGATGCTCCGCGAGCACCGCCCCGACCTGCGGATCGGGCACTTCTCGCACACGCCGTGGGCACCGCCGGAGTACTTCCGGATGCTGCCGGACGACATCGCGGAGGAGCTGCTCCTGGGAATGCTGGGCGCGGACCGGCTGGGATTCCTGACCTCCCGGTGGGCGCAGACGTTCATGCGGACCTGCCCTTCGGTGCTGGGCCCGTACGACGTGGTGCCGTCGTGGCCGAAGGACCAGGCGCCCAGTGTCACGGTCCGCGGCCCGGGGCCCGCCCGCGGACGGACGTGGATCGGGGTGCACGGGCTGGGCGCGGACGCCGAGTTCCTGCGGCGCCGCTCGCACGAGCCGGACGTCGTGGAACGGATGGCCGCCCTGCGCGAGCAGATCGGCCCGGGACGGAAGACGATCGTCCGGGTGGACCGGACCGAGCTGTCCAAGAACATCGTGCGCGGGCTGCTGGCGTACCGGACGCTGCTCGACGAGCACCCGGAGTGGCGTGAGCGGGTGGTGCATGTCGCGTTCGCGTATCCGTCGCGTCAGGACCTCGCCGTCTACCGCGACTACACGGCGGAGGTCTCCCGGGTCGCCGAGGAGATCAACGCCCAGTACGGCGCGCCCGGCTGGACGCCGGTCGTCCTGCACGTCAAGGACGACTTCGCGCGCTCGCTGGCCGCGTACCGGATCGCGGACGTCGCCCTCGTCAACCCGATCCGGGACGGGATGAACCTGGTCGCCAAGGAGATCCCGGTCGTCTCGGACGCGGGGTGCGCGCTGGTGCTGTCGCGGGAGGCCGGGGCGTACGAGGAGCTGCACGAGGAGGCGATCGCCGTGAACCCGTTCGACGTCACGGGCACGGCCGCCGCGCTGCACCAGGCCCTGACGATGCCGGACGGCGAACGGGCCGAGCGCACCAAGCGGCTGGCCGCCGCGGCGACCGCGCTGCCGCCGCAGCAGTGGTTCCTCGACCAGCTACACGCGCTGCAGGCGCTCGGCGAGGGCGGCCAGGAAGCCGACGACTTCGCCGGGTCCTGACAGCAGCAGATCGGCGCGCTCGGCCAGCTCCGGCACCTCCGTGCTGCCGCTGCACACGAGCAGTCCGGGCACCCCGTCCGAGCGGAGCTTCTCCACGGTGGCGAAGGCGGCGAGGTCGCCGAGGTCGTCGCCCGCGTAGAGGACGGCTCCGGCGTTCGTCTCGCGTACGTGGTCGGCGAGCGCGATGCCCTTGTCGGTGCCGGGCGGGCGCAGTTCCAGGACCAGCCGGCCCGGCTCCACGATCAGCCCGTTGCGGGCGGCCAGCTCGGTGATCGGCCGGCGCAGCGCCTCGAACGCGGCCTGCGGGTCGGCCGCGCGCCGCGTGTGCACCGCGACCGCGCGCCCCTTCTCCTCGATCCAGGTGCCCTGCCAGGCCCCGATCTCATCGAGGAACCCCGGCAGCTCGGCCCGTACGGCCGCGACGCCCGGGTGCGGAGCGGAGGCGTGGACGGTGCCGCTGACGGCGTCCCACCGCTCGGCCCCGTAATGCCCGAGCACCACGAGATGCTCCAGCTCGTCGACCCCGGCGAAACCTCCGTACCGCACGGCGACCCCCGCCGGCCGTCCGGTCACCACGGCCACGGACCGGACGCACGGCGCGAGCGCGGCCAGCGCCGGCACGACACCCGGGTGCGCCCTGGCCTGCTCCGGGTCCGGCACGATCTCGGCCAGTGTCCCGTCGAAGTCCAGCGCGACCACGCTGTCCTGCGGTCGCTCGATAATCGCGGCGAGCCCGTCACGCCCGGCGGGTGTGGTCGGCTCCGGCAGTGCGTCCGAGTAGCTGCCCATGCCCCGACCCTATCGACGCGCTCCCCGCTCAGCTACGGCGCGCGCCATCGCCTTTCGCGCTCGCGTCACCGCCTTTGCGCTGCCGCGTCATCGCCTTTCGCGCTGCCCGTCACGGACGCGGCGCAGGCGGTTGACCGTCACCGGGTCGTGGGCCAGCGCACGCGGGTCGTCCAGGAGGGCGTTCAGGAGCTGGTAGTAGCGGGTCGGGGAGATGCCCAGGTCTTCCCGTATCGCCCGCTCCTTCGCACCCGGCCCGGGCCAGGAGGCGCGCTCGACGGCGAGGACGGCGCGGTCCCGGTCGGAGAGGTCCGGGCCGGAGGGGTCCCGGCCGGACAGGTCGTCGGTCATATCAGCAACATAATGGGCCGTCCGGACGGTGCGACGGCCCTGGCGGCTACTCGTCGGCCTCGGCCTGGGCCGCGTCGTTCGCTATCTTGCCCAGCACCGCCGACGGCTCGCCGCCGCGCTCGACGGCCTTGCCGATGTTCTGCTTCACGCTGGCGCTGACCTTCGCCCACGACATCTCGCCGGACGGATACAGCTCCGAGGACGGCAGCGCCTCCAGGAACGGCCGCAGGTCCCGGTGCTTGTCGTCCGCCGCCATCTCCTCGCTCGCGCTGACCGTGACCGGCAGGATGTCGTAGCGGTCCGAGAACTCCAGCACGTTCTTGTCGCTGTACGCGAAGTCGAGGAAGCGGCCGATCTCCTTGCGGTGACCGTTCTGCTTGAAGGCCATCATCCAGTCGGCCACGCCCATCGACGCCCTGGACTTGCCCTCCTTGCCGGGCATCGGCACCATGCCGACCTTCACGCCCTTCGCCTCGGCCTGCTGCATCAGCGTCGGGTGGCCGTTGAGCATGCCGACCTCACCGCGCGTGAACGCCTCGAAGGCCTGCGCGCGGTCCAGCTTCCCCGGCGGGACGGGCCCAGTCAGCTTCGGGGTGACAAGGTTGTCCTTCAGCCAGGTGAAGGTCTTGATGTTGTCCTGGGAGTCGATCGCGTACGCGCCGCCGTTGTTGTTCCGGTAGCCGCCGCCCCCGCTCAGCATCCAGATCATCGCCTCGGCCTGGGACTCCTCGGAGCCGAGCGGCAGTGCGAAGGGGTACGCCACCCCGCGCGCCTTCAGCTTCTCCGCCGCGCCGCGGAGCTCGTCCCAGCTGCCGGGCGCCTGGACGCCCGCGTCCGCGAAGAGCTTCTCGTTGAAGAACAGCAGGCGGGTGCTGGCCGCGAACGGCAGCCCGTACTGGACCCGGTCGGCCTGGCCGGCCGCGCTGAGCAGGGGCAGGAAGTTCGCCTGCGTGGGGATGGAGACCAGCTCGTCCGCGCGGTACAGCCTGCCCTGGTCCGCGTAGTCGGCGTACGCGCCGATCTGGGCGATGTCAGGCGCGTTGCCGTCGGCCACCATCTCGGCGACCTTCCGGTCGACGTCCTTCCACGAGTGGACGTCGACGTCGACCTTGATCCCGGGGTTCTCCGACTCGAACTCGCGGGCGAGGTCGTCCCAGTACTTCTGGGAGGAGTTGGCCGCGCTGTTGCCGTAGTCGGCGGCCACGAGCTTGAGAGTGACCTCGCCCGACGCGCCGGAGGCCCCGCACCCCGCCAGGACCGCTGTCATGCCGAATGCGACTCCTGTCGCGATCAGACCGAAGAAGCGCCGCTGCACGCCCTCTCCTCTCCCCACCCTTGTTCTGCTTGTTGCTCTGCTTGCTCGGTAAAGGTAGAGGTCTACACCACATGGCGGGAGATTGGAAAACACGACCGGTCACGCGGCTTTGTATGCGGGCGCAACAATCCGGAGCAGTGGACTAGACCTTTCATGGGTCCACGCGCGAGACTGTACGCGTGAGACACGTCATCGCCCTCGATGTGGGCGGCACCGGGATGAAGGCCGCCCTGGTCGGGGCGGACGGGGCACTGCTCCACGAGGCACGCCGCGCGACCGGAAGGGAGCGCGGGCCGCAGGCCGTCGTCGAGACGATCCTCGGCTTCGCCGCCGAACTGCGCGCGTACGGCGAGGAGCGGTACGGCGAGAGCGCCGCGGCCGCCGGGGTCGCCGTACCGGGCATCGTCGACGCCGGGAACGGGATCGCGGTGTACGCCGCGAACCTCGGCTGGCGCGATGTGCCCCTGCGCGCCCTGCTCGGCGAACGGCTCGGCGGCGTGCCCGTCGCCCTCGGCCACGACGTCCGCGCCGGCGGCCTCGCCGAAGGCCGCATCGGTGCGGGCCGCGGAGCCGACCGGTTCCTCTTCGTACCGCTCGGCACCGGGATCGCCGGGGCCATCGGCATCGACGGCGCCATCGAGGCCGGCGCGCACGGCTGTGCGGGCGAGATCGGCCATGTCGTCGTCCGGCCCGGCGGCCCGGAGTGCGGCTGCGGACAGCGCGGCTGCCTGGAGACCCTCGCCTCGGCCTCGGCCGTGTCCCGGGCCTGGGCGGCGGCGAGCGGTGACCCCGAGGCGGACGCGGCGGACTGCGCCAAGGCCGTCGCGTCGGGTGACGCGGCCGCCGTGGACGTCTGGCAGGGCGCCGTCGACGCGCTCGCGGACGGGCTGGTCACCGCGCTCACCCTGCTGGACCCGCGCACGCTGATCATCGGTGGCGGGCTCGCCGAGGCGGGGGAAACCTTGTTCACACCACTGAGGGCCGCGGTGGAAGCACGCGTGACCTTCCAGAAACTGCCCGCGATCGTCCCGGCGGCCCTCGGGGACACCGCCGGATGCCTGGGCGCGGGTCTCCTCGCCTGGGACCTGCTCGACACGGAGGTAACCGCCTGATGGCCGACCGCATGGTTCTCACGGGCGCCCGGGTGGTGCTGCCCACCGGCATCCTCGAGAACGGACGGGTGATCGTCGAGGGGACCCGGATCGCCGGGCACGCCCCCGCCGACGCCCCCGCAGTCGACCTCACCGGGCACTGGGTCGTCCCCGGGTTCGTGGACATGCACAACCACGGCGGCGGCGGCGCCTCCTTCACCTCCGGCACCGCGGAGGACGTGCTCACGGGCGTCCGTACGCACCACGAGCACGGCACCACCACCCTGGTCGCCTCCACGGTCACCGGCGACATGGACTTCCTCACCCACCGAGCCGGGTTCCTCTCCGAGCTCGTCGAGCAGGGCGACCTGGCCGGGATCCACTTCGAGGGGCCGTTCATCTCCCCCTGCCGCAAGGGCGCGCACAGCGAGCAGCTGCTGCGCGACCCGGACCCCTCCGAGGTGCGCAAGCTGATCGACGCCTCCCGCGGCACCGCGAGGATGGTCACCCTCGCCACCGAACTGCCCGGCGGCATCGAGTCCGTACGACTGCTCGCCGAGCACGGCGTGATCGCGGCGATCGGCCACACCGACGCCACGTACGAGCAGACCGTCGAGGCCATCGACGCGGGCGCCACCGTCGCCACGCACCTCTTCAACGCGATGCCGGCGCTCGGCCACCGCGCCCCCGGCCCGATCGCCGCGCTGCTGGAGGACGAGCGGATCACCGTCGAGCTGATCAACGACGGCACGCATCTGCACCCGGCGGCACTGGAGCTGGCGTTCCACCGGGCGGGCCCGGCCCGGGTCGCCTTCATCACGGACGCGATGGACGCGGCGGGCTTCGGCGACGGCGTCTACCACCTCGGCCCGCTGGAGGTCGAGGTCAAGGACGGCGTCGCACGGTTGGCGGAGGGCGGCTCGATCGCCGGGTCGACGCTCACGCTGGACACCGCGTTCCGGCGCGCCGCGACGATCGACCGGCTGCCCGTCCCGGATGTCGTCCAGGCGATCTCGGCCAACCCGGCCCGGCTGCTCGGCGTGTACGACAAGGTCGGCTCGCTGGAGCCGGGCAAGGACGCCGATCTGGTGGTGCTCGACGGGGAGTTCGGGCTCAAGGGAGTGATGCGCAAGGGCGCATGGGTGGTCGAGCCGTAGGCACGTCGTGACGCGCGTCGACGTGCGCGGACGCACGCGCGGGGTGCCGCGCACCGCCACCCAGGGGGCGCACTGGGCGGTTGGCCGACGGGGGTCTGGGCCAACCGCCTTCTTTTTGGCATGATCAGGACCCGTCCGACGAAGGCAAGTGCATACTCCGGGGGTGTCAGAGGTGATCCTGACGGTCACGCTGAACGCCGCCCTCGACCTCACCTACCGGGTCCCCGCCCTCGTCCCGCACGCCTCCCACCGGGTCACCGAGGCCATCGAACGCCCCGGCGGCAAGGGCCTGAACGTCGCACGCGTGCTGGCGGCGCTGGGGCACGAGGCGGTCGTCACCGGCTTCGCGGGCGGCGCGACCGGCGGGATCCTGCGCTCACTGCTGGCCGGGCTGCCGGTACATGACGCGCTCGTCCCGGTCGCCGGCGACACCCGCCGTACGCTCGCCGTGGTCGACACGGCGAGCGGGGACACCACCCAGTTCAACGAGCCCGGCCCGCTCGTCACACCCGAGGAATGGGCCGCGTTCCTCAGCAGGTACGACGCGCTGCTGGGCGACGCCGACGCCGTCGCACTGTGCGGCAGCCTGCCGCCGGGGATCCACGTCGGCGCCTACGCCGATCTGATCCGCCGGGCGCGGGCCGCGGGCGTCCCGGTGCTGCTGGACACCAGCGGCGAACCGCTGCGCCGCGGTATCGCGGCCCGCCCCGACCTGGTCAAGCCGAACGCGGACGAGCTCGCCCAGCTCACCGGCTCCCGCGAGCCGCTTCGCGCGACCCACGACGCCCGCCGCCGCGGCGCCCGCACCGTGGTCTCCTCCCTCGGCGCGGACGGCATCCTCGCCGCCACGCCCGACGGCATCTGGCAGGCCGCCCCGCCCGGATCAGTCCTCGGCAATCCGACCGGCGCCGGCGACTCGGCCGTCGCGGGCCTCCTCTCCGGCCTGGTCGAGTCCCTTCCCTGGCCGGACCGGCTCACCCGCGCGGTGGCGCTGGCGACGGCGACGGTCCTGGCCCCGACGGCCGGCGACTTCGACCGGTCGTCGTACGAGGACCTGCTCCCGCGCATCACGGTGACGGAACACGCACCCGCGGCGTGACGACGACGAGCCGCCGTCCCTCGGGGACGACGGCCCGTACGTGTCCGTCACCGGCGGCCAGGGGCTCTAGTGCCGGGAGGGGCACTAGCTCTTGACCTGGCCCTTCTTCAGGGACACCTGGTCGAGGAAAGCGTCGCAGGTGTCTCCCTGCTCACAGGAGATCTTCAGCGTGTTCGAACCCTTTTTGAGGTTCACGTAGGCGTAGGTGTGGGTCCAGCCCTTGTCCCACTCGCCTTCCTTGGCCCTCGCGAAGTTCGACATGTTGATCGAGCGGGGCTGACCGTCGTTGATCGTGAGCGAGGTCTTCGCGTCCTTGCCCGGCACGCTGTAGGTGATGAACAGCGTGTACTCGCCGTCGGCCGGAATGTTCACCGACCAGCTGGCCGAGCCGCCCACACCGTTGAACATCACATACGCGCCGTCCGCGCCCTTCGCGCCCTTGACGTCTCGCGCCAGGGCCGCCGGCGGACCGAGCTTGAGCGTCGCAGCGTCCTGCTTCGGCAGATCGGCCGGCTTCTCCTCGGCGTCCTCGGACGGGTCGTCGCTCGGCTTCACCTCGTCGGCGGGCGCGTTGCTGTCCGTGACCTGCGGGGACTTCTTCTCGTCGTTGCCGCTGGTGACCACGGCCGCGCCGATACCGATGAGGACCACGGCGACCACGGCGATCGCCCCGATGAGCAGACCCTTGGTGTTGGGCCCGCGGCCACGGCCACCGCCGCCCTGGCCCACCGGGACCTGGCGGGTGGTGGCAGCACCGCCGGGGTACGTCTCCGGCGCCGCGTACTGGGGGCTGGGCTGCTGCGCGTACTGCTGCTGGTGCGGGACCTGGCCGTACTGCTGCTGCGGCTGCGCCGACGGCTGCCCGTACTGGCGCTCGCCGACCGTCCTGACCTGGTTGTACGACGTTCTGGGCACGCCGGGCTGCGCGGCGGGACCCGGGTAGCCGTAGCCGCCCTGGCGGGGAGGTGTGGCACCCGCCTGCTGCCCGTCCGCGTACAGATAGCCGAACGGATCGTCGTCCTCGGGCGTGCTCGCGCCGTTGTTCCCGGCCGTCATCCCTGGTCACTCCTATCCATGCTCGCCAGCCGTCGCCGACCGGCCGAGCCTACCCCGTTTGAGCAACTCCAAGGACGGCCCGTGACCCCTGGCCGGTTCCCGGTCGGCGGCTATCCGGCCCGCCGGTGGACCTTCGCCCTGGACCGTTTCTCGATGTACATCCGCTGGTCAGCGGACTGAAGTACTTCTTCTACCGACATTCCGCACACCGCCCAGCCGATCCCGAAGCTCGCTCCGACCCGGACCGCCCGGCCGTCCACCCGGATCGGCGGGATGATCGCGTTCCGCAGGCGTACGGCCAGGTCGGCGGCGTCCGCCGCGCCGAGGCCGTCGGCGAGAACGACGAATTCGTCACCTCCGAGCCGCGCGACGGTGTCCCCGTCGCGTACGCAGGTGGTGAGCCGGCGCGCGACTTCGATGAGGACGGCGTCGCCGGTGTTGTGTCCGAAGCGGTCGTTGATCGACTTGAAGCCGTCCAGATCACAGAAGAGGACGGCGAGGCCCTTCGTGCCGTCGTCGGTGTCGCCGTCCCTGGCCGGGGCGACGGCATGCACATGGTGGTCGTAGGGGCCGCCGGGCGCCGGGGCGTCGAAGTCGAAGCCCTCGGTACGGAAGCGGTGCTCGTCGGCGCTGCCGCCGTCCTCGTATCCCGAGCTGTATCCCGGCACGTAGCCGTTCTCTCCGTAACCGCTCTCGCCGTAACCGTTCTCCGCGGGGCCGGCGGGGCCGTTCCCGTTCTCGTAGGGCCGCTCGTATCCGAGGGCTCCGACGGCCGTGCCGGCGCCCGGCCGGGCCGGCTGCGGCCGCTCGCACAGCCGGGCGCTGAGCCGGGCGCGCAGCTCCGCGCTGTTGGGCAGGCCGGTCAGCGAGTCATGGCTGGCCCGGTGGGCGAGGTGCAGCTCGTGGCGCTTGCGCTCCTCGATGTCCTCGACGTGCGTGAGCAGGAACCGGGGGCCGTCGGCGGTGTCCGCGACGACGGAGTTGCGCAGCGAGACCCAGAGGTACGTGCCGTCCCTGCGGCCCAGCCGCAGCTCAGCCCGGCCGCCCTCGGCGGACGTACGGAGGAGGGTGCCGATGTCCTCCGGGTGGACGAGATCGGCGAAGGAGTAGCGGCGCATCGCGGACGCGGGCCGGCCGAGCAGCCGGCACAGGGCGTCGTTGGTGCGCAGCAGCCGGCCGTGCTGGTCGCCGCCCATCTCGGCTATGGCCATCCCGCTCGGGGCGTACTCGAACGCCTGGCGAAACGACTCCTCACTGGCGCGCAGGGCTTGCTGTTCGCGCTCCAGCCGGACGAGGGCGCGCTGCATATTTGCTCTCAGCCGGGCGTTGCTGATCGCAATCGCGGACTGCGAGGCGTACATCTGGAGCGCTTCCTGGCCCCAGGCGCCGGGCCGGCGGCCGTTGCGCGGCTTGTCGACCGAGATGACGCCCAGGAGTTCCTGTCCGCCGCCCGATGCGTACATGGGGGCGTAGAGCCGGTCCTGCGGGTGCCACTCGTCCTCGAAGCGGGGCTCGGGTCCCTCCGTGTACCACTGCGGAACGTCGTCCTCCAGCAGCACCCAGCCCTCGGTGTGCGGAATGAACCGCAGCTCGCCCCAGGCCTCGCCCATGCCGAGGCGGCGCTCCCAGGAGGCGCGGGAGCCGACCCGGCCGGTGATCAGGGCCTCTGCCGCGGAGTTCCCGGCGAAGGCGGCGACGACGAGGTCCCCGTCGGGGCGTACGAGATTGACGCATGCCAGCTCGTACCCGAGACCGGCCACGATGCCGTTGGCCACGGTCTGCAGCGTGTCCGCCAGGCTGCGCGCCGTGTTGAGATCCGCCACGACCTGATGCAGCTGCCGCAGGGTCGCAAGACGGACGTACGGCTCCGACTCGGTCTCCATTGCTCGCTCTCCCCGAGACCTCGAACAGCTGACTCCAGGCTTCTCATCGGCTCTGTCGGTGCACCGGGTCGGTGCAGTGTCCCCGCCACTGAATCACAGCGAGCTGTCCACCCGGTACACAGGGTCAACAAATACTGCACTCTGTGACTCAAGTCACAACAGATGATGAAGTGGGTCATGGGGGCAGCAGGGGCGTTCCATCGCTTCTTGAACGCAAATTCGGACAGGGTCCCGCCGGTCCGGAGTCCTAGGACCTGGATGGTCCCTCGGCCCGATGTGGCGCAGCGGCGACGAGATTAGCGTTCCGGTCGTGCTGCAGACGACCCCCACCCCGAGTACCGAGGCGATCCCCCATGCTGAGGGGGTGAGCAACGACGAGTTCCGTGCCGCGATGTCCCGGCTGGCCGCCGGGGTGGTGCTGGTGACGGCGCACGAACCGCCCCTGAGCGAGGACGGCCCGCGCGGTGACGACGTCGGCATGACCGCGACGGCGTTCATGTCGGTCTCCCTCGACCCGCCGCTCGTCCTGGTCAGTCTGCGCAACGGCTCACGCATGGACGACCTGCTGGCCGAACAGCCGATGTGGGGGGTCTCCGTGCTCTCCGAGAGCCAGCGGCACATCGCGGGCCGGTTCGCGATGAAGGGCCGCATCAGTGACCGGCTCCTCTTCGAGGACATCGCGTACACCCGCGGCGAGCGGTGCGGTGCGCCGCTCGTCGGCGGCGCGCTCGCGGTCATGGAATGCCGTACGGAACAACGCATCGAGGCGGGCGACCACACGCTCGTGATCGGGCGCGTCCTGAAGGTCGGCCTTCCGAGCGCGGACGGCGGCCCGCTGACGTACTTCCGGGGGCGGTACCGGCATCTGGGCTGAGCCCGGCGCCGCCGAGGAACGGGGGGAGACGGGGGCGGGAGGGACGGGGGCGGGAGGGACGGGTGCCGCGCGGGACGGGGGCGCGCGGCGCCCGTCACCAATCGCGCGCGCTGCGGCCGCGCTTCGTCTCCGAGCGCTGTTTCTTCTCGCGCAGGCGGCGCTCGTTGATGCCGCGCGGGATCTTCGTCGGGCGCCGCGGACGCGGCGGCGGGGCCGTGGCCTCCGCGAGGAGCGCGGCGAGCCTGACCGCCGCCGCCTCACGGTTGCGCCACTGGGAGCGGTGCTCCGACGCCCGTACGGTGATCACGCCACCGCTCAGCCGGGACGCCAGCCGCTCCAGCGCACGCTGTTTCCACACCTCGGGCAGCGCCCGTGTCGACGCGACGTCGAAGCGGAGCTCCACCTGCGAGTCGCTCGTGTTGACATGCTGGCCGCCGGGTCCCGACGACCGCGAGAAACGCCACATGAGCTCGGCCTCCGGGAGGGAGACGGAGCCGCGGATGCGATAGGGCCCGGACATGTGTCCCATGGTCGCGTCCATGAGCGACCCGCGTCACCTTCTTTTCAGCAGGGAACCTGTTCTTTCCACCAGGGAACCTGGCGGTCCTCCGCCCGCGTTATGGAGGGTGACGGTAGCTTCGGGGAACGACGCAGCACCACGCAGCACGACCCACGAAGCCCGACCGCACTGCACTCGACCAGGAAAGGGACCTCCCCATGGCTGTAAGCCTGTCCAAGGGCGGCAACGTCTCGCTCACCAAGGAGGCACCGGGCCTGACCGCCGTCACGGTGGGCCTCGGCTGGGACGTCCGTACGACCACCGGCACCGACTTCGACCTCGACGCCTCCGCGATCGCGGTCAACCCGGGCGGAAAGGTCTTCTCCGACGGCCACTTCGTCTTCTTCAACAACAAGTCGACGCCGGACCAGACCATCGTCCACACGGGTGACAACCGCACGGGCGAGGGCGGCGGCGACGACGAGCAGATCAACGTCAACCTGGCGGGCCTGCCTGCCGACATCGACAAGATCGTCTTCCCGGTCTCCATCTACGACGCCGAGAACCGCAGCCAGAACTTCGGCCAGGTGCGCAACGCGTACATCCGCATCGTCAACCAGGCCGGCGGCTCCGAGATCGCCCGCTACGACCTGAGCGAGGACGCCGCCACCGAGACCGCCATGGTCTTCGGAGAGCTGTACCGCAACGGCGCGGAGTGGAAGTTCCGCGCGGTCGGCCAGGGTTACGCCTCGGGCCTGGTCGGCATCGCCCAGGACTTCGGCGTCAACGTCTGACCCGGATCCCCGCACGCCCCGAAGGCCTCGGCCGCCGTCCCGGCCGGGGCCTTCGGCATGCCCCGGGCGCGCTCGCGTACGTCTGGCAGGCCCTCGGCATCCGTGCGTACGCCATCCGTACGTACGCGCCGCCCGCCCGCGCGGCATGATCGAGACGTGATCCTCGAACCGCTGACGCCGAAGGAGGCGGGCGCCCTGCCCGGGCCCCTGCTCACCGAACTCACCGCGCTCTACGCCTCGAACCGCGTCTTCCAGCAGCTCAGCGGGGACTTTCCGGACCCGGACGACATCCGGCCCGAACAGGTCGCCGCCGCGCTCGCCGACGAGTTGGCGCACCCCGCGGCACAGGTACTGCTCGCCCGCTCGGAAGGGCGGCTGGTCGGCATCGCGGTGACGCTGGCTCACCATCCCGACCCGGCCGACCCCGATCCGTGGATCGGCCTGCTGATGGTGGACGCCCGCCGGCACCGCACCGGGTACGGCCGGGAGCTGGCGGGTCTGGTCGAGGACCGGTTCCGGGCGGCCGGGCGGGAGGCGGTACGGCTCGCCGTACTGGAGAACAATCCGAAGGCGCTCGACTTCTGGACGGCGCTCGGATACGGGGAGATCGCCCGCCGCGCGGACACCCAGGCCGGCCGCCCCTGCATCGTGATGCGCAAACCGCTCCAGAGCACGGGCCGCTCCGGCCCCATCGGCCACCAGGGCCACCAGCGCCGTCAGGGCCACCAGCGCCGTGAGGGCCGCTAGGGCTTCGCGGGCCTGTCCACGCCGTACAGCCAGACGTCCCACAGTTCGGTGAGGTCCTCGCCGGACTCCTCCTCGACGTAGGCGATGAAGTCGTCGGTGGAGGCGTTGGCGTGACGGTGGGTCCGGGGCCAGCCCTTGAGGATGTCGAAGAAGGTGTCGTCACCGACGGCCTGGCGGATCTTGTGCAGGACCATCGGGCCACGGCCGTAGACGGGGTCGCCCGAGATGTCCGCCGCGGTCGGCGGTTCCGCAGGCGGGAAGGTCCAGTTGCTGTCCACGGCGAAGGCCTGCTCGAAGCGCTTCTGGGCAGGAATGTCGTTGAAGTCCTCGTCGTACAGCCACTCCGCGTACATCGCGAAGCTCTCGTTGAGCCACATGTCCTGCCAGCTCTTCGGCGTGACGGAGTTGCCGTACCACTGGTGGGCGAGCTCGTGGACGAGAAAGTTCATGTCGAACGTGCCGTCCGGATACACGGGCCGGCTCTGCGTCTCCAGCGCATAGACACGTTTGCGGTTCTTGAAGACGCCGGTGTCGACGATCGCGCCGGTGGAGGAGAACGGGTACGGGCCGAAGTTCTCCTGCTCCCAGGCCAGCACTTCGGGGATGCGGGCCAGCAGGGCTGCGTTCTGCGCGGTGACGGTCTTGTCCACGGCCGTGTACACGGGCACGCCCTGCGCGGGGTGGGAGATCTTGAAGTCGTACGCGCCGATGCCGACGGTCGCGAGATAGCTGGCCATCGGCTCGCCGGAGTGCCAGACGAAGGTGGTGCCGCTGCCGTCGACCGTGGGCCGCTGCTCCCTCAACTCTCCGTTGGAGACGGCGGTCAGGGGCTTGGGAACGGTGACGGTGATGTCGTACGTCGCCTTGTCGCTGGGGTGGTGGTTGCCGGGAAACCACGCCATCGAGCCCGTCGGCTCACCGAGCGCGAGAGCGCCGTCCGTGGTCTTCAGCCAGCCCTCCTCGAAGCCCTCCGCGTCCTTTATGGTCTGCGGAACGCCGGAGTAGCGGACGACGGTCCTGAAGGTGCTGCCCTTGACGACGTCGTCGCGCGGCCGGATCGTCAGCTCGTTGCCGGCGCGGTTGACGGCGGCGGGGGCGCCGTCGACGGTCACGCTGTCGATGGTCAGCCCGTGGAGATCCAGATTGAAGGCGCTGAGGTCCTGGGCGGCGCGGGCGGTTATGGCGGCGGTGCCGGTGAGGTTGTTCGCCTTCGGGGCGTAGTCGAGGGTGAGGGCGTAGTGCTGGACGTCGTAGCCGCCGTTGCCGAGCTTGGGGAAGTACGGGTCACGCAGACCGGCGGCTCCTGGGGTGCCGTCGACCCCGTTGCCGGCATCGACCGTGCAGGCCGAGCCGGCGAGGGTGATCAGGACGGCGACGGGCGCCAGGGCACGGAGGAGGGATCGCTGGTCCACGTCAATGATCCTATGCGCGGAATGTCCGCTTCCATCCGTGCCCTGTGTGATGTACCGCATGACGCCCGGCGGGCCGGCCGGACGGGACTACTCGGCGAGCGCGGACACCCCGGCCTGGGCGAACTTCTCGTCGAGGGCACCGCTCGGGGCGCCCGCGACACCGATGCCCGCGACCGGCGCACCCTTCACCTGCACCGGCGCACCGCCACCGAGGAACAGCGTGCCGGGAATGTCCTTCAGGTTCGGGGCCTGCTCGAGCCGCTTGACCAGCTCGGACGTGGGCGCGTTCCAGGAGACCGCGGTGAACGCCTTGCGCTGCGCGGACTCGTACGACTGCGGGCCCGCGCCGTCACCACGGAGGGTGACGATGGTGTTGCCGTTGCGGTCGACGACGGCGACCGTCACACGCTGGTTCTCGTCCTGCGCGGCTTCCAGCACGGCCTGCGCGGCCCTGGTCGCCGCCGCCACGGTCAGATGCGTGGTCTGCTGCAGGTCGTGGTTCGCGACGTCGGCCGTGACCGCGGCGGGCGCGGGGGCCGCCGGGGCGGAGGCGTTCGCGGAGACCGCGCCGAAGGTACCCGCACCCAGCGCGGCGACGGCGACGCCGCCGGTCAGTACACGGGCACGCAGCGACATCTTCTTCATGGGAGAACTCCTCGATAGGCGCCGGGATTCGGCGGTAACTCGCTCTGCAATGGATCCTCCGGCCGCAGGCGGCCCCGTACGGTCCACGGAGCGGATGCCTCCGGCGCGCATGATGGATGACGGGTGTGTCAGCCGATCGGCTGATGCGCCCGTGGCCCCGCCGGGTCACCATGGGGACATCTGTGCAGGTCAGCGAGGAGTGGTGGACGGTGGAGCGGCGGTACGAGCAGGACCCCGGCGCCCGCGATCCCGGCACCGGCACCCGTGACCCCGACCCCGGCACCCGCGGCCCCGACGCCCACGCCCCCGGGAGCCGCGGCCCCGACGCCCGTGCCCCTGACGCCCGCGATCCCGACGCCCGGTGGCTCGCGCGTGTCATGCACGCGGCGTTCTTCCTCCTCCTCGGCGCGTCGCTCGTGCGCTATCTGCTGCGGCACCCCTGGGAGGACCGCTCCCCGTGGATCATCGGCCTGTCCGCCGCCCTCGCCGCCCTGTACGTACTCGGCCCGGTCCTCGGCTCCCGTGCCACACCCCGCCGGCTGGCCTGGCTGGGCTCGGTCGTCGCCGTCTGGATGCTGCTCGTGGTCCTCGCGCCCAGCTTCGCCTGGTGCGCGGTGCCGCTCTTCTACACCGGCCTGCGCACGCTCGCGCCGCGCGCCGCGCTCGTCCTGGTCGCGCTGCTCACGGCCTTCGTCGTGGCCGCACAGCTCAAGCTCGCACACGGCGGCTTCGACCCGAACCTGGTGATCGCACCGCCGGCCGTCGCGGCGATCGCGACCGCCGTCTTCGTCCAGGCGGAACGCCTCGCCGCCCGCCAGCGCGCGCTGATCGACGACCTGATCAGGACCCGCCGTGAACTGGCCGCCACCGAGCGCCGCGAGGGCACCCTCGCCGAGCGCCAGCGGCTGTCCATGGAGATCCACGACACACTCGCGCAGAGCCTGTCCAGCCAGCAGATGCTGCTGCAGGCCGCGGACCGCACCTGGGACGCGGATCCGGCGACCGCGCGCCGCCACGTCCGTACCGCCGAGTCGATCGCCGAACGCAGCCTCGCCGAGGCCCGCCGCTTCGTCCACGACCTGGCGCCGGCCGATCTCGCGGAGGGCGGCGGCCTGGAGCAGGCGCTGCGCGCCCTCGCCGAACGCGAGTCCGCGGGCTTCCAGGTCGACGGCGTACCGGTGCCCCTGCCCGACCGGGTGCAGTCGGCGCTGCTGCGCATCGCCCAGGGCGCCCTGGCCAACGTCCGCGAGCACGCAGAGGCCACCTCCGCCGCCCTGACCCTGACCTACCTCGGCGACCAGATCGTCCTTGACATCACGGACGACGGCCGCGGCTTCGAGCCGACGGGCGCCACCGGGGACGTCCGGGGCGTCCGGGGCCACGGCCTGCCCGCGATGCGGGCGCGGGTGGGGCAGCTGGGCGGCACCCTGACGGTCGAATCCGCACCCGGCGAGGGCACGGTCCTCTCGGCCTCGATCCCCCTGGAGACCGCGCGATGAGTGCGATGAGAGCGATGAGTTCGACGAGTGCGACAAGTGCGACGAGTTCCGTACGGATCCTGCTCTGCGACGACCACGCCGTCGTACGCGCCGGGCTGCTCGCCCTCCTCGGCAGCGAGCCCGACATCGAAGTCGTCGGCGAGGCGGGCAGCGGCGAGGAGGCGGTCGCGATGGCCGCCAAGCTGAAGCCGGATGTGGTGCTCATGGACCTTCAGCTGGGGCCCGGCATCGACGGCGTCGAGGCCACGCGCCGGATCGCGTCCCCCGAGGTGCATGTCCTCGTCCTCACGACGTACGACACGGACGCGGACATCACCCGTGCCATCGAGGCGGGCGCGACCGGCTATCTGCTGAAGGCCGAGCGCCCCGAGGAGCTCTTCGCGGCGATCCACTCGGCCGCGCAGGGCCGCACCACCCTGTCGCCGCCGGTCGCCAGCCGGGTGATGGACCGCATGCGAGGCGCGGCCCGCCCCAGCCTGACCGAACGGGAGCTGGACATCCTGGGCCAGCTCGCCCACGGGCTCGGCAACCGCGAGATCGCGCGAGCCCTGTTCATCAGCGAGGCGACGGTGAAGACCCATCTGGGCCGTATCTACGCCAAGTTGGGCGTGGATACGCGGGCGGGCGCGGTGGCGGTGGCGAAGGAGCAGAGGCTGCTGCCGTGAGCTCGCGGGCGCGGCTGCTGCCGTGAGGGTCGGGGCAGAGGCTGCTGCCGTGCGCTCGCGGGACGTGCGGTCGGCGCAGGCCCGCCGCCCGGCCGCAACCGGAAACCCTTCACTCGAACGTGCGCGCGGTGACGATTCCGCAGGCCGTAAGCCGCGGGCGCAAGCCGGAGGCCCGCGCCCCGGGCCGGATGTCCGCGTGACACCATCGACCCCGTGCTCGACATCGGCTACTCCCTCTCCCGCCGCTTCCCGGACCCCCCGCAGACCGACTACCGCCACGCGGACGTCCACGCCCTGCGGCACGACCTCTTCTGCGGTGACGTCTATCTCGCCGACACCAAGGCGGACCGCGAGGTGTCCACAGCCTGGGGATGGGTGCCGGTGCTCGACTTCGCGTGGGCGCTGTGCGACATCGTCGAGCGGCTCGACCGGGACCCGCGCGGCAGCCGGGCCTCCCAGCCCCAGTACGCCGAGATCGACTTCACCGAGTCCACCGACCGCATGCTCTTCGAGCGCCGCTTCGGATGGGTGGACGTCGAGGCCGACTGGATGCCCGGCGACGAGCCGCCACTCACCTTCAACCACGCCGAGCTGCGCCGCGAGGCCCGCGACTTCCTCCACGATCTGATCGCCGACCTCACCGACATGCACGAGGGCCTCGCCGACAACCCTGTCGTCTGGGACCTGCAGGCCCGCTTCCCGCGCACGCCATGACCCCGTAGCGCTCAGTCCTCCACCCGCACACCCATCTGCGCCGCGAACGCCGGTGCCAGATCCAGCAGTTGAGCCGCACTGATCACCGCCCCCGACAGCCCGTCGAACCCCCTCGCGATGTCCAGCTCGGCCACCTGACGCAGATCGACGTCCCGCAGCCGCACGCCGCTGAAGTCCACCCGGCGCAGCACGCAGTCCCGGAACTCCACCCGCTCCAGCTGCGCGGCCCCGAAGTCCGGCTCGGACAGCACGCACCCCTCGAACACCACGTCCTTCAGCCGCGCATCGCGCAGGTTCAGGTAGTCGATCTTCCCGCCCTTCACCACCACTCTCTCCAGCGCCGCCCCGTGCAGCTGCGCCCCGCCCATCCGCGCGTCCACGACCTCCACGTCCCGCAGCGACGCGCCCGCGAGATCCGTGCCCACGCCCCGCACCCCCGTCAGCACCGAGTCGATGAACCGCGCGTTGACCAGCGACGTCTCGTCCAGCACGCAGTCCCGCAGCGCACAGTCCAGGAACCGGGCGCCCGCCCCGTCCCGACCCGTCAGGTCCAGACCCGCCAGCTCCAGACCGTCGTAGTCCCCGTCCGGCTCCAGCCCGGCGCCCTCGTGCGGACTCAGCGGCGGTAGCCGCACCTCCGGCCGCCGTGCCGCCGCCACCCGCGTGTTCCCGGTCTTCCGCGCCATGACCCCCATGGTGACTCACACCACTGACAAAGCCCCGGCGGGCGACCGGGGGTCGCCTGCTCGCGGGTTGCTCGATCTCAACCCCGCCTTGATCTCAACCACCTTGGTCTCAACCACCTTGCTCTCGACCACACTTGACCTCAACCATGCTTGAGGTTGGAGGGTAGGGACATCACCGACCACGATGCACAGGGGAGCCCACCATGCACGCCATCCGCCTCCACGCCTTCGGCCCCGCCGAGAACCTCACCTACGAGACGGTCGACGACCCCGAGCCCGGCCCCGGCCAGGTCCGTATCGCCGTCACCGCGGCCGGCGTGCACCTGCTCGACACCGCCCTGCGCGAGGGCGAGTCCGGCCCATACCCCGCCACCGTCGAACTGCCCACCGTTCCCGGCCGCGAGGTCGCCGGCACCGTGGACCGGCTCGGCGAAGGCACCGACCCGGCCTGGCTCGGCAAGCGCGTCGTCGCCCACATCGGCATGGCCCCCGGAGGCTACGCCGAGCTCACCGTCACCGAGGCCGACCGGCTCCACGAGATCGCCGACCATCTCGACGAGGCCGAAGCAGTCGCCATGATCGGCACCGGCCGCACCACCCTGGGCATCCTCCAGTTCACCGACCTCGGCCCGGACTCGGTCGCGATCGTCCCGGCCGCCGCCGGCGGCATCGGCACCCTCCTCGTCCAGTACGCCAAGAACGCCGGCGCCACCGTCATCGGCCTCGCCGGCGGCCCCGCGAAGGTCGCCCGCGTCACCGAGAACGGCGCCGACCTCGCCATCGACTACACCCTCCCCGACTGGCCCGAACACGTCCGCGCACACCTCGGCGACCGCCGCGCCACCGTCGTCTTCGACTCCGTCGGCGGCGACACCGCCCGCGCAGCCGTCGACCTCCTCGGCAAGGGCGGACAGCACATCGTCTTCGGCTGGTCCAGCCAAGGCATCCGCACCGGCTCCGGGCTCACCTTCACCGACGACGAACTCGCCGCCCGAGGCATCACCTCCCAGAGCGTCCTCGGCCCGGCCATGCTCAACAAGGCCGGCGGCCTGCGCTCCCTGGAGGCCCGCGCCCTCGCCGAAGCCACTGCAGGCCGCCTTCGCCCCGCCGTCCAGCGCTTCCCCCTCGCCGAGGCCGCGGCCGCCCACCGCGCCCTGGAGACCCGCGGCACGATCGGCAAGGTCGTCCTCGTCCCCTAGACGAGCAAGTCCTGTCCCCTGTCCGGCAGGCACTGCCCGGGCGCCCCCTGAGCCATCATGCCCAGGACCCGAGAGTCGTGAGCGCCTCGTCGGTCAGCCGGTACACCGACCACTCGTCCTGCGGCCGCGCACCCAGCGACTTGTAGAAGTTGATCGACGGGGTGTTCCAGTTCAGCACGGACCACTCCAGCCGCTCATAGCCACGCTCCACACAGATCCGCGCCAGCTCCGCCAGCAGCGCCTTCCCGTGACCACCCCCGCGCAGCCCCGGCCGTACGTACAGATCCTCCAGATAGATCCCGTGAACCCCACGCCACGTCGAGAAGTTCAGGAACCACAGCGCGAAGCCGGCGACCTCCCCGTCCTCCGTCTCCGCGATGTGCGCGAAAGCAGCCGGGCGCTCCCCGAACAACGCCTCACGCAGCTGCTCCTCGGACGCGTTCGCCTCGTGCAGAGCCTTCTCGTAGTCGGCGAGCTCGCGGACCATCCGGTGAATGGCAGGGACATCGGCAGGCGTAGCAGTACGAATCATGAGGGCACCCTGCACAGAGGACGGCTCAGCGCGCCAGGAGTTTCCGCCCGATGGACACCTGCTCCTCCTGAAGCCGCGTCCACTCCTCCCCTCCTCTCCTCACGACCCTGGACAGACAAACCGCCACCGGTGTACGAACAGCCTCATGACCAGCACGATCAACGGTGGTATCTCCTTCTGGTACGCGGACGACGGCATCCCCGCCCCCCGGGAGCCCCTGCCCGGCGACGCGTCCGCCGACATCTGCATCGTCGGCGGCGGATATACCGGACTGTGGACGGCGTACTACCTCAAGAAAGCCGTGCCCTTCCTCAACATCACCGTCCTCGAAGCCAGGTTCTGCGGATACGGCGCCTCCGGACGCAACGGCGGCTGGCTCTACAACGGCATAGCCGGCCGCGACCGCTACGCCGCACTGCACGGCCACGACGCCGCCGTACGCCTCCAGCAAGCCATGAACGACACCGTGACCGAAGTCGTCGACATCGCGCGCGAAGAACAGATCGACGCCGACATCCACCAGGGCGGCGTCCTCGAAGTCGCCTACACCCCCGCGCAGCTCACCCGCCTCAAGAACTTCCACGCCGCCGAGATCGCCTTCGGCGAGAAGGACCGCGAACTCCACGGCGCCCGCGAGACTGCCGACCGCATCCGCGTCGCCGGAGCCGTCGGCTCCAGCTGGACCCCGCACGGCGCCCGACTGCACCCGGTCAAACTGATCAAGGGCCTCGCGGCGGCGGTCGAGGCGCTCGGCGTGACGATCCACGAATCAACGCCCGTCACGGAGATCAAACCCAAGCACGCGATCACCCCGTACGGCACGGTCCGCGCCCCCTACATCCTGCGCTGCACCGAAGGCTTCACGGCGACCCTCGCCAACCAGCGCCGCACATGGCTCCCCATGAACTCCTCCATGATCGCCACCGAACCGCTCCCCGCCGACGTCTGGGACGCCATCGGCTGGGAAGGCCGCGAAACCCTCGGCGACATGGCCCACGCCTACATGTACGCCCAGCGCACCGCCGACGACCGCATCGCCCTCGGCGGCCGCGGCATCCCCTACCGCTACGGCTCTCGTGCCGCCACCGCCGAGAACGCAGACCGCACCCAGCCCGCCACCATCGACGCCCTCCGCTCCATCCTCACGCGCTTCTTCCCCCAACTCGCGGGAGTCGGAATCACCCACGCCTGGTCCGGCGTCCTCGGCGTCCCCCGCGACTGGTGCGCCACCGTCACCCTCGACCGCTCCACCGGCCTCGGCTGGGCCGGTGGCTACGTCGGCTCCGGCGTCGCCACCACCAACCTCGCCGCCCGCACCCTCCGCGACCTCATCCAACAGGACTCCGGCCAGTCCGGCCCCACCGACCTGACCACCCTCCCCTGGGTCAACCACAAGGTCCGCAAATGGGAACCCGAACCCCTCCGCTGGCTCGGCGTCCACACCCTCTACGCGGCCTACCGCGCCGCCGACCGCCGCGAACTCACCGCCCACACCGCGAAAACGGACCGCATCGCGACCCTCGCGGACAAGATCTCCGGACGCCACTGACCACACCCACGGCACCGACGGCCAAGGAACGCGCCCGCGGAGCTCGGCTGCGGAAAACGGCCGCGGAAAAACGGACGGGCCCGGTACGACACGACGTTTGCCGAGCGCCAGGTACCCCATGGCGCCCGGTGAACGTACACCTCCGTCACCGCCGTACGCGGGCCCTCGGCGCTACTCGACCTCGATACCGAAATCTCCCACCAACGCCTCCAGACCACCTGGGTAACCCTTGCCACCCAGCACGAACTCCCAGTCCCCGCCGGCCCGTCGCCGGAACGAACCCAGCACCAGCGCCGTCTCCCTCTCCCGCCCATCCGAAACCACGAGCCGGTCCAGCTCCGCACCCGAGACGTCACGGAGCCGGATAGCGGCATCCGTGAACCCGGCCAGATCGGCGTCCGGATTCACCGCCGGATCCACGGCCGCAACGAGCACGAGCCGGTCGGCCCGCTCAGGCAGCGCATCAAATCCAACCCGGATCGCAGCACGATCCCCGGCAAACGAGCGCATCATGCGCACCGAACCATCCGGCGTCCGCTCGTTGTTGAAGAACACGAAATAGTCGTCGCCGAGCACACGGCTCCCCTCGCACACCAATGCGCAGACGTCCAACGCCACGTCCCCCGACCAGTTCATGCCCAGCACATTGAAGTCGCCCTGCTCCTCATCAGCAGCCGCCCGAGGACGAGGCACCGCGCTTCCGTCACCGAGCCGCCCGCGCAGCCCATGCCGATGCAGCAGATCGACAAGTTCGGTTCCGGAAACAAGCGTCAGCGGCTTGCCATTGGCGAAAGCGTACGAGCCCGGGCCGAAACCCGAAGTAGCGACCAGAACCCCCTTGTTGGCCCCTGCCCCCTGAACCGTTCCGAACAGGTCCCGCACTGCACTCGGCGGCACCGTATTCCGATACCGCTTCACCTGCACGATGATCTTCCCGCCACTGATCGGATCCGGATCCACAGCATCGACATCCACACCACCGTCATTCGACCGCTGCGTCGTAACCGCCTGCATCCCCCGCGCCCGGAACAACTCAGCCACCAAGCCCTCGAACTCCACCGGATCCATCGCCAACAGATCCGGCTCCTCCCCACCGCCATGCGACACCACACCGGAACCCACCTGCTCCGGCAGCCGGCCCGGACGCACCGCAACCCGCTGATCAGGCCGCCCGGACAGCTGCCCACGCAACCCATCCGTCAGGCAGTCCACCGCACTGACCAGCGCCAGATTCAGCCCCTCAAAGGCCGAACGCTCAACCATCACAGTGGCCAGGAAGATCCTCGCCTCACGGCCAGTCACCGGATCGTGATCATCGACGAAGCCATTCAGCACCACCGAATGCAGAACACCCGCCTCATCCGCCGCGAACAAATCACGCAGCGCCAGCAGCACGGACTGCGCCAGAACATCCCGGTAGAGCGCCCGGCGCTGAGTGACCGGCCGCGCCGTCTCCTTCTCCTGGTCCGAACTCGGCACATACCGCACCGACTTCACCGCGGGCACCACGCCAAACCCAGGCAGCTCCCAATCCAGCACCAACTGCCGCGCCGCCCGGTCATACGCGGCAGACACCTGCCGCGGAAAACCCTCCGGCCAGGCCGTCGACGCATACAGCGCCGCCGAGAAGAACTCCACAACCGTGTCCGGGTCACCGGCACGCAACGCCTCGGCCATCCCCGCAATGCCCGCGTTGTGCTCCCGGATCTCCGCCAGCCGCGCCGCCACCCAGCCGTCGTACTGCTGCCGATACGCCGCCAGATCCTGCTGCCGCCTGGCCTCCGCCGCCTGCGCCGCAAACCAGTCCCGCTCGAACCTCGCCTGCGCCTCCTGCTGCGCCTGCGCCCGCCCGGCCGCGGTCCACCCGCCCTGCGCCTGATACCGCGCCGGGTCCGGCATCGGCACAGGCTGCCCCAGCGGCCCCGGCGCAAACGGCTCCACATCCTCCGCACGCCGCAGCATCGCAATACGGAACGCCGACGCCCCACAGCCCGCCGCCAGCAACCCCTCCAACACAGCCACCCGGGCATCCAACTCCTCCGAACGCCGCCGCGCGTCCGCCTCCCGCTGCCTCTTGTACGCGGTCTGCTGATCCCGGTGCATCCGGGCCATATCCCGCTCATACGCCCGCTGCTGCCGCTCCTGCTCCCGCTGCTGGCGCACCACCGCCCACTGCTGCGCTTCCCGCTGCCGCTGCTGCCGCCTCTGCGCCTCCGCCCAAGCCCCGATCAGGCCACTGGAACGACGACTCATCCGACGCACCCCTCCCCAGGCACACCCCGCCAGACCCCCGCAAAACGCAAGTGTCCCGGATCAGAGTGATCCGGGACACAGTTTCGGTGGAGCCGCCTGTCGGAATCGAACCGACGACCTACGGGTTACAAAGCCGTTGCTCTACCAACTGAGCTAAGGCGGCAGGGCGTACTTCAAAGCCGCACGCGGAGGCTCCCCCACTCTACACAGCGCCCGTTTCCCCAGACCACGTGATTCGTGACCATCCGCCCATCCGTTCGTTGAAAGCACTGACGTGCTGTTCCGATGATCGGCTCGCAGGGAGGGGACGATGACAGAACGGATGACCCGGGCGCAGGCTGTTCAGATCAAGGAGGATCTGCTCGGCATCCCCTCGCAGCGGCGGAAGCCGGGGAAGCCGATGAAGCGCCGGGCGAAGGCTGCGGGGGCGCGGGAGCGGACGTATCGCTATCGGTTCTATCCGTCTCCGTCGCAGGCGGAGCAGTTGGAGAAGACGTTCGGCGCCTGCCGATGGGTGTACAACCAGGGGCTTGAGCTGCGTCGGGACAGCTGGGAGCGGTATCAGGTCTCGGTCGGGTACGCGGAGACATGCCGGGCGCTGACGGGCTGGCGGCGGGCCGAGGGGACGTCGTGGCTGACGGAGGTGTCGTCGACGGTTCTGCAGCAGTCGCTGCGACACCTGGACGCGGCTTTTCAGGGCTTCTTCAAGGGCTCCCGGAGGTATCCGAAGCGCAAGAGGAAGCATCTGGCCAAGGACTCGTGACGTATGTCCGGGCCGGGATGGCCTTCCGCTGGGTCGAGGACCGGGACCGGCCAGGCACGGGGCTGCTGACGCTGGCGAAGCAGACCGAACCACTGGCGGTGCGTTGGTCGCGCCCGCTGCCACCCGGGGTGGTGCCGGTGAAGCTCACGGTCTCCCGAGACCGGGCCGGTCGATACTTCGTCTCGGTTCTGGTGGAAGAGGTCATCGAGCCGCTGGCCGAGGTGGTCACAGATGAGGCCAGCACGAAGGCAGTGGGGGTGGATCTCGGTATTGCCTCGCTGGCCACTCTGGACGACGGTACGAAGATCGACCATCCGCGTCTGCTGCGCCGGTATGCCGACCGCCTGGCGCGGTTGCAGCGGCTGCTGCACCGGAGACGAAAGGGCTCGAAGAATCGGGCGAAGGTCAGGGAGAAGATCGCCCGCCTGTACGCGTTGATCAGGGATGTCCGGAAGGACTTACTGGACGGGCTCACCACCCGCCTCGTGCGCGAGAACCAAGTGCTCGTGGTGGAGGACCTGTCCGTCGATACCCTCATACGCTCCGGGGGACGCCGCAAGGCGCGGCTGAACGAGTCGATCCTCGACGCCGCGTGGGGCGAGCTGGTGCGGATGCTGACGTACAAGGCGGAGTGGTACGGACGCACGGTCGTGATCGTGGACCGTTTCTTCCCGTCGACGCGCCGCTGCTCGGTGTGCCATGCGGATGGCGGGAGCAAGGGTTTGTCAGTCCGGACGTGGACGTGTGCCGGGTGCGGTGCGGTGCACGACCGGGATGTGAATGCGGCGGTCAATCTTCGTGAGGAGGGGCTGCGGCTGTACCGGCTGGTTGCCGAATCGTTGCCTGCGGGGAAGGTGCCGCCTCCCTTGATCCGGGCCGTACAGCTGTCCGCGTAGTTGTTGCAGTACGGACCGATGGGCTGTCGGCCGTCATGCCTGTGGAGCCTGTGTAAGTCCGGCGGGATCGGTGGGGTGACCCCTCCTCCTCGTCGGCCGTGGGCGGAGAAGCAGGAAGTGCCTCGGAATCGGTTTCTGGAGGCGCAGGTCAAAAGTGGGTCGCTCTGCCCTCCTGACAGACCCGCGTATCGCCAGGTACCGTCACCTGGAGTTCACTCCGGTGGACTAGACCCATCCTTCCTTCCACTCGGATCGTCCGGCACGTTCCTGCCGGTGAAGGGACACATCACCATGGCCACTGTCACTTTCGACAAGGCAACCCGGATCTACCCGGGCTCCACCAAGCCCGCCGTCGACGGTCTCGACATCGAGATCGCGGACGGGGAATTCCTCGTCCTCGTCGGCCCCTCCGGCTGCGGAAAGTCCACCTCCCTGCGCATGCTCGCGGGCCTCGAGGACGTCAACGGCGGAGCGATCCGCATCGGTGACCGCGATGTCACCCACCTCCCGCCGAAGGACCGGGACATCGCCATGGTGTTCCAGAACTACGCGCTCTACCCGCACATGAGCGTCGCCGACAACATGGGCTTCGCGCTCAAGATCGCCGGGGTCAACAAGGCCACGATCCGGCAGAAGGTCGAGGAGGCGGCGAAGATCCTCGACCTCACCGAGTACCTGGACCGCAAGCCGAAGGCGCTGTCCGGTGGTCAGCGGCAGCGTGTGGCGATGGGCCGGGCCATCGTGCGTGAGCCGCAGGTGTTCCTCATGGACGAGCCGCTGTCGAACCTCGACGCGAAGCTCCGTGTCTCGACGCGTACGCAGATCGCGAGCCTCCAGCGCCGTCTGGGCATCACCACGGTGTACGTGACCCACGACCAGGTCGAGGCCATGACGATGGGCGACCGGGTCGCCGTGCTGAAGGACGGTCTGCTGCAGCAGGTCGACTCGCCGCGCAACATGTACGACCGGCCGGCGAACCTGTTCGTCGCGGGCTTCATCGGCTCCCCGGCCATGAACCTGGTCGAGGTGCCGATCACCGACGGCGGTGTGAAGTTCGGCAACAGCGTCGTCCCGGTCTCGCGCGAGGCGCTGTCCGCCGCCGCGGACAGGGGCGACCGGACCGTGACCGTCGGTGTCCGGCCCGAGCACTTCGACGTGGTCGAGCTGAACGGTTCGGCGGCCGCCTCGCTGTCGAAGGACACCGAGGACGCGCCGGCCGGTCTGGCCGTGACGGTCAATGTCGTCGAGGAGCTCGGCGCGGACGGCTATGTGTACGGCACCGCCGAGGTCGGCGGCGAGCAGAAGGACCTGGTGGTCCGGGTCAACGGCCGTTCGGTGCCGGAGAAGGGCTCCGAGCTGCACGTCGTGCCGCGGCCGGGCGAGACGCACGTGTTCTCGACGTCGACGGGCGAGCGCCTCAGCGACTGACGTCGGCTGACGTCGGCTCAGGTCGTGTGACATACGTGATCGGCCCCCTCGTTTCGACGAGGGGGCCGATCACTCATGTCGACAAATACCCCGGCAGATCGGGCAATTCACACACCGACGTCAACGCCTGATTCGAAAAGAAGACTCGAACCATCCCTCGCGCGAGTGACTAAATGTCGCCAAATCACTACCGACCGCTACGCTCGCCTGCGTGACCCACACAGCCCGCCGTATCGGCCGCACTCTCGCTCTCGTCCTGCCCGTCGTCCTGGTGCTCTCCGGAACTCTCGCGGTCACCAGCGTCCCGTGGGCAGGGCGCAACTCCGAGTCCCAGATGCTCACCGCGTCCTCGGAGAATGTATCGGTCCGCGCCAAGTCCCGTGCGCCGCACGAGGTTCTGCGCGAGAAGCTTCTCACCGAGCTGCAGGAGAAGGACCCCGGCGTCGCGCTCACCAACCTCCAGCGTGAGGTCGAGGCGCGTCCGTCGCTGGCCCGCCACTGCATGTCGATCGCGAAGGATCTCGGCCGCGCCGCCGTGGCCCGTTACGGCCCGACGCTCGCGCAGTCGTACTCCCGGCCCGTCTGCGACACGTCCTTCGCCGCCGGCGTCTCTCAGCAGGCGCAGGGCAGCTGAGCCGGGCGGTACGACGGGACGCGGGGTTCCCCGCGGCACCGGAGGACGACCGGAAAGAGGGACCCCGCCGGGCAGCGCTTATCGTGCCCGTATGCATACGTATCCGACGCAGGCCGTGGTCCTGGCGGGCGGCCAGGGCTCGCGGCTGCGGCCGTACACCGACGACCGCCCCAAGCCGATGGTCGAGATCCCGGGAACCGGGACTCCGATCATCGGCCATCAGCTTGCCTGGCTGGCCGCCGAGGGCGTGACCGACGCCGTGGTCTCCTGCGGGCACCTCGCCGAGGTGCTGCAGGACTGGCTGGCCACCGCCGACCTTCCGCTCCGTGTCACGACCGTCGTCGAGTCGGAGCCGCTGGGCCGGGGCGGCGGCCTCAAGTACGCCGCCGCGAGCCTTCCCCACCCCGACCGGCCCTGGTACGCCACCAATGGCGACATCTGGACGCGTTTCTCGCTGCGCGAGATGGCCGGGTTTCACGCGGAGCGGGACGCGACCGCGACGCTCGCGCTGGCCCGGCCGCGTATTCCGTGGGGCGCGGTGGAGACCGACGAGTTCGGCCACGTTCTCGACTTCATCGAGTCGCCGCCGTCTCCGTATCTCATCAACGCGGGCGTGTACGTCTTCTCCGCGGCCTTCACGGCCCTGCTGCCCGACCGTGGGGACCACGAGCGCACCACGTTCCCCCGGCTGGCGCGTGAGCGCGCCCTGGCCGGGTTCCCGCTGCCGCAGGGGGCGTACTGGCGGGCGATCGACACGGCGAAGGACCTCACCGAGGCGGCGAAGGAACTCTCCGCGTACGCGCCGCGCTGACAGACGTCGGGCATGGCTTGGGGCCATAGCTCGGGGCGCGTGGCTCGGGGCGTGGCTCAGGCACAGCGTCGGCGTATACCGGAGTACGTCGCATACGTCGGAGGGGCGGTCACCGAGCCCCGGCTCGGTGACCGCCCCTCGGTCTGTCGGGGCCTGTCGGGCGTCAGCCCAGGAGGCCGCCGATCGGGTTCCGGTTGCCGCCCGAACCTCCGCCGTTACCGCCTCCGCCGTTGCCGCCCCCGCCGCCGGAGCCGCCGTCGCCGGACCCGCCCGTACCGCTCCAGGCGCCGCCGTCACCGGTCGAGGAGGGGCCGGAGTTGCTGGACGGCGGGTTCACCGGCTCGGACTGCGTCGGGGACTGCCGGCTGTCGGTGCCCTGCGACTGACTGGGGCTGCCCGACTCCCCGACGCGTGCGGTCTCGCTGACCGTCTCGGACGGCTCGGCCTTCTCCGCGGAGGGGCTGCTCGTCTCGCTCTTCGACGGCTCGGGCTGCCGCTCCGCCTCGCTGGAGGGGCTGCGTCCGCCCGATTCGCTCGGCAGCGGGGCGCCCGGGAGGTGGTTGGTCGGGTCGACGTTCGGGCCCGGTACGGTCACGAGCTCCGTGGACCGTACGGCGCCGCCGAGGATCGAGCCGATCAGCAGCGTCAGGCCGACGACGACGGCGGCGAGGACTCCGCCGCGCCGCAGCACCCGGCGCCGCAGCTCCCACAGCTCGGAGCGGGGCCCGAGCTTCCGCCAGGCCTCCCCCGCGAGTCGCCCGTCCACCGAGTAGACGGGGGCGCCGGCGATGATCAGCGGGGACCAGGCGGCGAGGTTCATGATGTCCGGTGCGTCGTACACCGGGACGGTCCGCCAGCTCACGGTCATGATCAACGCCGCGGAGAGCAGCGCGCCGACGACGGCCGCGACGCGCTGCCAGAGGCCGAGGACGGTCAGTACGCCGACGACGACCTGCAGGAACGCGACGGTGAGTCCGGCGCCGACCGGATGCGAGAGCGCGAAGTCGCGCAGCGGCTCGGCGAGTGCCCAGGGCTCCAGGGAGGTCAGCCACTTGACCATCGAGCCGCGCTCGCCGCCGTCGAAGTACACGGGGTCGCAGAGCTTGCCCATGCCCGCGTAGATCGAGATGAAGCCGAGGAAGACGCGGAGCGGGAGCAGTACGACGCCGAGGTTCATCCGGCGGCCGGGGTAGTAGGCGTGCCGGACGGCGCCATGCGCGGCGGCCGCGGGCGGCCGCTCGCCGATGTCGTAGGCGAAGTCGGGCTCTTCCTCGGCCTCCTGCCCGTACGGCTCGTACGCGTCGTACGCGCCCTCCGCCTGCCGCATCGGCGGCAGGAGTGGTCGTCCGTGGCGGCCGCCCTGGGAGCCGATGACGGGCGTGGGCATGGTGTCGGAGGCCAGGTCGACGCGGGGGATGACCTGGGTGGCGGCGCCGCCGTCGTAGCCTCCTCCGGCGTGCGTGACCGCTCCGGAGCTGCGCATGGCCTGCAGCAGGCCGGTGGCGCCCGGGTCGCCCGGAGCGGACTTCCCGCTCCACACGACGGGCGCACGGCGGCGCCCCGTCGCACCTGCGCCACTGAAGGTGGGGATCCTGGCGGTGTCCGCCGTGCCTCGCGCGGGACGTGTGGTCCGGCTCGGGCCGAGTCTCACCCGGAAGCTGGCGTGGTTCACGATGACCTGCGCGGGATCGCAGTCCACCTTGACCATGCTCAGGGGGAGCTGCTCGTCGAACCCGGGCCGGGGCGTTCTGGTGTCCACACTCATCTAACCGAGTGACCTGTGTTTAGGACACTGCCTTGACGGCCGTGAAATGTCCGAGACCCGTCAAGATCGGCACATCGTTCCGAGTTGAGGAACCAGCGTTCGGTTGTGCCGCGTCAGTCGCCTCTCGGATCAGGGGAGTTGACGGAATTTGAACTGGGAGAGGAAGGCGGATCCATGTCCGACGGCGACGGCGGGGGCGGCTCACGAACCGCCGGTCAGCTCGTCCTCGCGGGCCTCACTGTCCCGTGACGGCGCGGGCGCTCGGCAACCAGTGGCTGCTGCCCGGCCCGCCGCCGCGCCCAGGCCTCTGTGTGGGGGTACGCCGTACCCCCACACAGCGCGACACAGGTCAGCCCCTGCGGCGCGCCGCCTCGTACAGCACCACGCCGGCCGCGACGCCCGCGTTCAGCGACTCCGCTCCACCCGGCATCGGGATGCGGACGCGGAAGTCGCAGGTTTCGCCGACCAGACGGGAGAGGCCCTTGCCCTCGCTGCCGACGACGATGACGACCGGGCCGTCGAGGGCGTCGAGCTCGCCGACCTCGACCTCGCCGTCCGCCGCGAGGCCGACGACGGTGATGCCGGCCTTCTGGTAGGCCTCCAGGGCGCGCGTCAGGTTGGTGGCGCGGGCGACCGGGGTACGGGCGGCGGTGCCCGCCGACGTCTTCCAGGCGCCGGCCGTCATGCCGGCGGCGCGGCGCTCGGGGACGACCACGCCGTGACCGCCGAAGGCCGCGACGGAGCGGACGACCGCGCCGAGGTTGCGCGGGTCGGTGACGCCGTCGAGGGCGACGATCAGCGGGTCCTCGCCGTCGTCGAAGGCGGCGGCCGCGAGGTCCTCCGGGTGCGCGTACTCGTAGGGCGGGACCTGAAGGACGAGCCCCTGGTGGTTGAGCCCGTTCGTCATCCGGTCCAGCTCGGCCCGCGGCGCCTCCATCAGGTGGATGTTGCCGCGCTGCCCGGCGAGCTGGAGCGCCTCGCGCACCCGCTCGTCGTTGTCGATGAACTGCTGGACGTACAGCGTCGTCGCGGGTACGCCGTCGCGCAGCGCCTCGAAGACGGGGTTGCGGCCGACGACCATCTCGGACGAGCCCTTGCCGCCGCGCCGGGCGACGGGGCGCCGCAGGGCCTGCTTGGCCTTGGCGTTGGCGACACGGTTCTTCACATGACCCTTGCGGGCCGAGGCAGGCGGCGTCGGGCCCTTGCCCTCGAGGCCGCGGCGTCGCTTGCCACCGCTGCCGACCGTCGCGCCCTTCTTGTTGGACGTACGGCGGTTCCTGCGCTGGCTGTTCCCGGCCATGACCTTCCTGTTCCTCTGGATCTGCGATCCACATGCAGATGCGGGTCGCGTGTGTACGTAAGACAAAGTGTGCCGCCCGGACGGCCGGGCGGCACACTGTCGCTGGTCAGCGGGGTCCGAGTGTCCAGCGCGGGCCGTCCGGGCTGTCCTCGATGACGAGCCCTGAATGGTTGAGCTGGTCACGGATCGCGTCCGCCGTACCCCAGTCCTTGCGGGACCTGGCCGCCTCGCGCTGCTGGAGCACCAGCCTTACGAGGGTGTCGACGACGCCGTGGAGGTCCTCGCCGCGATCGGCCTCGCCGGCCCAGTGCGGGTCGAGCGGGTCCAGGCCGAGGACGCCGAGCATGGCCCGCACCTCGGCGAGCCGGGCGACGGCCGCTTCCTTGTCGTCCGCGGCCAGGGCGCTGTTGCCCTGCCGGACCGCGGTGTGGACGATGGCGAGCGCCTGCGGCACACCCAGGTCGTCGTCCATGGCCTCGGCGAAGGCGAGCGGCACCTCGGCGGCGGGGGCGACCGCCTCCCCTGCCTTTTCGGTGACTCGCTGCACGAATCCCTCGATACGCGCGAACGCCGACTCGGCCTCGCGCAGGGCTTCCTCGCTGTACTCGATCATCGAGCGGTAGTGCGGGGTGCCCAGGTAGTAGCGCAGCACGATCGGCCGCCAGTGCTTGACCATCTCGCTGACGAGCACCGAGTTGCCGAGCGACTTCGACATCTTCTCGCCGCTCATCGTCACCCAGGCGTTGTGCACCCAGTACGACGCGAAGTCGTCACCGAACGCCTTGGCCTGCGCGATCTCGTTCTCGTGGTGCGGGAAGACCAGGTCCAGGCCGCCGCCGTGGATGTCGAAGGCGGAGCCCAGGTACTTGTGCGCCATGGCCGAGCACTCCAGGTGCCAGCCCGGGCGCCCCCGCCCCCACGGCGTTTCCCAGGACGGCTCACCGGGCTTCTCCGCCTTCCACATCGCGAAGTCCCGCGGGTCCCGCTTGCCGGTCTCGCCCTCGCCGGAGGGCTGCCGCAGATCGTCGATGTCCTGGTTCGACAGTTCCAGGTAGCCGGGGAAGGAGCGCACGTCGAAGTAGACATTGCCGTCGGCCTCGTAGGCGTGGCCGCGCTCGATCAGGCCGCGCATCATCTCGACCATCTCGGTGATGTGGCCGGTGGCGCGCGGCTCGTACGTCGGGGGCAGGCAGCCCAGGGCGTCGTAGCCGGCGTTGAACGCGCGCTCGTTCTCGTAACCGATGGACCACCAGGGGCGTCCCTGGAGCGCCGACTTGGCGATGATCTTGTCGTCGATGTCCGTCACGTTGCGCACGAACGTGACGTCGTAGCCGCGGTAGTCGAACCAGCGGCGCATGATGTCGAAGTTGAGTCCGGACCTGATGTGCCCGATGTGCGGGGCGGACTGCACGGTCGCGCCACACAGGTAGATCGAGACACAGCCCGGCGTGAGCGGGACGAAGTCACGGACCTGCCGGGCGCTGGTGTCGTACAGCCGAATAGTCACCACTCAAGAGTAGTGGCCCTGCGGCAGTGCCCCGCGCCCCTTGGGGACGCGGGGACAAATTGTGACCGGAAGCCCGGCGGAGGCTCGTGGAAGGCCACGAAAGGCCATGGAGGGGCGGGGAGCGGTCAGGCGAGCGAGCCGACGACCTTCCGCGGGGTGACGCGGACGACCACGCGCGGGGCGTCCTTGTGGGCCTCGGGGTTGAACTCGGCGTACGGCTTGCCGGTGTACTTCATCGACAGTTCGTCGATCAGCTCTTGGCCGCCTTCGGTGGTGAGGGTGGCGGTGCCGCGGATCTCGCCGTACAGGTACGGCTCGTCGAAGGGCTGGACGACCACGGTCACCCGCGGGTCGCGCCTGATGTTCTTCTCCTTGCGCCGCCCGACGGTCGTCGAGATCAGCAGATCGTGGCCGTCACGCTTCACCCAGACCGGAGACACCTGAGGGCTTCCGTCGGGCTGGATGGTGGCGAGTTTGACGAACACGGGGCCGTCGAGGATTTCTTTGAGCTTGTCACTGAGTGCGGCGGTCACGGTGCGGTCCTCCTGAACCCGTTGCACGGGAATTGATTCACTTCACCACCGCTACCCCACACCGGCGCCCGCACCGTGTCAGGACGCGCGACTGCATCCTCCCGGGGGACATCCCCCGGGGACCCCCGGCCCTACGTACCCGTCACCCCGGGTGGCCCGTGCTGTCGCCGTGCGGCGAGGTGCGGTACACCAGCGCCGTGGCGATCGCTGCCAGCCCTTCGGCCCTGCCCGTGAGCCCGAGTCCGTCCGTCGTCGTACCGGACACGGACACCGGCGCTCCGACCGCCGCGCTCAGCGCCTTCTGCGCCTCGTCGCGGCGCTTGCCGATCTTGGGCCGTACGCCGATGACCTGGACGGCGACATTGCCGATCTCGAAGCCCTCGGCGCGGACGATCCGGGCGGCCTCGGCGAGCAGGGTGACCCCGGCGGCGCCGGACCACTCGGGGCGGCTGGTGCCGAAGTGGGCGCCGAGGTCGCCGACGCCTGCGGCGGAGAAGAGGGCGTCGCAGGCGGCGTGGGCGGCGACGTCGCCGTCGGAGTGCCCGGCCAGTCCGTACCCGTCGCTGTCGGGGCCTTCCCAGAGCAGTCCGGCGCACCACAGTTCGCGGCCCTGCTCGAAGGCGTGGACGTCGGTTCCGATGCCGACCTGCGGCAGCGGGAAACGAGCTGCGTCAGAAGCCATCGTTGGCCCTCCTGCGGGCGAGTACGGCCTCGGCGAGGACGAGGTCCAGCGGGCGGGTCACCTTGAACGCCTCTTCATGGCCGGCTACGACCACGACGGGCACGCCGAGCTGCTCGACCATGCTCGCGTCGTCCGTGACGTTGTCGGTGACGGTCTCGTGGGCGCGTACGAGGATGTCGCGGTCGAAGCCCTGCGGGGTCTGCACGGCGCGCAGCCTGGCTCGCTCGGGGGTGGCGACGACCGGCTCCGGCTCGCCCTTCTCGCGCGGCTCGACCTGCTTGACGGTGTCGGCGAGCGGCAGGGCGGGGACGACGGCGGGTGCGCCGTCCCGTACGGCCTCGATGACGGCGTCCACGGTGTCGACGGGAACCAGCGGTCGCGCCGCGTCGTGCACGAGGACGGTGCTGACCGTCTCGGGGAGCGCGTCGAGTCCTGCGCGTACGGACTCCTGGCGGGTGTCGCCGCCGGCCACGACGAGGAAGTCGGTCCTCTCGGGCAGGGCGTGGTCGTCGAGGAGGGTCTTGACCTCGGCGGCACCTTCCGGCGGGGCGACCACGACGACGAGCGAGACGGCCCGGGAGGCCGCCATGGCGCGCACGGCGTGGATCAGCATGGGGGTGCCGTTGAGGGTGCGGAGCGCTTTGGGCGCGCCCGGGCCGAGCCGTACGCCCCGGCCTGCCGCGGGGATCACCACGGCGGTGCGGCCGGTGCGCGTTTGGTCTGACATCGGTTCCACTCCGGAGGTCGGGGAGGACGTCCCCCTTTGGCATGCCCAGGGTGGATTGGCATGGCCAGGTTTGTTTGGTCGGCCGATATGGGTATGGCCACAGCGTGCCGGGCGCGACGCCTTGACCGGACCCTTTCCGTGACAACTGGTTGAGCCAGCTGCGCCAGCTGCCCGGGCCCGGCACGCCAAGGATGTCGGGGGACGGGGGACGTGGGGGATGGAGATTCTGAGTCGGCTCGCGTGCTGTGCGGTGCCTGCGAGGAGCATGCCGCGATGAACATGCCGCAGTGCCCGGCGACACAACCTTCCAGCTGGTCAGCGGGCACCGCGGCATTCAGTTCTGCACCGTGGACGCTTGCCTGTATCTGAGCCTGGTATCAGGACGGCGTCCTGGTATCAGGACCGCGTCAGGACGCGAGGACCTCGTCGAGCAGAGCCTCGGCCTTGTCCTCGTTCGTGTTCTCCGCGAGTGCCAGCTCGCTCACCAGAATCTGGCGAGCCTTGGCCAGCATGCGCTTCTCTCCCGCGGAGAGACCGCGCTCACGCTCGCGACGCCACAGGTCACGCACCACTTCGGCGACCTTGATGACATCGCCGGAGGCGAGCTTCTCGAGATTTGCCTTGTAGCGACGGGACCAGTTCGTCGGCTCCTCGGCGTACGGCGCGCGCAGCACGTCGAAGACCCGGTCCAGCCCGTCCTGACCGACCACATCGCGCACGCCAACGAGATCCGCATTGTCCGCCGGCACACGAACCGTCAAGTCGCCCTGGGCGACCTTGAGCACCAAGTAGGTCTTGTCCACGCCTTTGATCTGGCGAGTTTCGATGGCCTCGATCAGCGCGGCCCCGTGATGGGGATAGACCACGGTGTCGCCAACCTTGAACGTCATGTGACAGGTACCCCTTCCGTGGCTATCCAGGGTAACACGAGAACGGCTTCTTCTGAATGGCGTTTTCGCAGGTCAGGGCATATCTCGGGGCTTGACAACAGCGACATGAACGTGCTGCGGACGGCTTCCGGAAGGGGGTATTCGCAGGTCGGAGCGGCTGTGCGCGCACACAGAAACCCGCACGTTACACGCACCACAACCCCTACCCAAGCGGACGAACGTCCCGATTTGCCTGGTTCCAAGCAGTGTACTTCGCGTACTCCGTTCGAGGCCCGGTCACCCGTCCGGCGGGACGGCGAGAACGAATCCGGAATTGATCACCGGACACCCCGTCGGAGGCTTTCCGTAAGGAATGTGTGAGGGCCTACGGAATTGATCAACCTGGTTATGTGAACGGCAGACGAAATCCGGCCTCGGGAGGGCGGGCATGCGCGCGCGGGCGGGCCGGGCCGGGGCGGGGCCGTTTCGGGGGCGGGTCGGGTGCGGGACCCCGACTGGGGGTCGGTAACCTAAGCCCGCTGACACACCTTTAGCCCGTCCGTACGTCCTAGGAGATGCCGCCGCCGTGAGCAGCAGCCTTCGACGCGGCGCCCTCGCCGCCACCGCCCTTGCGATCTCGATCGCCTCGCTCTCCGCATGTGCCGCGGGCAACAATGCCCAGACGCTCGAAGTCAAGCCGGACAACGCCGAGACCTCGGTCGGAGACATCAAGATCCAGAACGCGGTGGTGATCACGCAGGCCGAGCCGAAGGCGGAGGGCCCGGCGGTCGTCTCGGCGACGCTGTTCAACAACAGCACGGAGGAGCAGACGCTCGAGGCCGTCACGCTGCCCGGCACCACGGCGACGGTGAAGCTCACGTCCGCCAAGGGCTCGGGTCCGGTGACGCTCCCGGCCGGCGGCTCGATCGTCCTCGGCGGCAAGGGCAACGCGGCCGCGGTCATCGAGAACAGCGCCGCGAAGAACGGCGACGTGCAGGCCATCGCCTTCCGGTTCAGCGAGACCGGGGATGTCAGCATCGACGCCTTCGTCGTTCCCGCGACCAGCTACTACAAGGACTACGGCCCGACCGGGGCGCCGCAGGCCCCGTCGGAGTCGCCTGCCGCCACGCCGACGGGCAGCCCCACCGGCAGCCCGACCGCCCCGGAGGGCGAGCACGGCGGTGAGGCCACGACGACGCCGTCCGGCTCCTCTTCGGCCTCGGACGACACGGGCCACTGAGGCACGTACGGCGGCGCCCCACCAGAAGGGTCTGGTGGGGCGCCGCCGTATTTCCGTATCCGTATCCGTGGCCGCGGTTCACTGCTCGGCCCCGGGGGGCCTCCGCCAGGCTTCGGGACGCTGCGCCGGACTCCGTCCGGCCGGCCCCAGCAGAGGCCGCCTTACGGCTCGAACTTGTAGCCCAGGCCACGTACCGTCACCAGGTAACGCGGCGCACCCGGGTCCGGCTCGAACCCCATCCCGCGTGCGCCGGACTCCGTCCGCCCAGCCGCAGCAGAGGCCGGCTTACGGCTCGAACTTGTAGCCCAGGCCACGTACCGTCACCAGGTAACGCGGCGCACCCGGGTCCGGCTCGATCTTGGCGCGGAGGCGCTTGACGTGGACGTCGAGGGTCTTGGTGTCGCCCACGTAGTCCGCGCCCCAGACGCGGTCGATCAACTGCATGCGGGTCAGGACGCGGCCCGCGTTGCGCAGGAGCATCTCCAGGAGGTCGAACTCCTTGAGCGGGAGGTCGACCTTGCCGCCGGAGACGGTGACGACGTGGCGGTCGACATCCATACGGACCGGGCCGGCCTCGAGCGCGGCCGGGGTGACCTCCTCCGGCTCGCCGCGGCGGCGCAGGACCGCGCGGATGCGGGCGACCAGCTCCCGCGAGGAGAACGGCTTGGTCACGTAGTCGTCGGCTCCTATTTCCAGGCCGACGACCTTGTCGATCTCGCTGTCCTTCGCGGTCACCATGATGACCGGGACGTTGGACCGGCCGCGCAGCTGGCGGCAGACCTCGGTACCGGGCAGTCCGGGCAGCATCAGGTCGAGCAGGACGAGGTCGGCTCCGTTGCGCTCGAACTCGTCGAGCCCCTCGGGCCCGGTGGTCGCGACGGCGACCTCGAAGCCCTCCTTGCGGAGCATGTAGGAAAGAGCGTCGCTGAAGGATTCCTCATCCTCGACGACAAGCACTCGGGTCACGGAAGGACCTCCGGGGCAGGCAGTGGTTCGCGTGTGGTGGTCCGAGGATCGGGACCGGGGTGGGCTTCGGGATCCGATTCGGGATCCGATTCGGGATCCGGATCTGAACCTGAATCGGGATCGGGATCGGGGTCGGGATGGGGGTCGGGATGGGGACGGGAATCGGGATCGGAGTCGTACAGTCCGTCGTCGGCGTCGTCGGCGACCTGGATGTGCGTACGGTCCCGAACGGATCCGGCCTCCGGCAACCGCAGGGTGAAGGTGGAGCCCTGTCCCTCGGTGCTCCACACCGTGACCTCCCCGCCGTGCGAGGCGGCCACGTGCTTGACGATGGCCAGGCCCAGACCCGTACCGCCGGTCGCCCGGGAGCGGGCCGGGTCGACGCGGTAGAAGCGCTCGAAGATGCGCTCGCGGTCCTTCTCGGAGATGCCGATTCCCTGGTCGGTGACGGCGATCTCGATCGCCTCACCGCCGGGCGCGGGGACGCGGCGCGCGGCTATGCCGACGCGGGTGCGGGCCGGGGAGTAGTTGACGGCGTTCTCGACGAGATTGCCGAGGGCGGCGGCCAGCTGGCCACGGTTGCCCCAGACATGCAGGTCGGCGGTGCCGCCGGCGGCCATGGTGATCTGTTTGGTGGACGCGGTGTGCCGGGAGCGGTCGATGGCCTCGGCGACCAGTTCGTCCACCCGTACGGGCTCGGCGTCCTCCAGCGGGTCGTCGTTCTGCACCCGGGAGAGGTCGATGAGCTCCTGTACGAGGTTGGTGAGCCGGGTCGCCTCGATCTGCATACGGCCGGCGAAGCGGGTGACAGCCTCGGGGTCGTCCGAGGCGTCCATGACCGCCTCGGAGAGCAGGGAGAGCGCGCCGACGGGAGTCTTGAGCTCATGGCTGACGTTGGCGACGAAGTCGCGTCGTACCGCTTCGATACGACGGGCTTCGGTGAGGTCCTCGACGAGGAGCAGCACGAGCCGGGAACCGAGCGGGGCGACCCGGGCCGAGACGGCGAGGGCTTCGCCCCGGCCGGTGCCGCGGCGCGGCAGGTCGAGCTCGACCTGCCGTATCTCACCGTCGCGCCGGGTTTCGCGGGCCATGTGCAGCATCGGCTCGATCGCCAGCTTCCCCCCCCTGACCAGGCCGAGCGCATACGCGGCGGAGCTGGCCTTGACCACGGAGTCGCTCTCGTCGAGGACGACCGCGGAGGAGCGGAGCACGGACAGCACGGTGTCGACGCCGGGCGGAAGCACGGCGTCCGTGTGCAGGGATGTGCGGGTGGGCCTGGCTTGGTCGCGCTCGCTCCAGCGGAACGCCAGCATGGCGATCACGCCGGTGCATGCCCCGGCGATCGCAGCCAATGCGGCGACCGCCGCGTTCACGTCCATGCATCCAGGTTATGCGTGCTCGTGGACGCTCTCCCAGCCATCCGGGTGGCAGCTCGAACAGTCGTCGCCCAGAGTTCACTGAGGGGAAAGTGACGGTTCACTTGGGAGGGAGGATCCGGACGCGTTGCGGACCGAACGTGGGAGCGTGGGGGTCTCAGCCCCACCCGGACCCCCGAAGGCTTCAAGAGAGGGACACCCCATGCGGGACGCGTACCACGAGGAACTGGACTCGATCGGCGAGGGCCTGGTCGAGATGGCCCGACTGGTCGGGTCGGCGATCGGGCGCGCCACGACGGCCATGCTCGACGCCGATCTGAAGCTTGCCGAAAGCGTGATCGCCGCCGACCAGAAGGTCGACGATCTGCAGCACGACCTGGAGGCCAGGGCGATAGCCCTGCTGGCCCGCCAGCAGCCGGTCGCGACGGACCTGCGGATCGTGGTGACCTCGCTGCGGATGAGCGCGGACCTGGAGCGCTCCGGCGACCTGGCCCAGCACGTGGCCAAGCTGGCCCGGCTGCGCTTCCCGAACACGGCGGTTCCGCAGGATCTGCACGCCACGATCCTGGAGATGGGCCAGCTCGCGCAGCGCCTGATGGCGAAGGCGGCCGAGGTCATCATCACCAAGGACGTCGATCTGGCCCTCCAGCTGGAGACGGACGACGACGAGATGGACCTGCTGCACCGCACCCTCTTCACGCACCTGATCGACGAGCGCTGGAAGCACGGCATCGAGACAGCGGTCGACGTCACCCTGCTCGGTCGCTACTACGAGCGGTACGCCGACCACGCGGTCGCGGTGGCCAAGCGCGTGGTCTACCTGGTGACGGGCGAGCACGCCGACGAGCTCCAGGCGGACACGCAGGTCGAGGGCGCGTAAGGCGCGGTCGGGGGAGCCTGACCTCCGTGCGCCGTTGATGCGCCGGGCGGAGTGGGCATGCAATGGGGAGAGGCGACACAGGTACGCCTTTGAGGAGGATCCCATGGCCGAATCCCCCACGACCGACCCGCGGCAGGAAGCGCCTGTCGAAGTGCCGGTCCCGCCCCTTCGCCTTCCACTGCTGGGCGCCTGCGGCTGCGGCTCGGGCTGCGGCTGCGGCTGCCAGTCGGGCGCGCCGTGCCAGTGCGGCGGCTAGTGCCCCTCCCGGCAAGCTTTGCCCTGTCGCGGCACTAGCCATACGAAGCGGAAGGGCCCCGTCCAGCGATGGGCGAGCCCTTCCGCTGTCACCGGCTGCTTATCGGGCCGCCTTTCATCGGCACCCCAGTTCGGCACCCCAGTTCGGCGCGCCTTTCATCGGCGCATTTCACCGGCACGCCTGTTCATGGCGCGCTAATCATGGCTGCGGTGATCGGGACTACCTCAGCGCGACAAAGATGACCACCACATCGTTGAAATCGTGGAAATCGTGGAAATTCCTGTGGTCGAAGTTCCTGTGGTGGAAGCGGAAGTTGTCGTGGTCGCAACGGTCCCAGCCCCGCCAGTCGGAGCAGCCGTAGTCGGCCCTGCCGTCGCTCGAGGCGAAAGCCCCGGTGGTCGGCATGACACCAAGCGCGAGCCCTGCGGCCCCTGCCGCGAGTGCGGCAACGATCCTGCGGCGCATTCCCATGCACCTCCGAGCACTTATCGCCAATCCTGACTTACAACCTATTTCAACTTTCCTCCCTTTCTCGGTGCGCTGTCAAAGGAAAGTTCAGCCGGGAATCGGCAGCGCCGACAGGCCGTCGGCAGCACGGAAAGAGCCCATAGCCGGCCCGCCGGCGGCAAAAACGGCACACGACAACGAAAAGCCCCCTGCCCGCGGAGAAACCGCAGGCAGGGGGGCTTGATCGCGTATCGGGCCGGGCTACTTCTTCTTGCCCTGGTTCTTGACCGCCTCGATCGCCGCCGCCGCGGCCTCGGGGTCGAGGTACGTGCCGCCGGGCTTGACGGGCTTGAAGTCGGCGTCGAGCTCGTAGAAGAGCGGGATGCCGGTCGGGATGTTCAGGCCCGTGATGTCGGCATCGGAGATGCCGTCGAGGTGCTTGACCAGGCCGCGGAGCGAGTTTCCGTGGGCGGCGACCAGGACCGTGCGGCCGGCCAGCAGGTCCGGGACGATGCCGTCGTACCAGTACGGCAGCATGCGCTCGACGACGTCCTTGAGGCACTCGGTGCGCGGGCGCAGCTCGCTCGGGATCGACGCGTAGCGCGGGTCGTCGCTCTGCGAGAACTCCGTGCCGTCGGCGAGGACCGGCGGCGGGGTGTCGTACGAGCGGCGCCACAGCATGAACTGCTCCTCGCCGAACTCGGCGAGGGTCTGGGCCTTGTCCTTGCCCTGCAGCGCGCCGTAGTGGCGCTCGTTCAGCCGCCAGGAGCGGTGGACCGGGATCCAGTGGCGGTCCGCGGCCTCCAGCGCGAGCTGGGCGGTGCGGATGGCGCGCTTCTGCAGCGAGGTGTGCAGCACGTCGGGGAGCAGGCCGGCGTCCTTGAGCAGCTCACCGCCGCGGACTGCCTCCTTCTCGCCCTTCTCGGTGAGGTTGACGTCCACCCAGCCGGTGAACAGGTTCTTCGCGTTCCAGTCGCTCTCGCCGTGGCGGAGGAGGATCAGCTTGTATGTCGCGTCGGCCATGGGCCTGAGCCTAATCGACGCCCGACACGGCCGACGATTGACGTCCGCCGTCAATTCACTGGCGCTGCGGAGCAGCCCGCTTGTAAGTTGCTGATCAGCTCAGCGCCACTTACAGCCCGGGGGGATGCACGTATGTCCGTAGCCACGCTCAGACGGGCCGCGAAGGAGAGCGTCTCAGGTCTCCCCCGGGAGTTCTGGTGGCTGTGGGCCAGCACCCTGGTCAACCGGCTCGGCGGCTTCGTCGCCACGTTCATGGCCCTGTACCTCACCCTGGAGCGGGGCTACTCGGCCTCGTTCGCAGGGCTCGTCGCCGCCCTGCACGGCCTCGGCGGTGTCGTCTCCTCGCTCGGCGCCGGGGTGCTGGCCGACCGGCTCGGGCGGCGGCCCACGCTGCTGATCGCGCAGACCTCGACCGCCCTGTCCGTGGCACTGCTCGGCTTTATGGAGCATCCGGTCGCGATCGCGGCCGTCGCGGGCCTCGTCGGCATGGCCAGCAACGCCTCCCGGCCCGCGGTGCAGGCGATGATGGCGGACATCGTCCGCCCCGAGGACCGGGTACGGGCCTTCTCCCTCAACTACTGGGCGATCAACCTCGGCTTCGCGATCTCCTCCGCGGGCGCCGGCCTGATCGCCGAGTACAGCTATCTCGCCGGCTTCCTCGGCGAGGCCGCCCTCACCCTGGTCTGTGCGGTCCTCATCTTCGTCAAGCTGCCGGAGTCCCGGCCCGAACGGAGCGCCGCGGAGGGGAGGAGCGAGCCGGACATCGGACTCGGCACCGTCCTGCGGGACGGCCGCTACATGGGCGTCGTCAGTCTCTCCTTCCTGATCTCGCTCGTCTTCATGCAGGGCTGGGTCGGCCTGCCCGTGGCGATGGGCCTGGACGGTTGGTCCCCCTCGGACTACGGGTTCGTCGTCGCCGTGAACGGCGTGATGATCGTCGCCCTGCAGATCCCGGTGACCCGCTTCATCGAGCACCGCGACCCGCAGCGGCTGCTCGTCGTCTCCGCGCTGCTGGCCGGATACGGCTTCGGGCTCACGGCCTTCGCCGGGTCGATCGCGGTCTACGCGGTGACGGTGTGCGTCTGGACGCTGGCCGAGATCGTCAACTCCCCCACCCAGATGGGCCTGGTTGTCCGGCTGTCCCCGGTGCACGGCCGCGGCCGCTACCAGGGCGTCTACACCCTGTCCTGGTCGGTCGCCGCGCTGCTCGCTCCGTTGATGGCCGGTTACGTCATCGACCGCTTCGGCGCCGAGTGGCTGTGGGCCTCGTGCGCGGCGATCGGCACGGTGGCGGCACTGGGGTACTGGCTGCTGATGCGCGGGCTGCCGGAGACGGATCCGCAGGAGGCGGCGGAGAAGGCGGCGGCGGAGGCGGTCCCCGGGCCGGCAGAGGACGACGCCCCGGCCGGCGCCGCCCCGGCCGGGACACCCGAAAAGGCCGACGCCTAGTAGTGGCATGCGCGACGAGCTCGAAGCCGTTGTCGACGTGGCGGACGGTGATGTCGCCGGCCCAGCAGTCGTACGCGCACTGCAAGGTGACACCGTTGTAGCCCTTGTCGAGCAGATGCGGCGACTGCGGCGTCTCGACCGGCTCCAGCGTCAGCCCCTCGACGCCGGAGCCGGTCAGCGCTTCCACGTGGGTGGTGATGCGCGGGTCCCATTCGGGGCGTACGCCAAGGGGCAACGGTCGCTCGAAGGTGACTTTCCGGCCGTGGACGGCGGTGATGCGTACGGGCCATTCAGAAGGGACGTACGACGTCAGCTTTGTCTTGTCGTCCCAGTGGTACGCCTCGGGTCCGGCGCCGCCGCCCGCCATGTGCTCCAGCAGGGTGTGCCCGACGTCGTCGGCGCACGACCAGGAAGGGCAGGGAAGGGGGGCGTGCAGAAGGTGGTCGGCTGCGGTTACTTCGCAGGCCGCTGAGTCAGATGAGTGAACGCGTCGAGATTGCGAGTGGACTCGCCGCGCGCCACCCGCCACGCGTACTCCTTGCGGATCGCGCTCGCGAAGCCCAGCTCCAGCAGGGAGTTGAAGCCGCCGTCCGCCGCCTCCAGGACCGTGCCCAGCAGCCGGTCCAGCTCGTCCGGGTCGACGACCGCGAGCGGCAGCCTGCCGACGAGATAGATGTCGCCGAGCGGGTCGACCGCGTAACTCACGCCGTACAGCTTGAGATTGCGCTCCAGCAGCCAGCGGTGGACGCCCGCCTCGTTCTCGTCCGGGTGGCGGATGACGAAGGCGTTGAGGGAGAGGGAGTGCTGACCGACGATCAGCGAGCAGGTCGTCGACAGCTTGCGGGTGCCGGGGAGCTTGATGACGTACGAGCCCGGCGCCGGACTCTCCCACTCCAGTTCGGCGTCCTTGAGGTACGCCTCGATGATCTCCCGCACGTCAGCCATGGTGGGAGCGTACGCGACGGCGGTGCGAGTGCATCGCCGCCGTGTAGACCTCGGCGGTGGCCGAGGCGGCCGTGGCCCAGCCGAAGGAGCGGGCGTGCGCGGCTGCGGCCGCGCCCATCCGGCTCGTCAGACGCGGGTCGTCGACGAAGCGGCGCAGCGCGCGGGCGTAGTCGGCAGGATCGTGTCCGGGCACCAGGAAGCCGGTGGAGCCGTCCCCTACGGCCACCGGCAGCCCGCCGACGGAGGCCGCGACGACCGGGGTGCCGGTCGCCTGCGCCTCTATGGCGACCAGGCCGAAGGACTCGCTGTACGAGGGCATGACCAGCACGGACGCGGCCCGGAACCAGTCCGCGAGCCGGTCCTGGGCGACGGGCGGCCGGAAGCACACGACATCGGCGATGCCGAGCCGGGCCGCCAGCTTCTGCAGCCCCTCCGGCTTGGCGAGGCCGCTGCCGCTCGGCCCGCCGACGACCGGCACGACCATGCGGTGGCGCAGGGACGGGTCCTGCTCCAGCAGCAGCGCGACCGCGCGCAGCAGCACATCGGGGGCCTTCAGCGGCTGGATACGGCCGGCGAAGAGCGGGATCACGGCGTCCTGCGGGAGGCCGAGGCGGGCGCGGGCGGCGGACCGGCCGTCCGCGACCCGGAAGCGGTCCAGGTTCACGCCGGGATGGACGACCGCGACCTTGGCGGGGTCGGCGTCGTAGTGGCGGATCAGCTCGCCGGCCTCCTCCGCGGTGTTGGCGATCAGCCGGTCGGCGGCGTCGACGATCTGGGTCTCGCCGATCACGCGGGCCGCGGGCTCGGGGGTGTCACCGTCCGCGAGCGCCGCGTTCTTGACCTTGGCCATGGTGTGCATGGCGTGGACGAGGGGGACGCCCCAGCGCTCGGCCGCGAGCCAGCCGACGTGGCCGGAGAGCCAGTAGTGGGAGTGGACCAGGTCGTAGTGGCCCGGCCGGTGGCCTGCCCAGGCCTGCATCACGCCGTGTGTGAAGGCGCACAGCTGGGCCGGCAGCTCCTCCTTGGCCAGGCCCTCGTACGGCCCGGCGTCGATGTGCCGTACCAGCACGCCGGGCGCGAGCTCGACGACCGGGGGCAGCCCGCCCTCGGTCGACCGGGTGAAGATCTCGACCTCGATGCCGATGGTGGCCAGCCGCTTGGCGAGCTCCACGATGTAGACGTTCATACCGCCCGCGTCGCCGGTGCCCGGCTGGTGCAGGGGCGAGGTGTGCACGCTGAGCATGGCGATACGGCGCGGCTTGCGGTGCTGGCCGGGCAGCCGCAGCCGGGGCGGCGACGCCAGGGTGCCGGCGAGCCGGGACACGTACTGACTCACGTGGACGGTCCTCTCCGCTCGGGTGCGCGGACATGGCCCCAAGGGCATGCCGAAGGGGAGAGCACGTACTGCCCTCCAAGGCCCGTCAACAGTGGAAGCCTCTCTTTCATTTCCCCCTTTGCCGAATCATTGCCAAGGCCTCACGGCGTGTCACAGCCGCCCCGGTCCGCCCCTTACCCTCGGTTGCATGCCTCCGCGCTCCGCCCCGCCCCCGTCCCGCCCTGTGGGCGCGGTGACCCGCGGCACCACCAATCCGAACCGGCTGCGCCGTATGGACCGCTGGATCGCCGCCGTGCACGGCCCGGCGCTGCGCCGCTCGGCCGCCGCCCCGGTCGCGGTCGACCTCGGGTACGGGGCGGCCCCCTGGACCGCGGTGGAGCTGCTGCAGCGGCTGCGGGCCGCCGAACCCCGCACCCGGGTCGTCGGCATCGAGATCGAGCCGGCGCGGGTCGAGGCGGCCAAACCGTACGAGCGCGAACAGCTGCGGTTCCTGCACGGCGGCTTCGAGGTCCCGCTGCCGGACTCCGACGGGCGCCCGCTGATCATCAGGGCGGCGAATGTGCTGCGGCAGTACGACGAGGACCAGGTGGCCGCGGTCTGGGCGCGGCTGTGTGCCCGCCTCGCGCCCGGCGGGCTGCTGGTCGAGGGGACGTGCGACGAGATCGGGCGGCGGCACGTGTGGGTGGCGCTGGGCCCCGAGGGGCCCAGGACCGTCACCTTCGCCACCCGGCTCGGTTCGCTGGAGCGGCCTTCGGACCTCGCCGAGCGGCTGCCCAAGGCGCTCATCCACCGCAATGTGCCGGGCGAGCCGGTCCACGCGTTCCTGCGGGACTTCGACCGGGCGTGGGCCGCCGCTGCTCCGTATGCCTCACTCGGCGCCCGGCAGCGCTGGATCAGGGCCGTACGGGAGTTGTCCGCCGACTGGCCGCTGACGGGCACCGGGACGGATGGTCTGCGGCGGTGGCGGCAGGGCGAAGTCACGGTGAACTGGTCGGCGCTGGCGCCCAATTCGGGCTGAACAGACAGCGAAGGGGCGGCGGGGGGAACGCGGCCCGGGGTTTGTTCGTCTGAGACGGGTGAGAGTGATCGTCACCGTGAACCATCCGACTGGCTCTGTCCCTTTGGCGCGGGTCGTGGCACCATCACGTCGGCAAACGTAAGTTACTGACGGTAAATCATATGTGAGCATTGTCAGGCCTTGTCCGGAGGGGGACTTGTGAACCGACGCCGCTGTGCCGCCGCCGCGATCACCGTGGTCTGCGCCGTGACGCTGCTGGTGCCGCCGGCCCAGGCTTTCGCCGCGCCCGCGCCGCCCGGGCCCCCGAAGAAGAGCCTCGAAGAGGTACGCACGGAGCTCGACGGCCTTTACCGCAAGGCGGCGTCAGCCACCGACGCGTACAACCTCGCGGAGGAGCAGGCCGACAAACAGTCGGCGCAGATCGTGAAGCTGGCCCAGGAGATAGTGAAGGGCCAGGCCAGGATCGACGACCTCAAGGACCGCGCCGGCGCCACCGCCCGCGCCCAGTACCGGGGCGGCGGCCTGCCGCCCGAGGCGCAACTCGTCCTCACCGACGACCCGCAGCTCTTCCTCGACGGCGCCGGCCGCCTCAAGGCGGGCCAGAAGGCGACCAGGGACCTCCTCGGAGAACTGACCCGGACGCAGGCCAACTTGGCCGCGTACAGCAGGGAGGCCAGCGCCCAGTGGGCGAAGCTGGAGGCCAACCGGGTCAAGCAGGAGAAGGCCAAGAAGGAGATCAACAAGCAGATCGCCGCGGCGAAGAAGATAGAGGCGCAGCTGCAGAAGGAGGAGCTGGCCCGGCTGCTGAAGCTGGAGCAGGAGGCCGCGTACAAGGCACAGACGGCCTGGCTGGGATCCGGTGTCCTCAAGGAGATCAACGGCCGTGCCAGCGAGCAGGGCAAGGCCGCGGTCGAGTTCGCGACGAAGCAGATCGGCAAGCCGTACGTGTGGGGCGCGGAGGGGCCGGCTTCGTACGACTGCTCCGGGCTGACCTCGCAGGCGTGGGCGGCGGCGGGTCGCGGCATCCCGCGCACCTCCCAGGAGCAGTGGCGGCTGCTGCCGCGCATCGACATCAAGGACATGCGGCCGGGCGACCTGATCATCTACCACTCCGACGCGAGCCACGTGGGGATGTACGTGGGCGACGGGGCGATCGTGCACGCGCCGCGGCCGGGACGGAACGTGACGCTCGCGGGCGCCGGTTCGATGGCGATCCTGGGGGTCGTCCGCCCGGACAAGTGAGTGAAACCGCACCAAAACAGGCGGAGTGAGCCGGGTCACGCGGGAGTTGCGTGACCCGGCTCACCCGTGGTGCGTGACGTTCGTCATCACTCGGTGGGCAACTACCTCCCGATGCGCGGCATATGCCATCGACTCTTCCCGAAACGCCATTCCCCCACACCCCCGGCTACCGCTATGGTCCCCGTCTGGCGGGACGTCGATCGTCGTCACGCCGCGCCCTCGGGGGGAGGGAAGGAACCGAAACGATGCCCGTACCCGTTCCGCGCCAGCGGACCGGCTCACCAGTCGCCGTAGGCACAGCCGCCCCAGGCCCCGCCGCAACAGGACCCGCCGACGCAGGTTCCGTCACGGAAACCACGACCGGTGGCGACCTCACCCTCACCCTCCTCGTCATCGAGGACGACCCGGCGGGCACCTTCACCGTCCCCGAACTGCTCGACGCGGCCGGCACCCGTGTGCGCATCCGCACCGCCCGCAACCTCACCGAGGCGGAGCGGCTCCTCACGGACGACGTCCACTGCATCCTCGTCGACCTCGCGCTGCCCGGGCCCGCCCGCCACCGCGAGAGCGGCGACGCGCTCGCCGTACTGCGGCACGTCCTGCGCCTCGCGCCGCGCCACGCCGTGCTGGCACTGACCACGAACGCGGACGCCGAGCGCGCGGCGGAAGCGGTCCGGGTGGGGGCACAGGACTTCCTGCTCCGCGACGAGCTGGACGGGCGGCTGCTGACCCGCGCCATCCGGTACGCCGTCGAGCGCAAACGTGCCGACAGCACCCAGGTGAAGCTGACCGAGTCCCGGCTGCGGGCGCAGGAGAACGCCCGGCTGGAGCGCGGCCTGCTGCCCACTCCCCTGCTCCAGGGCTCCGATCTGCGGTTCGCGGCCCGCTACCGTCCGGGACGCTCGCGCGCGCTGCTCGGCGGCGACTTCTACGACACGGTCCGCACGCCGGACGGCACGGTCCACGCGATGATCGGCGACGTCTGCGGCCACGGGCCCGACGAGGCGGCGCTCGGCGTGGAACTGCGGATCGCGTGGCGGGCACTGACCTTCGCCGGGCTGTGCGGTGACGAGCTGCTCTCCACCCTCCAGCAGGTGCTGGAGCACGAGCGGGAGAGCGAGGAGATCTTCGCGACCCTCTGCACGGTCGACATCGCGCCCGACGGGCGGCGTGCGGGCCTGTGCCTGGCCGGCCACCCGTCCCCGCTGGTCGTCCGCAAGGGCCGGCCCGCGCAGCTGCTGCCGTACGAGAACGGCGGCCCGGCGCTGGGCCTGCTCCCGAAGGCCCGCTGGCCGCGCCGCCAGGTCGAGCTGGGCCCCGCGTGGAGCCTGATGATGTACACGGACGGGCTCATCGAGGGCCGCACCTCGCCGGGCGGGGACCGGCTGGGCCAGGACGGCATGGTCGACATGGTCAACCGCCAGCTGACGGCGGGGCTGGGCGGTGAGGCGCTGTTGGAGGCCGCGGTGGCAGAGGTGCGTGAGATGAACGGCGGCGACCTGACGGACGACGTGGCGGTGCTGCTGCTGGACCGGGTGCGGGGCTGACGCCTGCCTGAGGCGGGCCTGAGGCAGGGCCGACGGGGTCGAGGCAGGACGGTCAGGGTCGAGGCGGAGCAGACAGGGCCGAGTCGTGCTGAGGCAGCACTGGCGGGGTCGAGGCCCGTGGGCCGGGTTCTGGCCGGGCTTCAGGGGGCGCTACCAGGCCCTACCAGGCCCTACCAGGCCCTACGGAGCCTTACCGGCCGCCGTTGTAGGGCCCGTACGGCCCGTCGCTGCTGGAGCCGCCGCGCCGGCCGCCTCCGCCGGAGACCTGCTGGAGCGCGGGGCGCACGTCGACCATGAACACGATCGTCGCGATCAGCCCGGCGATCTGCAGGAACAGCATCGGCACCAACAGGTTCACGGCGACCGTGATGCCCAGGATGATCAGCCAGAACATCTTCGTCTGCTTGTCTGCCGCCCGGTAGGCGTCCTCACGAGCAAAGGCCGCGAAGCCCAGCGCCACCACGGCCAGAACGAGCATGGCCAGGTTGAGCAGCCAGAGAATCGTGCCGAATCCTGCGAGCAACATGCTGAGCACCGCCTAGTGAGTTGAAGCGCCTCACGACCAAGGTACGGCCAGGACATGGCCAACGTACCCGGACAACGGGCCGGGAACCTTGAAGGTGCCCGGCCCGTGGAGCGGGCCCGTGCAAGTGGGCCCGTGGGGTGTGATCGTCTGCTTCCCGGCGCGCGGGAAGCCTGTCGGCTACTTCCCGGTCTGCGGGGAGGTGGCCTTCTTCGCCGCGGGCTTACGGGCGGCGGGCTTACGAGCGGTCGGCGGGGCAGGCTTCGTGTCCTCGGCCTTCGCCTCCGCCTTGGCCTGGGGCGCGTCCGCGGCCTTCGGCTGCTGCGCGGCCTTCGGCTCGTCCGCCTTGGGCTCGACGGCGACCGCGATCTCCGCGATCTCCTCGGCGGCCTCGCCGCGCCACGCCTTCACGGTCTGCTCACCGTGCTCGGCGACCTTCTCGTACGTCTCACGGGCCCTGACCGCGTACTCGGCGGCCACGCCCACGCCACGCAGCGCCAGGTCCTGAGCGGTCTCGCCCAGCTTCTTCAGGTCGGTGTCGATGTTCCCGAGCACCTCGGTGACCTTGGCCTGCACGGTGGCCTGGGCCTCCTTGGCCTGCGCGGTCACCTTCGCCTGCACGGCCTTCGGGTCGGTCTCCCGCACGGCCTCGAACCGCGCGGGCGCCTCGGCCCGCAGCTGCTCGATCAGCCCGGGCACCTTCTTGGCCTGCTGGACGGCGAGGTCGGCCGTACCGGCCGCGAAGTAGAGGGGAGTCGGGTCGGTGAGGGTCTTGCGCAGGTCATCGGTGATGGCCATGACTGTGGTCCTCCCGGATCGCAGATGTCTCAGTTCAGTCTTCGGGTGTTGAGGGTTGGTCGGCACCACGTCCTGCGGCCGTGCGGGGGCCGTCCTCGGCGGTGTCCTTATCCGTATCGGCGTCGAAGCCGTTCTCCTTGCGGAACGAGTCGTAGATCTGCAGAAGCACTTGCTTCTGCCGCTCATTCATCGAGGGATCGGCCAGGATGACGGCCCGCGTCTCCAGCTCGTCCCGCTCCCGCTCGTCCAGAATCCCGGCCCGTACGTAGAGCGTCTCGGCCGAGATCCGCAGCGCCTTGGCGACCTGCTGCAGCACCTCCGCGCTCGGCTTGCGCAGCCCGCGCTCGATCTGGCTCAGGTACGGATTGGACACCCCGGCGGCGTCGGCGAGCTGCCGCAACGAGAGCTGCGCGTTGCGCCGCTGCTCGCGGAGGTACTCACCGAGATTGCCGACGTTGAGGGATGCCATGTTCCGATGGTGCAGCACCTCCGCTAACTATAGCAAGCATGTGCTTGCAAAAGTGTGCTCCATCACTCGGGCGGCGGCACTCCGACGTTCGTCCGCGGCCGGCGGTGCGCTGCTGTCAGTGTCCTCCGACTGTGGGGAAGCTGTCCTGCTGCCTCACCCTGGTGGAAAAGCACGGGGCACACCTGCGGCATGGGGAATCATGAAGCATGCGACCGGATGACTGGCACCTCACCGAAGACGTCGACGACTTTCTCGCCCGAGCAGGAGACTTCCTGCGCTCGCAGCCCGGCCTGCACGTCATGCCGCTGACGTGGGCGGCGAGACTGCGAGCACGCGGGGCGGCCGCGTTCGGCACCGAAACCCCCGTCTTCGGCATGCTGGAGCAAGCGGGCGAGGTCCACGCCGCCTTTCACCGCCTTCCGCCCCGCGCTCTGTGCCTCACCCCGCTCACGCCCGAGCAGGCCGACACCCTCGCCGCCCACCTGGCCGCCCTCGGACACTCCCTTCCCTCCGTCAGCGCGGACCACAGCACCGCCACCGCTTTCGCCGAGGCCTGGCAGCGGCACACCGGCGCGACGCCGAGACTCCGCGACACGCGGCTCCGTCTGTACCGCCTCGGCACGCTCACCCCACCGGAGCCGCTACCGGCGGGCCGGGGCCGCATCCTGGGCGAGCAGGACCTTGAGCAAGTCATGTTCTGGTGCGGCGAGTTCGCCAAGGCCGTCGGGGAAGTCGTCTCCATGGACGCCGACTCGTGGGCCGGCACGCGCTTCGCCGACAAGCGCTACACGCTCTGGGAGATCCCGGACGGCACTCCCGTCTCCATCGCGGGCATGAACCCGATGATCGGCGGCCAGATCCAGGTGGACATCGTCTACACCCCGGCCCACCTACGCGGGCGCGGCTACGCGGGCGCCGTGACGGCGGAGGTGAGCCGGGCCGCGCTGGCCGCGGGCGCGAGGGAGGTCGTGCTGTTCGCGGACCTGTCCAACCCCACCAGCAACGCCCTCTACCAGCGACTCGGCTATCGCACGCTCACCGACTGGGCCGCGTACGACTTCTCATGTGCCACACCTGAAGTCGGTTGAGAACCAACGAATCGTCGGCTTGACTCCCGGCGATGTCAGACGCGTGAGCGAGGATCTCGGCCATGACTGCGACTGCTGCCGACTACGTCTGGTTCGAGGAGCTCTGCCCGGACCTCGCTGAGGCCTATTGCTTCACGCTGGTACACAGCCTGCCACCCGCAGACGTACTCGCGCGCCTAGAAGGGCGGGCTGAGCCCTCCCGGACCGGGGCGGCGGCGATCGTGGACGCGGCTTTCGCTCTCCTCGATCATTCGGACGACGCCCGGCAGTTCATCGCCATGACCACCGTCGGGGACTGGACCCTGCTGATCGAGCCCAACGGCTGTCTCGGCGTCACCGAAGAGCGAGCCATGCCGGCATCTACTGGAACGCGCTGGGCTTCGCACTTCGTCAACATCAACGGCGTCGACTCGTTCCTCTGGGCCGAGGACGCTGTCAAGCGTCTGACGTTCGAGCCCGGATTCCCTGACAACCGGTACGGGACGACCCCTGACGAACTCCTGGGAGCCATGCGCCACAGTGGCTTCCAGTTCTGGGACGAGACCTCCGACACCGCAGACCACCTGGCCGCGGAAGCGGCATTCGCGCTCGCCGAGCACCTGACCGGCGTTCGCATCACGCCGGAACTTCTGCAGGACACCACGTTCGTCTGCGGCAGCGCGGAGCTGAGGTGAGGTGAGGTGAGCGCGTGATGGCCTCCCTCCTCGAAGGCATCCACACCAGCGCCCAGTGGATCGCTCGAGCGGCTCACCGACGAGCTGGAGAGCCATCTGCTCCACGAGGAGGAACAGCTGATCCCGATCCTGGACGCGTCCGCCCCCTGAGCAGCCGCGGTGACAGGTTCTCCGTCAGGCTGAACAGGCCACATGGTGGCCACTTCACCGGGGAAGATGACCGACATGAAGGCCGATCGACTGGTGGCGGCGCTGCTGTTCCTTCAGGCGCGCGGGCGCGTGACCGTGAGCGAGGTCGCCGCGGAGCTCGAAGTGTCGGAGCGAACGGCACGCCGCGACCTGGAGGCGTTGGCGAGCGCCGGGATTCCCGTGTACTCGCAGCGTGGCCGGGGCGGCGGCTGGTCGCTGGTCGGCGGGGCCAGGACCGACCTCACCGGGCTGACCGCCGGCGAGATCCGGGCACTGTTCCTCGTCGCAGGGCCGTCGTCGGCCGGCCCGGGCACGTCGGCCGGCCCAGGCGCACCGGGGAGCCTGTCCGGCGGCCTCATGGCCACACCCGAGTTGCGGACGGCGCTGCGCAAGCTCGTACGGGCCCTGCCGGCGCCGTTCCGTTCCGAAGCGGAGGCCGCGTCACGGGCGGGGGTCACCGACGGTACGGACTGGTCGCGCTCCCCGCTCACCGCCGCGGCGCCCCACCTCGACGCGCTCCAGCGTGCGGTGCTGGACGGTACGCAGGTCAGGCTCGGCTACGCCGCGCCGGGCAGGCCCGCCCGTGAGCGCACGGTCCATCCGCTCGGGCTCGCGTCCAAGGCCGGCGTCGGCTATCTCGTCGCCGGAACCGAACGCGGACTGAGGACGTTCCGGCTCAGCCGTGTCACGTCCGTCGATCCGACCGGCGAGCCCGTCGTCCGTCCGGAGGGCTTCGATCTCGCCGAGGCCTGGCGCTCACTCGCCGGGCGCATGGAGGACCGCATGCTGGCGACGACCGTACGGGCCCGGGCCGAGCGGAGTGCGGAGCCGGTGCTGCAGGGGCTGTTCGGCGGGCGGCTGCGGGTCGGCGGACGGCTCGACGACGGGTGGCTTGAGATCGAGGTCGACGGGCCGTCGCCGGAGGTGGTGGCAGCGCAGCTGGCCGGTCTGGGCGCGCGGGTCGAGGTCCTGGAGCCTCCGGAGGCGCGGGAACGGCTGGCGCGGCTCGCGGCAGAGCTGGCCGCCACGTACGGGCCGCCTGCCACGACCGAATGAGACATGGGGCGTGAGGCGTGCAGCGTGAGGCGTGCCATGTCCTGCCGGTGCTGCTCTGGGACGGCCTGCGGCTCTTCGAGAACCTCGGAACGGAGCACCGGGAGCTCGAAACCCTCAGGGTCGTGCACACCCCCGCCGCCACCCACCTCAAGTACCGCGTCAGCCGGGCACCCGCTGGAGCGGAGAGGTCAGCCGGCCGGTGTCCACGAGGGCGTAGTCCTGCGGCCCCCTGGGCAGGTTCCGGGCGAAGATCTGGACCAGGTATCGGCCGGGCTGCGGCGGGTCCAGCCGGATGATCTCCACGTTGTTCGTGCTGTCGGTGCCGAACAGCCGGTCCGGCAGACCGCCGTTGCCCGCGTGCTTGGAGCCGTCGGGGCCTCGAGAAGAATGCTGAGGTCGTTCTGCAGCGATCTGCCCGGGAGGTCGGTGTACGCCATGCACACCCGCAGCGGCGGTCCTGCCTCGGCCTCCACGGCGAATCTGATCCCGCTGACGCACGTCAAACTGACGCACGTCACGTTGACCCACGCCACGCTCACGCCGTCATGCCAGCTCCGGCGGCAGGGGCCGCTGATGCAGGACGTCGAGACGCGAGACCGCGCGGGTGAGGGCCACATACAGACGGTGCAGCCCGCGCTCCTCCGCCAAGGCGATGGCAGCGGGCTCGGCGACGACGACATGGTCGTACTCAAGACCCTTGGCGAGCGACGCCCCGAGGACGGTGACGCGGCCGTCGCCGTCCTCCGCGATGCCGGCCGCCGTGAGCGCGCCGCGCAGCACGGGTACGTCGGAGTCCTCCGCGATCACACCGACCGAGCCCTCCCGGGTGAGCGCAGCCCGTACCGCCTCGACCGTCGCCGCGGCGATGTCCGGGACCGCACGGACCGTCAGCTCGCCGTCGCGCCGCAGCGAACGGGCCGGCGGCACATCGACCGGCAGGGCGCCGAGGAGCCGGTTGGCCAGCTCGACGACGGCCGCCGGTACGCGGAAGCCGGTGGTCAGCGGCACCACGGCGGCCTGTGGCCGGCCGAGGTGGGCGAGGTGTTCCGGCCAGCTGCGGGCGGCCCACGGCGTGGTGCCCTGCGCCAGATCGCCGAGGATGGTCAGTGAGCCGAAGGCGGAGCGCCGTGCGATAGCGCGGCACTGCATCGGCGAAAGGTCCTGTGCCTCGTCGATGACGATGTGGCCGTAGCCCTCGGGCCGTTCGATCAGGCCGGCGAGTTCGTCGAGCAGGACGAGGTCGGCGGCCGACCATGCCGCAGACTTCCAGGAGCGGGGCGGCCGTTCCCAGCGGATCGCTTCCCGTTCCTCCGCGGTGAGCGGGGACTCAGCCAGGTCCGTGACCGGTACGTCGGCCGGGTCCGTGAGCAGCGCATCGTCCCGTTCCGGGACCGGGGCATCGGCCGGGTCCGAGAGCAGCGCATCGTCCAGGTCCGTGAGCAGCGCCGTCAGCACCTCCTCCGGGCGCACCTTCGGCCAGACCGCGTCGACGAAGGCGGAGACTGCCCGCGACCGGCCGATGCGCTGCGTCCAGGTGCTGCTCCTCGTCCCCGACCTGCGCTCCGCCTGGAGTTGCACCGCGCGGACGGCGCGCGTACGGACCCGTTCGCGCCCGACCGCGTACGGCGGCGCCTCCGCCCGTACGCCGTCGACGATCCGCTCCAGCTCGGTGAGCGGTACGCGCCAGCGGTACGAGCCGTCCGGAACAGCCAGTTCGGCGGCCGGGGAGCCGACGCGGGCGTACAGCGCGCGGTGCAGTACGGCTGCCATTCGGGCGTCGTGCTTGACCGCGGCGGCGGCGTCGCTGTCCCGTGCCCGTACCGGATGACGGGCGATCTCGTCGTCGATCGTCGACTGCCGGACGTCCATCTCACCGAGCGCGGGCAGCACTTCGGAGATGTAGGAGAGGAACGTGCGGTTCGGGCCGAGGATCAGCAGTCCGCCGCGCCGGATGCGCTGGGGGTAGGTGTAGAGGAGGTATGCGGCGCGGTGCAGCCCGACCGCGGTCTTGCCGGTACCGGGCGCGCCCTGTACGCAGACGGAGTCGGTGAGTACGGACCGTACGAGATCGTCCTGCTCTGGCTGGATGGTGGCGGCGATGTCGCGCATCGGGCCGACGCGGGGCCGCTCGATCTCACCGGCGACGATGGCGCTCGTCCATGACTCGTCCTGCGCCGGACGCTCGCCACCCGGCGGACACTCGCCACGCGTCGGCTGACCGCCACGCGTCAGAGGCTCGTCCTCCAGGCCGGTCAGACCGGCCGAATCGCCCTCGCTGTGCGGGGCCCAGCCGAAGCGGCGGCGTACTGCCACGCCCTGCGGATCGTGGGCACTCGCCTGGTAGAAGGCGCGGGAGACGGGGGCGCGCCAGTCGACGACGAGCGGCGGGGCGGCCGGGTGTTCGCTGATGCGCCGACGGCCGATGTGGTGGCTCTGGCCGTCCTCGTGGTCGAGACGGCCGAAGAAGAGGGGGCTCGGGGGAAGTTCGCGCAGTTCCTTGGCGTGGCTGCGGAGCTCGTAACCGAGCGCCTCGGCGTCGGCGCCCGAGGCGGCGACGTCCTCGCCGGTGATGACGCGGGTGGCGGCGCCTTCGACCATCGCGGTCAGGGCGGTACGGCAGGTGTCGTGGTAGTCGCGTTCCTGGCTGAGTGCATGCTCGAGTGCCGTCATTCCGTCAAGAATAACGTAACCGAGTTAAATTTTTTACTGAGACTCAGGTTGTGGAGAGTCCCGCGTCGAGCTGACGGAAGGCGAGATCCGCGGCGGCCACGGCGTCCGCGTACACGTCGTCCGCGCTTTCGCCGGCCGCGATGCGCCGCCAGTTCTCCTCGGCGAGGACCCGCAGAACGGCGACGATCTGCCCGGCGGCAAGCCGGGCGCCCACACCCGCACCCGCACTCCCTCCCGCGTCCCCGCCGCCGCCGAGCGCCGCGGCCAGCGCCGCCTCCGACCTCTCCTGATACGCGTGCAGGCGCGCGACCAGGCTCGGGGTGCCGTACAGCAGCCGGTGGAAGGCGAGGACGTGCGGGTGATCGCTGAGGCCGGTCACCGGGTCCCGGCGGGCCAGCCCTTTGAGGAAATGGCGGTGCAGTGCGTCGAGCGCGGTCACGCCCTCGGGCCGGGCGGCGACCACTCGGGCGGCCTCGTCCTCGTGGTCGGCGAACCGGTGCAGGACGAGATCCTCCTTGGCCGGGAAGTACCGGAAGAGGGTCGGCTTGGAGACCTCGGCGGCGGCCGCGACCTCGGTGACCGGGACGGCGTCGAAGCCCTTCTCCAGGAAGAGGGCGATCGCCGCGTCGGAGATCGTCCGGTACGTCTGTCGCTTCTTGCGCTCACGCAGGCCCAGCTCACCGCTCATGGACAGAGCGTACGCACCACGGACCGCGGGGCGCGGGGTGCGGGGTGCGGGGTGCGGGGTGCGGGGCCGCGGAGTGCCTGGCACGGGCCGCCTGGTGGGACCACCTGGCGGGGGCGCTTGACCTCAACCAAGGTTTAAGTTCCAGACTCTGCGTACGGGCTCCGGAACGGCCGGAACGCCCGCCCGGAGGGGGAGTGGACGTCATGCGTGTGGCACAGGTGGTCGCGTTCGGGGGCCCGGAGGTGCTGGTTTCGGCAGCGGCACCTGAGCCGGAGGCGGGCCCCGGCCAGGTGGTGGTCGACGTCACCGCCGTCGACACGATCTTCGTGGAGACACAGGTCCGGGCGGGCTGGGGCACGGACTTCTTCCCGGTGCGGCCTCCGTACGTACCGGGCGGCGGCATCGCCGGCGCGGTACGGGCCGTCGGGGCCGGTGTGGACGAGGCCTGGCTGGGCCGCAGGGTCACCGCGTCCATCGGCTTCACCGGCGGCTGCGCGGAACGGGCCGTCGCGGCCGCCGAGTCCCTGGCACCCGTTCCGGACGGGCTGTCCCTCACGGACGCGGTCGCACTGATCCACGACGGCGTCACCGCGACCGCGCTGCTGGACACGACAGGCCTGAAGCCGGACGAACGGGTACTGATCACCGGCGCCTCGGGCGGTATGGGCACGCTGCTCGTCCAGCTGGCGAAGGCGGCGGGCGCGTACGTCGTCGGCGTCGCCCGGGGCGACCGCAAGACCGCGCTGGTACGGGAGCTCGGCGCCGATGCCGTGGTCGACGCGGCGGTCCCGGACTGGCCGGAGCGCGCTCGCGAGGCGCTCGGCGGTGGCGGCGCCGACGTCGTCCTCGACGGCGTGGGCGGCGACGTCGGCCTCGCGGCCTTCGCCCTCACCACCGACGGCGGCCGCTTCTCCGCACACGGCGCCCCGACGGGCGGCTTCGCCCAGGTCGACCCACAAGAGGCGAAGCAGCGGCGCGTACGCCTCCTGGGTATCGCGGACCTCCAGCTCTCCCCCACCGCGCACGCCGAGCTGGCCGCCCGCGCTCTCGCGTCCGCGGCCTCGGGCGCCTTGCGCCCGGTGATCGGCGGCACGTTCCCGCTGGACCGCGCGGCCGAGGCACATGCGGCGATCGAATCCCGGGAGCTGCTGGGGAAGGTGGTCATCACGGTCTGAAGGCACCTCAGCAGGAGGTCCGCCCGCGGCCCGCTCTCGCTTCTCCGAACTCCAGCCGTGAACCCCGGTCATCGACTCTCCGCGGCCTCCTCCTGAACCGGCTGGTGGGCAGAACTCCCCGGATCGCGCCGGCCCGGGGCTCCGGCAGCAGGAGCGGGGCTGTCGGCTGCGGCTCCGGTGGGGTCGACGACGCTGTTCAGGACGCGGACGAAGTGACCGGCGGACGCGGACGCTTGTACCAGGCGTGCAGGGCGTCCGCGATCCGCGAAGCGGGGGGCGCGGCCGCCAGCCCCAGCGGACGGGCCCCGCGGGCCAGGACCTCGTGCAGCCGCTCCGCCGTACAGTCCAGCAGACGCCAGTCCAGTTCCGCCGGGGCGGCGAGAGTGAGCGCCGAGCGGATGACGTCCGTGAACACCGACTGGGCCCGCTTGAACACGAGCAGACGCTCCAGGTCTTCCTCCCACCCCGCGGAGCCGCCTTCGAGGACCCCCTCGACGGTGTCCACCCAGGCGTCCACGATCGCCCGTGCCTGGGTCCCGGGATAGCGCGCGAGATACAGATGGGTAGCCAGGTCGTAGAGCGGATCGCCGACCATGGCCAGCTCCCAGTCGATCGTCCACAGCTTCCCTGCCGCGTCCAGGACGAGATTCTCCCGATGCAGATCGCCGTGCAGCAGGCAGAAGGGCCGCTGCCGGAGCCCGTCGACTCGCGCCCTGAGACTACGCAGTGAGCCATCAGTGATGCCGAGGTCCGCGAAGAGTTCTCCGTACTCGTGGAGGTACTCCCTGTAGACCCGCACCTCGATGAAGCGGATCAGACGATCCAGGAACGCGGACGTGTCGCCGTCCCGGAATCGGTCCCCCGGCTCGCAGGTCCGGTAGAGGTCAAGATTCGCAGGACGGATGGCAGCCAACTCACCGAACAGACACATGAGTTGCCGGACAATGCATTGCGGCACCGGTTCCACGTCCCCATACACCGAACCAAGGGTGACACCCTCCACGAACCGCTGCAGCGAGACGCTCTCAAGTTCGATGATCTCGGGGAGGCTGCTGATCCGTCCCTGGAGCGCGCGGATCAGCTGATCCTCGGAGGCGAAGCATCTGCGGTCGAACCAGAAGAGCCCATGCCTGGGCTCACGGCTTTTCCACCGGATGCGCCCGTCCGGACGGGCAAGCGATCCGGAGCCGGCGCCACGGGGCAGCGGGAACACGTACGCCTCATGGTGATAGCCCCTGAGCGGTCCTTCGGGCAGCGATTCGCCACCGCCCAGCTCAACGGCTCGCCGAAGAGTCGCGGACATCGTTTCGGCGGGCATGACTTGCTCCTTCACCACGTCGGCAGAACCGAGATTCCCCAAGTGTCCTCGAAACACAGGTGATACGTGGCTACTTCCTCGGCCGCCTCGTCGCCTTCCCGGGCATTCCAGTGAATGAGCTTGGAGTCGAACCCCTGAGGGTCGTAGACCAGATGCCCCTCCCCTTCGGGCGAGCCATAGGGGAATCGTTTGTGCGAGGCCACGGGATAGTTTCCGACAATGGCGACGTGCGCATTCAGCAGATAGAGCTTCAGCCTCGGAGACCCCGGATACTGGCGGGCATCGACAACGACGTCGATGCGCTGCTGCGATTCCAGTTCCCGCCCCATGTCCACAAGGGCGTCCACATACGATTTGATCTTACCCTGGAGATACTGCCTCAGTGCTGGATCGTCCTCGGTCGTCCCGTCACTGTTGATCTTTCCGGGCACATCCATGGGCCGCGAGAAGTCGGGAACGAGCACACGTATCGTCACCGATTTGGTCCGGCCAGGCGACCGCTTCATGAGTTCGAGCCGTCGGCGCAATTGCGGCAGCAGCGTCTCACCCGTGTATCCGATGAAAGAGACCTCGACCTTCCTGGCCTGAAAGGCGCGTTCGAGGTCGGCGTTGACCTCCTCCGGTGTCAGCCCCCTGCCCCGTACCACCGGGCGGCTCGCGACGGTAAGCTCCCGGACCGCTCCGTAGAGCACATACCCGACGAGGCTCAGCAGAGCCCCGCCGAGGAAGGCCTTGTCCTCAAGAGCGTCCCCGACCGGCCCGACGAACTGGGCGACCAGCCCGAGAGCAAATATCCCGAGCAGGATCACTCGCGTGGCGACTGCCTCGACCCTGCTCAGGACGTCGGTACCGCGCCGCCCACGCCGTCTGCCGACTGTCACCGCACGCTCCCCCCAACCACCGCTGCGTATAAGCCGGTTGCTCATGATGCATCGCGCGGGTTGACCGTGGAAAGGCCTCGTCGTCGGGTCAGCGCCGCACTGGGGCAACGCGAAGCGCCTGCAGGACCTCGGAAAGCGACCGGACCACATGCCGGGCCCCGGCACGCCGCAGGCGTACGTCCTTCACCTCATTGCGGGCATAGCCGAGGAAGGGCACCCCGGCTTCCCGGGCAGCGATCACATCCGCTGGGGTATCACCGACCATCAGAGCGGCACCGGCTTCAGTGCCGGTGGAGGCGAGGGCTCGGCGGACGGAATCGGGGTGCGGCTTCAGCAGCGCCGGCCGGGAGGTGCGACCGTGGATGTGCGGGCCCAGAAGGCCGTGGAGAGCGATACCGCCCCGGGACAGGTAGCGGGTCACCGCGCGTGACGAGTTGTTGGTGGCGATGGCCAACTGCCAGCCGCTGGAGGCAAGGCAGCGGATCAGCTCTGTGGCACCAGGTGATGGCGTGGCGCTGTCCGCGGCGATGACCTCCTCTGCAGTCTGGCGGGCCTCCAGCAGCTGCACCAGCGGACTGTCCGGCACGGCCTCGGCCAAGGCCTTGAGAAGAGCGAGAGGGTCTCCGGCTCCGAACACCTCCGCCGGGATCAGATCGGACGCACCATTCTCCTTCAGAATCCGCCGATGACCCTCGGCGACGTCTGAAGCGGGATGCCCGGCGAAGAGCGAGCACACCGGTCCGTCGAAGTCGAAGATGACGCACTCGACCGGCTGCAGAAGGAAGTACAAGTCGGCGGCCACAGCTCTCCATCCACCGGGAAGCATCGGCTCAAGATACAAGGCGGTTCAGACCGGCAGTCACCTACGCGCGGCATCGGCAAGGTGGCTCCACCGCCGAGCGTCGTCCACACTTACTGGATGCGCATGACCAGTCCCGTACTCGGCGGACCACAGGAACCGGACGCGCTGCTGCCACTGTTGGAGGACACCGAGGCGGTGCTCTTCGACTTCGACGGACCGATCTGCAGCCTGTTCGCGGGCTATTCGACGGCGCCCGTGGCGGCGGAGATCGCGGAGATGGTGGCCAAGGACTGGGGAGACGTCCACCCCGCTGTCGAGACCGCGAGAGACTCCCATGTCGCCCTCCGCGTGCTGCGCGCGCACATGTTCCCCGCGCCCGAACCGGACGAGCGTGAGCGGACGGTACTGGCGACCGCGGAAGGCATCGTCACCCGCCACGAGTACCACGCTCTGGACACGGCACAGCCCACTCCCGGGGCGGCGGAGCTGGTGTCCGAGCTCGTCAGGGCCGGCAAGCGCCTCGTCATCGTCAGCAACAACGCCGAAGGGCCGGTACGTGATTACCTCACGCGAACCCGCCTGGCCTCCTCCTTCGAGCGGGTCTTCGGGCGTGACCCGCATGAACTGCGCCATCTGAAGCCCCACCCGCACGGCGTCGAGCAAGCGCTGGAGCATCTTCGTCTGCCGGGCGAGATCTGCATCTTGCTGGGCGACCAGACCACTGACCTGCAAGCCGCGAAGTCCGCCGGAACACGCTTCCTTGGCTACAGCACACGCGCAGACCGGCTCCTCGCCATGGCCGAGAACGGCGCGGACGCGACCATGTCGTCGATGAAGAGCGCGCTGTCTGCGGCCCGGCGCTTGCCGCACGCCACGTGATCAGTGTTTCAAGGCAGCCCCACCCGCCGCACGATCTCCAGCACCGGCTCCAGCGACTCCAGGACCACCGTCGCGCCGGCGGCGCGCAGCCGGCCGGCGCGGTGGGCGCCGTGGGCGTAACCGAGGAAGCCGACGCCCGCGGCGCGAGCGGCGTGGAGGTCCGCGGGGCTGTCGCCGATCATCAGGGACGTGACCGGGTCGGCGTCGAGGGAGGCGAGCGCGCGCAGGACGCAGTCCGGGTCGGGCTTGAGGCGGCCGAGGTCAGTGGTGCGTCCGTGGATGTGGCGGACGAAGCACCCGTGCAGCCCGCGGCGTGTGAGGTATTCCTCCGCCGCCTTCGGCGAGTTGTTCGTGGCGATGGCCAGACCCACGCCGACCGCGCTCCAGGTGCGTATCAACGGGTCCGCGTAGGCGGTGGGCCACGCGCTCGCCGTGGCGTGAAGCTCCTCGAGAGTGAGCTTCTCCTCCAGCCGCTCGACCAGTTCGCTGCCGGGCTGCAGCCGGCTCACCGCGCGCAGGGCGGCGCGGGGGTCGGCGAAGGTCCGCTCCTCCTCCGTCAGCGGCACATGGCAGCCCCGTTCCTCCAGCCACTCGACCAGGCTCTCCGCGACCTCGTGGGCCCGGTGGCCGGCGTAGAGACGGCAGATGGGGCCGTCGAAATCGAAGAGGACGTGCTCGGCTCCGGCGATGAGGTCCTCGATGGTCTCGGCCACGCGCGCCGCCTCTTCCGTGTGCCGCATCAGAATTCACCAAGAGAGTGTCAGGTTCGTAGCGATGGTGTTCCAGAGTCCGTCGAACCACATCTGCGACTGCTCGACGAACGCGGCGTCGCGCGGTCCGTTCCCGGTGGCGAAGGGGAAGAGGAGCGACTGCGTGCCGAACGCGTCGAACATCTCCACGGTGGTCGAGTCGATCTCCTCCTCCCGCCGGGTGACGGTGTAGTACGCGAAGAGGGCCTCGGAGCCGTTCAGTACGTACAGCTTCACGGGCGGGGTGAGCGGCAGCGCGCGGAAGGTGACCTTGACGTCGATGCCGTGCGAGGCGTGCAGGGCGAGGAGGTTGTGGCGCAGGACCAGGCCCTGGGCATTGCGCTGCTCCAGCCATCGCTGATGGACCGGGTTGTCGTCCTCCGGGGCGGCGACGGGGGCCGGGAAGGCCAGGTCGATGCTGCGGTCGGGCAGCAGGAGGCGGGCCTCCACGCTGTCCGGCCTGATCCGCCCCTCATGGATCAGCCGTAGCGGTTCGCCCAGCGCCAGCATCAGGGTCTCGGCGGTGAGACCGACCGCGTCGATCCGGACGTCCGGGACGGAGAACGCCTCCACCATCCGCGGGGCGAGGGCCACCATCGCCGGCTGCGGCGGGGGAACCACGGCCCCGGACCCGCCGGCGAGATCGGCGACCCGGGCCGGCGCGCCCCTGGTCACATGGGTGAGCAGACCGTCGTCCTGAAGGATCCTCAGTGCCTGCCGCACGATGCCGCGCTCCACGCCGAACTCTTCGGCGAGCTGAGACTGCGTGGGCATGTGATCGCCGGCCCTGAGCGCACCGCTGCGGATGCGCCCGCGCAGAGTGTCAGCGATGTCATGATGCGTCGGTTTTCTACCGTTCATCGTGCAGCTCTCGTCGGTCACAGCTCGACGCTACAACTCACGCCCATTCACGTGGAGTTGTCGAACAGGACGGAACATGCCGAAAGGGCTCAGAAGATGTCCGGGCACCACGCCCGCCGCGGTGCCCGGAACACCGCGTCCGCCTGCGCCGCTGCGCCCGGGCGCTCCTCCGTGACACGACCCAGGGCCTGGAGCCGCAGGACCGATTCATCGCCCAGGTACAGAGTCCCCAGTTCCCGTACGTCCAGGGAGAGATCGGCCGGGAGGTCCGTCGGGGCGCACTCCGCGGCACCCTCGGCCGACACCTCCAGCCGGAACCGGCCACCGGCCAGGCCCGCCGGGTCGTGCAGATCCAGGACGAGAACGCCGGGAGTGGCGTACGTACGCGCCTCCAGGGCCCGTACGGCATCCAGCACCCGCACCCACAGGAAGTCCGCGTGCGTGACCGTCCTGACGGCGCGCGCGTCGGGGAAGAGGAGCGGGAGAAGGTCGTCGGGCGCGCGGCGGCCCGACTTCACCGTGGTGATCCAGTCGACCGAGCAGATGTAGTGCCACAGGGCGCGCTCGGCGGCGGGAGAGACGGCGATCAGTTTCTGGACGACCGCCGTGTTGTCGGGCTGTCCGGCGTCGGACCAGCTGATCTCGGCGGTGTAGACGACCAGGCCCTCCACCTCACCGGCCGCCGAGCGGTACAGCGCGTAGTACGGCTCCTTCCAGGGCTCGGACCCGGACTCCTCCAGCCCGGTGTTCATCCGCCACCAGCGCTCGTCGCGGTCGGTTGCCCCTGTCTGCCGGGCGCGGAAGCGGTCGTAGAGCCCGGGGCCGAGCGTACGCACCTCCTCGGCATCGGCCAGATCGATCCGGCCGCCGTCCTCGGGGCCCGACCAGCGCGGATCGAGACCGGTGCGCGCGACGTCGATGCTCCACTCGGTGTACCAGGCCGCGGGCCCGAAGCCGTACCGCCCGTAGATCGGGTACTCGGCGGCGATCAGCGTCGAGACGATCTCACCGCGCCCCTTCGCGGCCGCCAGGTCCGCGTTGATCATCCTGGTGAGCAGTCCGCGACGGCGGTGGGTCGGCGAGACGGTGACTGCGGAGACGGCGTTCGCCGGTACGACCGCACCGCCGGGGACCGTGAGCTCCTGCGCGAACGAACGGTACGTCGCGACACAGCGGCCGCGGTCGAAGGCGCCCTGCATGCGGGTCAGATCCGTATGCGCCAGCCGGCTCGCGACCTGCTCCTCGCTGACCAGCGGGTGCTGCAGAAAGCCGGTCTTGCAGGCACGCAGCCAGTCGGCGAAGTCGGATTCGGTGACGGTACGGACATCAGGACTCATGCCTGCACGCTATGCGCCGACGTCCCGCACGTCACAGACTTTTCCGGGCCGCGGGACCGGAGTGGAACGCCGCCCGGACCACCCCGACGAGCGGCGCTTTGAACGGGCAGCGCTTCAGATGAGCAGGTCGTCCACTTGCGCTTCCCCTTCGCGGTACCTGCGGGCGATCTCCGCGCTGCAGTCGTCGGCGGTCCGCTGCAGTTGCTGGCGCTGCCGCGAGACCTGCTGCTCGTAGCCGGCGAGCCGCCCCATCGCCTTGTGCAGTTCCTCGTCCGTACGGGCATCCAGGTCCGACAGCTCCACCTCGGCGAGCATCTCCGAGGCCAGCCGCCGGTACTGCTCGCCGCGCGGCGTGGACAACGTCACGTGCCGGGCCGAGCTGCCGCGCTGCGACGGCGGATCGGCGAGGATCTGCGAGAGTCGGTCGACGACCGCGGCGTCCGGGCTGGTCAGACCCACTGCGCCGATCGCCACCTGAGCCACGGGCATCGGGGGATCCGTCCGCCGGGACAACTCCGCGCGCAGGATGTCGATACGGCCCTGCAGCAGCCGCCGCACATAGCTGAGGTCCGCCTCGTCCCGCTGCGAGTCGCGGCGCAGCGCCCGCAGCTCCGGCAGCCGCAGGGCGGCGAGGTCGTGCGTACGGGGCTCGGGCAGAGTGCCCGCGGTGCGCTGCGCGGGCGGGCGCACGGCCCCTGCTCCGCTGCCTGTACCGGCCCCGGTGCGGGTGGTCATCGGTACGGGACCGGGCGGCTGCCCGATGCCAGGTGTGCTCATGCGTGAATCAGTCCCCTCGACCGGTGCATGGGGTCTTCCCGGGCCCGGAGGGCCGAGGGGACGCACCGCCTGCGTGCATCGTGCCATTACGAACGGTGCCGATGCAGGCGGTCTGCACCCGTTCAGCCCCCGATAGGTTGGTCTGTATGCGTGCAGTGGTGCAGAGGGTCGACGGCGCGAGCGTCGTGGTGGCCGGTGAGACCGTGGGCGAGATCGTCGGCGAAGGGCTGTGTGTGCTGGTGGGAGTCACCCACGGGGACACACCGGAGAAAGCGGCGCAGCTCGCCCGCAAGCTGTGGTCGGTAAGAATTCTCGACGGCGAGAAGTCCTGCTCGGACGTGAATGCGCCCTTGCTGGTGATTTCTCAGTTCACTCTCTATGGGGACGCCCGGAAGGGCCGCCGCCCCACCTGGAACGCGGCGGCGCCCGGCGAGATCGCCGAGCCGCTGGTCGACGAAGTGGTGGCGCAGCTGCGGGCGCTGGGGGCGCATGTGGAGACGGGCCGGTTCGGAGCGCAGATGCGGGTCTCGCTCACGAATCACGGCCCGTTCACGGTGCTGCTGGAGGTGTGAGGCCCGGAGATGACGAGCCCTGACTCACCGGACAGCTCTTAGGGCTCGACGACCGTCTCCTGGGCCGCGGCCGTGCCGCCCGCCAGCAGCGGCGCGTCCACCGGCACGTTCCGCTTCACCAGTGCGAGCGCGATCGGGCCCAGCTCGTGGTGGCGGGCCGAGGTGGTGATGAAGCCCAGCTGACGGCCGTCCTCCCCGTCCGCGGCCAGCCGGATCGGCGTCGCGTGCCCGGGCAGGTGCACCTCGCTGCCGTCCAGATGCAGAAACACCAGCCGGCGCGGCGGCTTCCCCAGGTTGTGGACGCGCGCCACGGTCTCCTGACCGCGGTAGCAGCCCTTCTGCAGATGCACGGCGGTGCCGATCAGCCCGATCTCGTGCGGAATCGTGCGGTGGTCGGTCTCGAAGCCGAGCCGCGGGCGGTGCGCCTCGACGCGCAGTGCCTCGTAGGCCAGGACCCCGATCGCGGGGCCGTTGGCCGCGGCGTACGACTCCAGGTCGGCGCGCGGCAGGAACAGGTCGCGGCCCTGCGGGGTCTCCCGTACGGCCACACCGTCCGGGACCTCGGCGATCGAGCCGGCGGGCAGATGCACGACCGCGAACTCGTCCGTACGGTCGGCGACTTCGACCTGGTAGAAGAACTTCATCGACTCCAGGTAGGCAAGGAGCGCCTCCTGGGTGCCGGGCTCGATGTGCGCCCACACCGTCTCGCCGTCGTCGACGAGATAGAGCGCGTGCTCGATGTGGCCGTGCGCGGACAGGATCAGCGCCTCGGTGGCCTGCCCGGCGGGCAGGTCGCTGACATGCTGGGTGAGCAGCAGATGCAGCCAGCTGAGCCGGTCACTGCCGGATACGGTGATGACGCCCCGGTGCGAGAGGTCGACGAGACCGGTGCCGTCGGCCAGCGCGCGCTGCTCGCGGAACAGATCGCCGTAGTGCGCGGCGACACCTTCGTCAGGTCCCTCGGCGGGGACGGCGCCGGGCAGGGACAGCAAAGGGCTGATCGTTGAATGTCGCTGCATACGCACAAGCCTACGACTGGTCAGCAGCGGCCTTGCGGGCGCACTTGCGGCACTGACCGAAGATCGCGAAGTGCTTCATGTCGGTCTCGAAACCGAACTTCTCGCGGAGCTCGGCGGTGAAGCCGGAGGCGACCTGGACGTCCGCCTCGATCACGTCCCCACAGTCCCGGCAGACCAGGTGCATGTGGTGGTGGCGGTCGGCCAGGTGATACGTGGGCGCGCCGTGGCCGAGGTGGGCGTGGGAGACGAGCCCCAGCTCCTCCAGCAGCTCCAGGGTCCGGTAGACCGTCGAGATGTTCACCCCGGACGCGGTCTTGCGCACCTCGACGAGGATGTCGTCGGGGGTCGCGTGCTCCAGGGTGTCGACGGCTTCGAGGACAAGCTGGCGCTGCGGAGTCAGGCGGTAGCCGCGCTGCCGCAGATCGCTCTTCCAGTCGGTGCTCACCACGCGTCCAGTGTAGGCAGCGCGATCCGGGCGGGCGGGGGGATCACGGATCGCCCCGCGGCCCCCGGGCGAGGCCGGGCCCAGCCCCGGCCGGGGCTCAGGCGTGGCCGGGGCTCAGGCGTGGCCGGGGCTCAGGCGTGGCCGGGGCTCAGGCGTGGCCGGGGCTCAGGCGTGGCCGGGGCTCAGGCGTGGCCGGGGCGTGGCGCGGGCCCGGGCGAAGGCCCGGGCCCGGAAAGAGCCGAAGGACTACCTGAAGAACGCGATGCCGTCGTCCGGCAGGTCACCGAGGTTCTTGGCCCAGGACTCGACCTGGTCCGGGGTGACGACCTTCTTCAGATGTGCCGACATGTACGGGCGCAGCGGCACCTCGGGGGTGGCCTTCTCGCCGACCCACATCAGGTCGCCCTTGACGTAGCCGTAGAGCCGCTTGCCACCGGTGTAGGGACCGGATGCGGCGGTCCGCGCGACCGCGTCCGTCACCAGGTCGATCTGCGGCTTCTGGTCGGCGAGATCGCCGTACCAGATCTCCACGATGCCCTGGTCGCGGACCATGACGACCTCGACCTTGCGGTCCTTGTCGATCCGCCAGTAGCCGGATTCGGACTCCAGCGGCTTGACCTTGCTGCCCTCGGAGTCCAGCACCCAGGTGTGAGACACGTACTCGATGAAGTCACGCCCGTCGTGGCTGAACGTCACGGACTGGCCGAAGTTGCACTTCTCGGCGCCGGGGAAGTCCGAGACGCCCGCGCCCTCCCAGGTGCCCAGAAGAAAGGCGAGGGGGACGAGGTCGGGGTTGAGGTCGGACGGGATCTCGATCATGAGTGGCTCAGGCGATCTGTGTCTGTGACGGCGACGGTGTCTGGGGCGGGGTTCAGCGCTGGCCCTGGTACAGCTTCTTCACGGTCAGACCGGCGAAGGCGAGGACGCCGACGCAGACCAGGACCAGCAGGGCGGAGAAGAATGCCTCAAGCACGGGGTGCTCCTCGGGGGCGCGGGTGGGCGGTAGGGCCGAGCCCCAGCCTAATGGGTGGGAGCCCGGCCCTCTCTGCGAGGTCAGCCCAGCAGCTGGTTCTGCAGGACGACGGTCTGGTGGAAGGGAACGGCCAGGGCCTCGCCCTTCCGCGAGTGGACGATCAGCGCGAGGGTGTCACCGGCGACGACGTAGGCCTGGCGGGTGTGCTCGGGGCCGGTCGGCTTCTCCTCCGTGTACAGGGACAACACGGACTGCCCGTCCGCCGCCGTTTCGGTCTCCCACTCCTCGTCGACCCCCACATCACCGGGTGCGGACTTCAGCGCGGCGTCCGGTGACAGCCCGCCCCCGATCTTGCGGTCCATGAAGCTCTCGGCCATGTCGGCGGAGCCGAACTGGAGGAGGTACACGCGGGACGTGGTCCCGTCGGGCATGGTCCAGCCGCGGGCCGCGATATGCCGTACGGCGTAGTCGTCCAGCGCCTGCCGGAGTTCGGCACGGTGGTCCTCGCCGTACTCGGACACGAACCGGGCACTGCTCACCCAGCCACCGCTCAGCTCCTTGTCGGCGGTGGCCCTGGCCGGCGCGGGCAGCAGTAGCCGCCGCAGGTCGGCGTGGTGGATCTCGTGCCGGTTGCCGAAGGTGAAGGGACGGGGGCTGCCCTCGGGGAGGGCGGGCAGCGCGAGGCGCGGGTACTCCCAGCGGCCGTCGCTCTCGGTGGCGAGGCCGGGCACCTCCGTGCGCTCCATGGACGTGATGCCGAACGCGGTGCCGGCGCCGAGCCCGCCGCAGACGAGCACGGCGGCGGTCCAGCGCGCGACGGCGCGCAGGACCCGCCGGTTCCGCGTCGGGCCGCTCGTCGCCACGGGCGTGTCGGCCGTGGCGGGACCCTCGACGGGGACGACGGGGCCGCCGTCGGGAGCGGGGGCCTCGGGGGCGGGGGCCTCGGGGGCGGTCGGGACGGCGGCGGGCCGTTCCGCGTCCGTGATCGGCTCCGCCGTGGCGGAACCGTGCGGCTCGGCCGGCGCCGTCGGGTCGGCGTGGTGATGGATCTGCTCGGTCATACGTACTCTCCCGGCGACGCGATGTGATCGAGCTGCTCCTGCACGATGTCGGCGACGGCATTCCTGTCGAGGGACGCCACGCCGGTCGCCTGAACGCTGACCAGCACCTCGGAGTCATAGGCGAAGCACTGCATCCCGCCGAGCATCTCGTCCTCGTCCCCGTCCTCGTCCCCGTCCCGGTCGCCCCTCGGCTCCGTGTTCATGAAGCAGGACGCGTTCTTGTGCCCGTTGATCTTCGGCCCCTTGGGCAGTTCCATCAGCTTGCCGAGCCCGCTCTGGAGCTCGTACGCGTCCCGGACCTTGGCTCTGTCCTTCATCCGGGTCAGCTCGATGATGATGACGATGTCGTCCTCGTAGACGCCGCCGCGCTCCGCGAACTCCGTGGCGTAGGACCGGATGGCGATGCCCTGGAGCCCCATCTTGTTCACGCGCTTGTCGTATTCACGGCGGTCCTTGCCGGACAGACCGCGGCCCCACTCCTTCATCACGGCCGTCGCCTGCCGGGCGCTCAGCTCGACGTCGTTGCCGTACTCGGCCACGTCGGGACCGAGGCGGTATCCGTCCGGGACCGGCAGCAGCAGCTTCCCGAGCGGGGTGGAGGCGCGTCCGCGCCATGCCTCGGCGGCCGGGTCCGTGGCCGGCTCCTTCACCGGCTTGGCCCACACGGTGGTGGGAACGGTACGGTCCGCGCCGTCGACAGTGACGGCGGTGTACGCGGCGGCACCGCCCACCGAGCCCAGGACGAGCACGGCGGGCAGCAAGACAGCGGTGAGTACGGATCTCAAGACAGACGCTCCAGCTGTCGCTCGGCCAGCGAGCGGATCTCGTTCTTGCCGATCCGCTTGGTGTCGTAGATGTGGATGTCGACCGTGATGTCCCCGTGCTGGAAGACGGCCCTGGCCCGGTACAGAGGCTCGTAGCCGGCTTCCTTCTCGACGGGGAAGAGGTAGTAGCGGCCGTTGCCGCTCCCCTTGATCGGGTCGCCCTCGTTGCCCGCGTGCTCGGGTTCGGGCAGGTAGTCCTGCTGACTGCCGGCATGCTCGATGGCGCCTTCGCCCGAACGGAACTGGACGAGGGTGACGTCCACATCCTTGTGCTCGCCCTGCGACCAGGCCACCCGGGCGACCCTGCGGAGGTCCCGTTCCGTCAGCTGGGAGAACATCCCGGAAGGGTCCTCGAAGCTCCGGGCGTACATCGCGGTGTCCACCCAGCCGTCCTGTGACCACGCCTCGGAGGCGCGTGCGCCCTTCGGCCTGGGCACCAGGAGCTTTCGCAGGTCGCCGTCCGTACGGACCTGGTGGTCCTGCGCGGCGCCGAGGGGCTCCGGGGCCTCGTCCGCGGGGAGCGGCTTCGCCGGGTACGCGAGGGCCGGCTGGTTCAGGGCGGGCAGCGGGGTCGGGGGCCGGTCGGCCTGGACCTTGTAGCCGACGGCCGTTCCCGCGCTGATGCCGATCACCGCGGCAACGGCGAGGAGCACCGCGGTACGGCCGCGCCGCCGCGGCGCCGGGGCCGAGGAGGAGGCGGGCGCGCCCTCAGGCGTGTGGGCCTCCTCGGGCGCGGGCAGCACCGCCGGCCCCTCCGCTTCCGTTTCCGTTACCGATTCCGCTTGCGCTTGCGCTTGCGCTTGCGGGGTCGTCGGCTCCGGCGGTGTTCTGTGCTGCAGTTCCAAAAGGGTCCCCCCACGAGACCTGCGGCGCAGATTCTGTTGTCTGCGCTCATACAACTGACCCGTGCTCCTGAACGGGGGTTGTAGCCGCGCCGATTACAGTTCGGCATATGGCGAAGAAGCTCGTGATCAAGGTGACCGCCGGGGCCGACGCCCCCGAACGCTGCTCGCAGGCCTTCACGGTCGCGGCCGTCGCCGTGGCCAGCGGCGTCGAGGTCTCCCTCTGGCTGACCGGCGAATCGTCATGGTTCGCGCTGCCGGGCAGGGCCGCGGAGTTCGAACTGCCGCATGCCGCGCCGCTGCCGGACCTGGTCGAGTCGATCCTGGCCGCCGGGCAGATCACGCTCTGCACCCAGTGCGCCGCCCGCCGCGAGATCACGGAGAAGGACGTGATCGAGGGCGTACGGATCGCGGGCGCGCAGGTCTTCGTCAGCGAGGCGATGGCCGACGACACCCAGGCGCTCGTCTACTGAGCTCGCCCACTGACGAGACCGGGCTCGTCCACCGGGCTCGTCCACTTGGCTCGTCCACCGGACTCGTCCACCGACGACAGGCCGACCGTCGCCTTACTGGCGCTGGTTGTCCGGGCCGGAGCCGGGTTTCCGCTTGCCGTCGAGCTCGTCCCACCACTCGTCGGACTGCGGATCGCCGGACGGATCGTCCCACCACCGGTCCTCGGGCCCCCGCCGGTTCGCCACCACCGCCGCGAGCGGCGGAATGACCATGGCGACCACACACATCCCGACGGCGAGCGGCACCGACCAGAGCCGCACGAAAGCCCAGGCGGACACGAAGAGGACCAGGCATACGCCCATGAGCAGGAAGTAGGCGTGACGGCGCCGCGCGTACATACCTCCAGCGTAGGCCGGGGCGCCGGGAACGGCGCGAAGGGCCGCATCCCGCAGCAAGGCGTCCAACCCCCTGGGATGCGGCCCTCCGGCCGGTCGAACTGCGCCGTCAGACGGCGATGGCCACCTCGGAGAGGCCACCGGTCTGGGCGACGACCGTACGGTCCGCCGTGGCGCCCGGGACGAGGGCGCGCACGGTCCACGTGCCCTCGGCCGCGTAGAAGCGGAACTGTCCGGTCGCCGAGGTCGGGACCTCGGCGGTGAACTCGCCGGTCGAGTCCAGCAGGCGCACGTAACCGGTGACGGGCTCGCCGTCGCGGGTCACCTGGCCCTGGATGGTGGTCTCACCGGGCTTGATCGTCGAGGCGTCGGGGCCGCCGGCCTTCGCTCCACACATTCTTTTCTTTCCTTACGGTCGGGGGGAGGCTGAGTGCCTGGGGCTTACTTGTTGGCGCCGAGCTCGATCGGCACGCCGACGAGGGAGCCGTACTCGGTCCAGGAACCGTCGTAGTTCTTGACGTTCTCGACACCGAGCAGCTCGTGCAGGACGAACCAGGTCAGCGCGGAGCGCTCACCGATACGGCAGTAGGCGATGGTGTCCTTCGCCAGATCGACCTGCTCATCGGCGTAGAGCGCCTTGAGCTCGTCGTCCGACTTGAAGGTGCCGTCGTCGTTGGCGTTCTTGGACCACGGGATGTTGCGCGCGGACGGGATGTGGCCCGGACGCTGCGACTGCTCCTGCGGGAGGTGCGCCGGGGCGAGCAGCTTGCCGCTGAACTCGTCGGGGGAGCGCACGTCGACCAGGTTCTGGTTGCCGATCGCGGCGACGGCGTCGTCGCGGAAGGCGCGGATCGAGGTGTCCTGGGCCTTGGCCTTGTACTCGGTGGCCGGGCGCTGCGGAACGTCGGCGCCGTCGACCAGGTCGCGGGAGTCGAGCTCCCACTTCTTGCGGCCGCCGTCGAGGAGCTTCACGTCCTGGTGGCCGTAGAGCTTGAAGTACCAGTAGGCGTAGGAGGCGAACCAGTTGTTGTTGCCGCCGTAGAGGACGACGGTGTCGTCGTTGCCGATGCCCTTCTCCGACAGGAGCTTCTCGAAGCCGGCCTGGTCGACGAAGTCACGGCGAACCGGGTCCTGGAGGTCCTTCTTCCAGTCGATCCGGACAGCGTTCTTGATGTGGTTCTTGTCGTACGCCGAGGTGTCCTCGTCGACCTCGACGATGACGACCTTCGAGTCGTCCAGGTGGGCCTCGACCCAGTCGGCGTCTACCAGGACGTCGCTGCGGCTCATGCTGTTTCTCCTCCGGGGCAGTGTGCGGCGGGTGGTGCGCGGAGATCGTGCGCGAGGGGTGTGCGGGTACGCCGCATTGGCGTCCGGCACGGGGGCCCTGGCCTGTCGGTACTCAGAGGGCCCGGGGAATGCGGAGGTCCAGGCTCCGCTCAGAAAGCGCGACAGAGCATGGCGGCGACGCGGCACAGGTCTACTGCCCGCCGCTTCGTGAGATCCGCCTGTCGCTTCATGCGTCCGATCGTAGGGACGAGTCGGCGGCCATGTCACCGGCGTGTCGCATTTTGAGACGCGATCGTCCGCAAGGTGGGACGGGTGTTCGATGCAGGGCTCGCCGCGCGGGCTCCGGGGGCTCGCCGCCTCTTCGGCATCTACGGACCGGACGCCACCGTCTCAGCATCCGGCCACCAGGCCGAAAAGCTCCCCTTACGTCCCTCTTCGTGCGCCCCCGGTTCGTACATCCCGCTTCACGCGCGCCGCTTCACGCGCGCGCTGTGCCTCACGGACGCCTGTGCGTCCCGTCGGGTCAGCCCGCCAGCGGGACGTTCGTGCCCGCGACCGTGATGACGATGCCGTCCGAGGCCGCCTCGACCTTCTCCAGCTTCAGGCCCTCCGGGAGCCCGCTGATCTGCCGGTCGAAGTCGGTCTTCTCGCGGACCAGCTCCTCGAGCCGGGGTATGCCCTCGCCCGGAACCTTGTCGGCACGCACCCGGATCGTGTCGCCGCCCACCAGGCTGACCGTGGACACCACGCTGCGCGAGAGCGAGCGGCCGAGGATGCTGACCGTGCCGGTGACCTTCACCTTGCCGCTCCCGCCGTAGGAGACGACGACGTCCTGCTCGGCCGCCTTGGTGAGGTCGTCGTACGCGATGCGGACCGTGCCGGTCGCGGTCGCCGCGGTGGCGCTGGAGTAGCCGTCCCCCAGGCGCACGTCGTGCAGGGCCGCCGACATCTCGCTGATGACGACCTTGCGGCCGTTCGCGGTCGTCTCGATGTCACGGACGTTGACGTCGACCCGGTCGAGCTCCTTGCCCGCGACCTGGGTCAGGAAGGGGAAGCCCTGGATCGACACCTCGGTCGCGCCGGACAGACCCTGGCGGGCCTTGATCCGGTCCGCCGCCTCCGACTCCGCGTAGTTCAGCAGGAGCCGGTCGGCGATGGCGAGGAGCCCGCCGATGATCACGACGGTGATCAGCAGTATTCGCAGTGCGCGCATGACTTCGGTGTTCCCCCACCCTGTACTGGCCGGCCCGGACAGGAACGGCCTGAATGATCGACGTTCGGCCGCACGCTATTGGTTCCCGACAGGTTCGGGCCAGGGGCTTCACTGCCGGCCGGACCGGCGCGCGACCACGCCGGAAGGCCGGTCAGACCAGCGCGCGGCCCAGCAGATACACGGCGGGCGCCGCGGCCGTGAGCGGCAGGGCGATACCGGCGGTCATGTGGACGAAGCGCGACGGGTAGTCGTAGCTGGCCACCCGCAGGCCCACGAGCGCGCACACCCCGGCTCCGAGGCCCAGCAGCGCGCCGTCCGCGCCCACGCCGGTGACCCCGCCCGCCGCGACACCGGCGCCCGCGGCGGCCAGCAGCGCCACCACGACGGACGCGGCACCCGGCAGCGGCAGCGCACGCGCGGCGGTCGCGGCCGCGACCGCCGTACCTCCGATGACCACCGCGTCCGGCACGGCCGCGAGATACCCGGCCGCGACGATCGTCAGCGCGGCCGACGCGACCGTCGCCATGAGGCCGGACATCCGCTCGTCCGGGGAGGCGTGGCTGCGCAGCTGCAGCACGAGCGTGAGCAGCACCCAGACGCCGAGGGTCCCGATGATCGCGGCCGGGGCGTGCTCCCGGCCCGCGGTGAGCAGCGCGATGTCCGCGGCGAAGCCGCCGGCGAAGGCGAGGGCGATGCCCTGGCGGGCGGGCCACATGCCGTTCAGCCGGAACCAGCCGGCGGCGGTGAGGGCCTGCAGCATGATCAGCGGAACGAGCAGCAGATACGGCGAGGCGCCGGCGGTCGCCGCGAGCAACAGGCCGATCGCGGCCGTCAGCCCGGCGGGCTGCATCCCCGGCGCGATGATCGGCGAACGCCCCTCGGCACGAGCCCGCTGCGCATCGGTGATCCGGGCGTTGCCCATGGTCGTGGGCGCGCTGTACGCGGGCTCCTCGCCGGCCGGAGACACGGCCTGCGGCTCATGGGCGGCACGCTGCGGCTCGTGTGCGACGGGTGCGGCCGGTGCGACCGGTGCCTCGGGAGGCAGCGGGTACGCCCCGGAAGGCGTCTGCGGAGGCACATATGCCGTCTCGGCGGCGGCCTGCCCGTACGGAACGGGCATACCGGGCTGGGGCTGCTGCGGGTGCTGCACGGGCTGGACCGTCGGCTGGTAATGCGTGTCCCAGGTCTGGCCCTCCCACGTCTGTGTGACGTTGGGGTCCTGGTGGTTCTGCCCGTACGGGTCGTGGTCGTACGAACCGTACGGATACTGCTGATCGCTGCTCATGATGTGCGGTTCACCCTCCTGCGAACGGCGGGAGCACCTCGACCGTGCCGCCCTCGGCAAGCCGTACGGTCTCATGGCCGCGGGTCCCGACAGGGTCACCGTCGACCAGGAACGAACACCGCTGGAGTACCCGGACGAGCTCGCCCGGGTGCCTCTCGCGGGCGGCGTCCAGCGCTTCGGCCAGGTTCTCTGCGGCGTACGGCTCCTCGGCCACGCCCGCGGCGGCCTTGGCCGCGGCCCAGTAGCGGATGGTCCCCGCTGCCATGGCGACACCCCTCTCAGCGGCTCGTCTCTTCGGCTCGTCGACTGTCCATGATGGGCTATGCCCGGACGAGCCAGTTCGCGAGGCGCCCCAGCAGCTCGTCGTCCGCCGCGTTCTCGGCGTGGCCCATGCCCGCCTCCAGCCAGAGCTCGGACGGCCCGGCGGCGGCGAGCATCCTCGGATGGTCCAGCGGAAAGTACGGGTCGCGGTCGCCGTGGACGATCAGCAACGGGGTCGGAGCGATGAAGGGGACCGCCTGGACCGGGGAGAGCGGGACCGGGTCCCTCCCCCTACGCCGCTGCGGGCGTGGGAGGACCCCCACCTCGTGGTGGATCCGGGTGCCGAGGCCGTACCGCCCCACCAGGCGTCCGACGGGCCGGGTGACCACCCAGTGCAGCCGCCGCATCGGGGCGGTACCGCGGTAGTACCAGCGGGCGGGCGCACTGACCGCGGCGACGGCGTCCGTGGCTGCGAGCGCGTCCGTGGCTGCGAGGGCATCCGTGGCTGCGGGGGCGTCGCGTGCTCCGGTGAGCCCCTCGTGCGCCCCCGGAGCCGCGCCGTCCGCCGTCCCGTACAGCGCCGCATGCCGAAGCACCACCGATCCGCCCATCGAGAAGCCCACCGTCACCACCCGCCGGTGTCCGAGGGAGCGGGCCCACGCCACCGCCGCGGCCAGATCCAGCACCTCGCGGTCGCCCACCGTGGAGCGGCCGCCGGACCTTCCGTGACCACGGAAGGAGAAGGTGACGACGGACGCGTGGGCCGCGAAGACCCGTGCCGCCCGCCGTACCGCCGGCCGGCCCACCGACCCGGTGAAACCGTGCGCGACGACGATCGCCGTGCCGTCGGCACCGGTCGTGCACGGCTCATGGACGGCCTCGATACGGACTCCGTCGGAGGTCCGCAAAGTTGCGCGCTGCGGACTCCGGGTGATCGAAGAAACATCCAGAGTGTGAAATCGCCCCACCGATACGGAACTCATGTGGGCTATTCTCTGGGAAGAGGATCCGGGCGACGCAGCCCCCGGGTCCTTTTGTGTTTCCTGTCCGTTGTTACAGGCAGGTGAACGAAACGATCGCGGAACCCCGGGGCGCGGGGGCCGCGGCCGGGAAAGAAGCAGTGCCGTAAACGTCCTCGCAGGGACCGAGGAGGAACCGACGTTATGGGCGAGCGAACCGTGCACGACCGAGAGACGACGACCCAGGCAGGAACGACGACCCAGGCAGGTGGGACGCGATGAGTTCTCTGCTGCTCCTCACCAACGCCCTCCAGCCGTCCACGGAGGTGCTTCCCGCGCTCGGCCTGCTGCTCCACAACGTGCGGGTGGCCCCCGCCGAGGGCCCGGCCCTCGTCGACACCCCCGGCGCCGACGTGATCCTGGTCGACGGCCGGCGCGATCTTCCCCAGGTGCGCAGCCTCTGCCAGCTGCTCCGCTCCACCGGGCCCGGCTGCCCGCTGCTCCTCGTCGTCACGGAGGGCGGTCTCGCGGCCGTCACCGCCGACTGGGGCATCGACGACGTACTGCTGGACACCGCGGGTCCCGCCGAGGTGGAGGCCCGTCTGCGGCTCGCCATGGGCCGGCAGCAGATCACCGCCGACGACTCCCCCATGGAGATCCGCAACGGCGATCTCTCGGTCGACGAGGCTACGTACAGCGCGAAGCTGAAGGGCCGGGTCCTGGACCTCACCTTCAAGGAGTTCGAGCTGCTGAAGTATCTGGCCCAGCACCCCGGCCGGGTCTTCACCCGGGCCCAGCTCCTGCAGGAGGTCTGGGGCTACGACTACTTCGGCGGTACGCGCACGGTCGACGTGCACGTACGGCGGCTGCGCGCCAAGCTCGGCCCCGAGCACGAGTCCCTGATCGGCACCGTACGGAACGTGGGATACCGCTTCGTCACTCCGGAGAAGGTGGAGCGGGCCGCGGAGGAGGCCGCCGCGAAGGCGAAGCAGGCCGCCGCGGATTCCGTCACCCGGCCGGCGGACCGGGTCGCGGACGATGTCGAGAACGCCGAAGCGGCCGTACGCCCTGCCCAGAGGTAGGTCACCACGCGTAGACTGCCGCGCGTGGCCAAGGTGACGCGAGACGACGTTGCGCGACTGGCGGGTACTTCGACCGCTGTCGTGAGTTACGTCATCAACAACGGACCCCGGCCGGTCGCCCCGGCCACGCGCGAGCGGGTACTCGCCGCGATCAAGGAGCTGGGCTACCGGCCCGACCGGGTCGCGCAAGCGATGGCCTCGCGGCGTACGGACCTCATAGGCATGATCGTTCCGGATGCCCGGCAGCCGTTCTTCGCGGAGATGGCGCACGCCGTGGAACGGGCCGCTGCCGACCGCGGAAAGATGGTGCTCGTCGGCAACTCGGACTACCGCGACGAGCGCGAGGTCCACTATCTGCGGGCCTTCCTCGGGATGCGGGTCGCCGGACTGATCCTGGTCAGCCAGGGACCGAGCGAGCGTGCGGCGGCCGAGATCGAGGCGTGGGACGCCCGGGTGGTGCTGCTGCACGAGCGGCCCGAGGCGATCGACGACGTCGCGGTCGTGACGGACGACATCGGCGGCGCGCAGCTCGCCACCCGGCATCTGCTGGAGCACGGCCATCCGTACGTCGCCTGTCTCGGCGGGGTCGAGTCGACCCCGGCGGTGGGCGACCCGGTGGCCGACCACGTCGAGGGCTGGCGGCGCGCGATGCTGGAGTCCGGGCGGTCGACGGAGGGCCGGCTCTTCCAGGCCCCGTACAACCGCTACGACGCGTATGTCGTCGCGCTGAAGCTCCTGTCCGGGCCCGACCGGCCGCCGGCGATCTTCTGCGCCACGGACGACCAGGCGATCGGTGTCCTGCGGGCGGCACGCGAGCTGCGGATCGACGTACCGGGGGAGCTGGCGGTGGCCGGCTTCGACGACGTCAAGGAAGCGGCGCTGACCGATCCGCCCCTGACCACGATCGCCTCCGACCGCCCGGCGATGGCCCGCGCGGCGGTGGATCTGGTCCTCGACGACGGACTGCGGGTGGTCGGCTCGCGCCGCGAGCGGGTGAAGCAGTTCCCCTCGGCCCTGATAGTCCGCCGCTCCTGCGGCTGCGAAGTCTGAACCCCGGGGGCTACGGGGCACCTCCGGGCCAGGCTCCGCGGCGCGCAAGCCACCGCATCCCGCCAGGGTGCAGGCCCCCGCCCCGGGCACGGCACTCCCCGGCGCCCACCCGCCGCGCGAAGCCGCCACGTCACCGGACGGACCCCCGCGGCGCGCAAGCCGGGCGCAAGGCCCCCGCCCCAGGAACGGCACCCCCGGGCCCGAGCCCCGCGGCGAGTGCCGGACGGTCCCCGCGGCGCGCGAGCTGCCGCACCCTGGGGGCTACGGGGGCTGTCGCCCCCGTGTCCCGTCAGGGTTTCGGGGAGGGGCGGGGTGGGGGGAATCCCGCTCGGGCCCGGCCCTTACATCGGGCATACACGCTTCTGTCGGGCTTCTCAGTCCGTCCTCAGAGCGTTCTCATGAACCCGCCCGAGAGTCGTCACCATGACGGACCACTACCGCAGCAGCGGCGACGAGGGCACGCACCCGCAGCAGTACCCGTACGCGGGGTTCGGGGACTCGGGGCACGGGGGCTACCCGCCGCCGCCCCCGCACGCACCCACGCCCCTGCAATCACCCGCACCCGCCGCCCCGGCCCACGCGGCGCCGGCCCACGCGGCGCCGTCACCCCGCGCCAAGCGGCCCGTCGCGCTGCTCGTCGCCGTCGCGATCGTCGCCGCGGCTGTGGGCGGCGGGGCGGCCACGCTGGTGGAGAGGTTCACCGGGGAGGGCGGCGGGGCCGGCGGGACCGGGGTCACCGGGACCAATGTGTCGCGGAGCAGCAAGGGCACCGTCGCGGGCGTCGCCCAGGCCGTCTCCCCCAGCATCGTGGAGATCAACGCGACGACCACCTCCGGCCGGTCCACCGGCTCCGGCGTGATCATCACCGCGGACGGCGAGATCATCACCAACAACCACGTGATCGCCGGCGCCGACTCGGTCAAGGTCCGGCTCAGCGACGGCAAGACGTACACCGCGGACATCGTCGGCACCGACCCGGACAAGGACCTCGCCCTGATCAAGCTCAAGGGCGCGACCGGGCTGAAGGCCGCCGCCCTCGGCGACTCCAGCAGCCTCAAGGTCGGCGACGAGGTCGTCGCGATCGGCTCCCCCGAGGGCCTCACCGGCACCGTGACCAGCGGCATCGTGTCGGCCCTCGACCGCGATGTGACCGTGGCCAAGGACGAGGGGAAGCAGCCCCAGCAGGACCCGCGGGAGGGCTGGCCCTTCGAGTTCGGCGGGCGGGAGTTCAACGGGGACACCGGCGACTCCAAGACCACTTACAAGGCAATCCAGACCGACGCCTCGCTCAACCCCGGCAACTCCGGCGGCGCCCTGATCAACATGAACGGCGAGATCATCGGCATCAACTCGGCCATGTACTCGCCGAGTTCGTCGAGCGGCTCGACCGCGGGCAGCGTCGGCCTCGGCTTCGCCATCCCGATCGACACGGTCAAGGCCGACCTGGACAACCTCCGCTCCGGTTCCTCCGACTGACCACGTGCGAGGCTGGCTCCATGACGACCACACCCGGTGAAGGCGAACGCATCCTCATCGTCGACGACGAACCCGCCGTACGCGAGGCGCTCCAGCGCAGCCTCGCGTTCGAGGGGTACGCCACCGAGGTCGCGGTCGACGGCATCGACGCCCTCGCCAAGGTGGAGTCGTACGCGCCCGACCTCGTCGTACTGGACATCCAGATGCCGCGCATGGACGGGCTGACCGCCGCCCGCCGCCTCCGCTCCGCAGGCTCCACCCTGCCGATCCTGATGCTCACCGCGCGCGACACCGTCGGCGACCGTGTCACCGGCCTCGACGCGGGTGCCGACGACTATCTGGTCAAGCCGTTCGAGCTCGACGAGCTGTTCGCGCGAATCAGGGCGCTGCTGCGACGCAGCTCGTACGCCGCCGCGGCGGGCGCGGGCCGGGAGGAGTCCGGTGACGTCCTCTCGTTCGCCGATCTGCGGATGAACCTGGCGACCCGCGAGGTCACCCGCGGCCCGCGCCGCGTCGACCTGACCCGTACCGAGTTCACCCTCCTCGAACTGTTCCTGGCGCATCCACGACAGGTGCTCACCCGGGAGCAGATCCTCAAGTCCGTCTGGGGCTTCGACTTCGAGCCGAGCTCCAATTCGCTGGATGTGTATGTGATGTATCTGCGCCGCAAGACAGAGGCGGGGGGCGAGCCGCGCCTGGTGCACACGGTGCGCGGGGTCGGCTACGCGCTGCGGGAGGGGTCGCCGGAGTGATCCGCAGATTCCGGGCGCTGCCGTTGCGGTCGCGGCTGGCACTGCTGACGGCGAGCGCGGTCGCGGCGGCGGTGGCGGCGGTCGCGGCGGCATGCTGGCTGCTGGCCGGCGCACAGCTGCAGCACGAGCTCGACACGTCACTGCGGAACACCGAAGCTCCCGCCGGCGATGTGCTCGCCACCTGGAGCGCCTGCCGCAGCCCGAGCCCCAAGCCTCCCGGGGTCGGGAAGAACTTCGCCTACGTCCAGATCGTCGGCCCTGACGGGTCCCGCTGCGTGTCGGCGTACTCGGAGCCCGTGAAGGTGCAACAGGAGGACATCGCCGTCGCCCGGGGCTTCACGGACAACGTGCTGCACGGCAGCACGACCGACGACGGCGACGACGTTCAGGTGCACACCAAACGGATGCAGGTGCCCGGCGGGATCGAACTCACCGTGTCCGTCGCCCGCCCCCTCAAGGAGATCGACACCGCACTCAACCGCCTCGCCCTCCTCCTCACCTTCCTCGCGGGCGCCGGTGTCGTCGCCGCCGGTGCCGCCGGCCTGTGGGTGGCCCGCACCGGGCTGAAGCCGGTCGACCGCCTCACCGAGGCCGTCGAGCACGTGGCCCGCACCGAGGACCTGACCGTACGCATCCCGGCCGAGGGCGACGACGAGATCGCCCGGCTGTCCCGCTCCTTCAACCAGATGACCGGCGCGCTCGCCACCTCCCGCGACCGGCAGGCGCAGCTGATCGCCGACGCGGGGCACGAGCTGCGGACCCCGCTGACGTCGCTCCGTACGAACATCGAGCTGCTGGCCCGCAGCGAGGAGACGGGCCGGGCGCTTCCGCCCGGGGACCGCGCGGCGCTGCTGGCTTCGGTGAAGGCGCAGATGACGGAGCTGGCCGCGCTGATCGGCGATCTGCAGGAGCTGTCGCGGCCGGACAGCGCGACGCCCGGTCCGGTCCAGGTCGTCGCGCTGCACGACATCGCGCGGACGGCGCTGGAGCGGGCCCGGCTGCGCGGCCCGGGGCTGACCGTCACCGCCGAGCTGCGGCCCTGGTACGTACGGGCCGAGCCGGCGGCGCTGGAGCGCGCCGTGGTGAACGTGCTGGACAACGCGGTGAAGTTCTCCCCGCCGCGCGGGTCGGTCGAGGTGCTGCTGGACCGCGGTGTGCTGACCGTCCGCGACCATGGGCCGGGGGTGCCGCCGGAGGATCTCCCGCATGTCTTCGAGCGGTTCTGGCGTTCCCCGTCGGCCCGTGCGCTGCCCGGTTCGGGCCTCGGTCTGTCGATCGTGGCCCGGACCGTGCAGCAGTCCGGCGGCGAGGTGGAGCTGCGGCCGGCGGAGGGCGGTGGCACGGTCGCGGTGATCACCCTGCCGGGGGCTCCGACGCCGCCGCCGTCAGTTGTGGCGGATCAGCGAGTCGACCAGCCCTGAGCGGGTGTTGGGGTAGTCCATCGGCACGATGCCGAGGCCCTTCCAGCCGCTCGCGGTGCCGTCCAGGAAGCCGTGGACGCGCGGGTTGAGGTTGTCGGAGTTCCAGCGCGGCGGCAGGGACGCGGACGTGCTGACGAAGTTGATGAAGAGCTTGCCGGGCTGCTCGGCGGCCTTGCGGAAGTGGGCCTCGATCTTCGGGTACTTGTTCCACGGCGGGGCGTTCCAGTCGTCCTGGATGTCGAAGACGCCGCCGTCCCACCATTTGACGCCGGGCAGCCCGCCGTTGTCGGCGATGAGGACGACCTTGCCGCGGGCTTGGCCGAGGGACGGGAGGGTGTCGCCGATACGGAAGAGGGGCCGCCAGCCCCGGTTGTCGAGGTAGTCGTCGAAGATGCCGCGGAAGGTGGCGTCGCTGTCCGTCGAGTACTCCTGCTTGACCCGCATGAGGACGGTCTCGGAGGGGTGGGCGTTCAGGAAGTCGCGGCAGGCGATGAGCACATCGCCGAACATCATGTTCTGGTAGGCGGCGCCGTGGTGGATGGCGAACGAGCCTCCGGTGACCCGGCACCGCACGTCGAGGAAGCGGATGCCGTAGTTCAGCTGCTCGAAGATGGTCGTGTTCTGGCACTCGGCCCAGAGCCCGCCGAAGCGGGCGCCCGAGTCGTGGGTGCCGGGGATCGTCAGTGTCCCCAGTGCCCTGCCGCTGTCGATGCCGCTCATCCAGTCCTGGGTGCCCAGTGCGCGCTGCGGGGCAGCACCGGCGGGTGCTGCCCCGATGAGGGCGGTGGCGGACGCGACCGCCGCGCCCGTGAGGAAACCACGTCTGGTCAGGGACATGTGCCGTCTCCTTCGTCGGCCTCCGCGATGTGGGGGGTCGCGGTCGGCAGACGGGATGATGACAGACATGCCCATGACACAAAACGGCTTGCGCGGAAAACGGAGAACATCCGAGGGGCGGCAGGCCGATGGCCCGCCGCCCCTCAGTGGCACTGCCCGTTACTTGACGACCGTGATCCGGCCGGTGGCCGGCGGCGCCAGCGGGGCGCCCGCGCTGGAGTGCGCGGCGAAGTAGGCGATGAGGACGTCCAGGTCGGACGCACCCACCAGCTTGTTCTTGTGCTCCTTCAGGACGGTGAAGCCGTCGCCGCCGCCCGCGAGGAACTCGTTCATCGCGACCCGGTAGGTCTTCGCCGGGTCGATCGCCTCGCCGTTCAGCTTCACCGAGCCGGCCACGATCCGGTCGGCGCCGGTCTTCGTCATGTCCAGGGTGTAGGTGAAGCCCTTCGACACCTGGAGGATCTTCGGGGCGGCCTGGTTCGGGCCGCTGACCTGCTGCTGGAGCGCGGTGATCAGCTGGGCACCGGTCAGGTCGACGGCCGTCATCATGTTGGTGAACGGCTGCACGGTGAACGCCTCGCCGTACGTCACCACACCGTCGCCCTCACTGCCGGACGCCTTGTGGACCAGGGGTGCGCGGACGCCGCCCGGGTTCATCAGCGCGAGCTGCGCGCCGCCCTTGTCGGCCGGTGCGAGGCCCTCCAGCTGCGCGTCCGCGATGAGATTGCCGAGCGGCTTCTCGGGCGCGTCGAAGGGGTTCTCGATGTCGGCGGAGATGTAGCCGACGGGCCGGCTCGCGATCGGCGCGGCCAGCGTGTTCCAGCGGTCGATCAGCCGGGTCATGTCGGCGGCCTTCGGCACGTCACGGGTGACGACGTGGTTCGCGGACGCCACGGACGTACGGACGATGTCCTTGGTGCGACGGTCGTACGTGAGCGTCGTGTCCGTGTACAGCTTGCCGAACGAGGCCGCCGAGGTGACGGTGCGCGGCTTGCCGGACGGGTCCGGGATGGTGCACGCGTACGCCTGGTGGGTGTGACCCGTGACCAGCGCGTCGACCTGCGGGCTGACCTTCTTGGCGATGTCGACGATCGGGCCGGAGATGCCGTCGCCGGGGCCGGGGCTGTCGCAGTTGTAGTTGTACGAGCCCGAGGCCGGCGCGCCGCCCTCGTGGAGGAGGGCGACGATCGACTTCACGCCCTTGCGCTCCAGCACCTTGGTGTACTTGTTGATCGTCTCGATCTCGTCGCCGAACTTGAGGCCCTTGATGCCCTCGGCGTTGACGATGCTCGGCGTGCCCTCCAGCGTGACGCCGATGAAGCCGATCTTGACCCCGTTCTTCTCCCAGATGAAGTACGGGTCGAGCATCGGCCGGCCGGTCTTCTCGTTCGTCACATTGGCGGCGAGGTACGGGAAGTCGGCGCCCCGGAACTTCTTGCCCTCCTCGAAGCAGCCCTCGGTGGCGTGGCAGCCGCCGTTCTGCATCCGGGCGAGCTCCTTGGCGCCCTCGTCGAACTCGTGGTTGCCGACGGAGGTCACATCGAGCTTCAGCTTGTTCAGCGCCTCGATGGTCGGCTCGTCGTGGAAGAGCCCGGAGAGCAGCGGCGAGGCGCCGATCATGTCACCGGCCGCGGCGGTGATGGAGTACTTGTTGCCCTCGCGGGCCGTGCGCAGGTGGGTGGCGAGGTACTCGACACCGCCCGCGTCGATGGTCTTGGTGGTGCCGTCCTCGTTGGTGTGGGTGACCCGTCCGGCCGAGCCGGCAGGCGGCTGCAGATTGCCGTGGAGGTCGTTGAAGGACAGCAGCTGTACGTCGACAGTGCGACCGTACCCGTGGCCGTGTCCCTTGCCGCGGTCCTGACCGGTACCGCGGTCGTGCGCCCCGGCGGGCATCGCGGCGACCAGTGCGCCCACGGTGGTCAGTCCGGCGACGGCCGCGAGTGCGCGGCGGCGCTTCTGGTGCGATGTCGCTGACATCTGTCCCCTTGTCAGTTCAGCGTGACAACTGTGCTCAGCCGGGCAGCCTAGAGTCAACGCGCGTAGCGCGACAGGGGGTATCGGGTTACGAGCTGGTTTCTGATCGGGTGCGTCCGGCGCCGTACCCTCGTCGTATGACCGACTCAGCCGCCCCCGCCCTAGAGCCCGGCCGACAGATCCAGACGCTCGACGAGCTCACCCCCGATCAGGCCGAAGCCGTACTCCACCTGCTGTCCGTCGCCGCCCGCGCCGACGGGATGCAGGCCGTCTCCGAGCAGGGCCGGCTCCAGCTGCGCCACGGGCGGCGCGAGGGCGTGCGCCACTTCCTGCTCACCGTCGCCGGGGATCTCCGCGGCTACGCCCAACTGGAGGACACCGACCCGGTGGAGGCCCCGGCGGCCGAGCTGGTCGTCCACCCCGGCCACCGTGGCCGCGGCCACGGCCGGGCGCTCGGCAATGCCCTGCTGGCGACGTCCGGCAAGCGGCTGCGCATGTGGGCGCACGGCGGCAAGTCCGCGGCCCGCCACCTCGCACAGGTCCTCGGGCTGACGCTCTTCCGCGAACTGCGCCAGCTGCGTCGCTCGTTGAGCCCGCTCGACATCCCGGATCCGGTCCTCCCCGAGGGGGTGACGATCCGTTCCTTCGTCCCCGGCCAGGACGACGCCGCCTGGCTCGCGGTCAACGCGGCGGCCTTCGCCCACCACCCCGAGCAGGGCGCACTGACCCAGCGCGACCTCGGCGACCGCAAGGAGGAGCCCTGGTTCGACCCCAAGGGCTTCTTCCTCGCCGAGCGCGAGGGCGAGCTCCTCGGCTTCCACTGGACGAAGGTCCACGCGGAGGAACAGCTCGGCGAGGTCTACGTCCTCGGCATCCGCCCGGACGCCCAGGGCACCGGCCTCGGCAAGGCCCTGACCGCGGTCGGCCTGCGCCACCTCGCGTCCCAGGGCCTGCCGACGGCGATGCTGTACGTCGACGCGGACAACACGGCGGGACTGCGGGTGTACGAGGGGCTGGGCTTCACCACGCACGAGGTGGATCTGATGTACCGCACGGAGACGTGAACCGGCCCTGAAGACACGACCCGGACAGGGCCTGGGAGCCGGTCGCAGGAGAACCACAGGGGGCGGTTGACACCGCCCCCTTTCTTCCACCACCCTTTCACTACTTGATTAGTGAAAGGGTGGTGAAACGTGATCGAGTACCGGATCGACCGGCGCAGTGGCATCGCCACCTACGTGCAGATCGTGCAGCAGACGAAACAGGCCCTGCGGCTTGGCCTGCTGGAGCCCGGCGACCGCCTGCCCACCGCCCGCGAGGTGGTGGAGGCCACCGCCATCAACCCGAACACCGTGCTCAAGGCCTACCGCGAGCTGGAGCGCGAAGGCCTCGTCGAGGCCCGCCGCGGCCTCGGCACCTTCGTACGGAAGTCACTGGGCGGCGGCCCCGCCGACTCGCCCCTGCGCGGCGAACTCACCGACTGGGCGGCTCGCGCCCGCGCGGCGGGCCTGGAGCGGGACGACGTGGCCGCGCTCTTCACCGCCGTACTCGACGAGCACTTCACGCAACACGACCAGGGGGACGACGCATGACCGGCACGGCACTCGAAGCCATGGGCCTCGGCAGGAGGTTCGGCCGAGGACTCGGCAAGGGACCCGGCAGGGGAGCCGGCAGGGGCGCCGGCCCGGGACTCCGGCACACCTGGGCGCTGCGGGACTGTTCCTTCCGGCTGCCCGCGGGCCGGATCTGCGCCCTCGTCGGCCCCAACGGGGCGGGAAAGTCCACCCTGCTGACGCTCGCGGCCGGCCTGCTGCGGCCCACCGAGGGCAGCGTCCGCGTCCTTGGCACCGACCCCGCCGCCGCCCGCGAACAGCTCGCGTACGTCGGCCAGGACAAGCCGCTCTTCCCTCAGCTCACGGTCGCCGACACCCTGCGCATGGGCCGCGAACTCAACCCCGGCCGCTGGGACGACACCGCCGCCCGGCGGATCGTCGACTCCGGAGACCTCGACCCGGCGGCTCGCGTCCGCACGCTCTCCGGGGGCCAGCGCACCCGCGTGGCCCTCGCCCTCGCCATCGGCAAGCGCCCCCGGCTGCTGCTGCTGGACGAACCGACCGCGGACCTCGACCCGCTCGGCCGCCACCAGCTCATGGGCACCCTGATGGCCGACGCCGCCGAGCACGGCACCACCGTGGTCATCTCGTCGCACATCCTCTCCGAGCTGGAGAACACCTGTGACTACGTCCTGCTCGTCGACCACGGCCGGATCCGTCTCGGCGGCGACACCGAGGACCTGCTGGCCGCGCACCGCCTGGTGACCGGACCGGTGCGCGACCTCGCGCCGCACACCGTCGTCGAATCCCGCACGACAGGACGTCAGCTGACCGCGCTGGTACGCCCCGAAGGCCCTCTCCACGGCGACTGGCAGTCCGCGGCCCCTTCGCTGGAAGACCTGCTGCTGGCCCATCTCCGCTCCCCGGACACACCGGCACTGCTCACCCCGTCCGCCGAGTGGGTCGCCGCATGAACGCCCTCACCACCGGATTGACGGGCCTGCGCTGGGTCGTCGTCCACCAGCACCGGCGCGCCCTGTGGACGGTGCTCGGCCTCCTGGCCCTGGGCTGCGGCACCCTGGCCGTCCTGCGCCTCATGTTCGCCTCCGGGCTCGCCGCGTCGGACCCGCACGCCGGTCCGTACGACGAGCTCCTGATCGCCCTCGACTACGGCAGCACGGCCGTCATGCTGGCGCCGCTGCTCATCGCGGTGTACGTGGCCGGGCCGCTCATCGCCCGCGAGATGGAGACCGGCGCCTACCGGGTGGCCTGGACCCAGTCCGTGACGCCGCAGCGCTGGCTGACCACGAAACTGACCCTCACCACCGCGGTCGTGCTGGCCGGGGTCACCGTGTTCGTGGCCGTCTTCCGGTGGAGCCGGACCCCGGTCAGCGAAAGTGCCTTCCTGCCGCTGTGGTCCAAGCAGATCTACGCGGCATACGGCACGACCGCCGTGGCGTACGCACTGCTGGCCGTCGCCGTCGGCACGCTCACCGGGCTTCTTGTGCACCGCGCTCTCGCCGCGATGAGCATCGCCGGCCTCGTGACCGGCACGGTCATGCTGACCCTCGGCACTCTCCGATACAGCCTCTGGCCGACAGAGATCATCACCGGACGGCCCCTGGAACACCCCCGCGACGCCTGGTGGGTGGCGACCGGCAATCTCGACACAGCGGGCGAGCGTGTCTCCGCGGTCCACTGCACCGGCTACCGGGACCCCTGCTGGACCTGGGAGGGCGGCGTCACCGACTTCGCCGAGATCCACCCGTCCACCCACTTCTGGCCGATCCAGCTGGTCGAGACCGGCATCGTGCTGGCGCTCACCGCCGCGGCGGCGTTCGCCGCCCTCCGGGTCCTGCGCCGGCTGCACGCCTGAGGAGCACACCGATGACCAGAACCACCCAGCACACTCCGCCGACCGGACCGGTCCGCAGGCCGCTCGGCCCCCCGGCCGCCGAACCGCCCACGACGAACCGCCGACCGACCGTGGAGGCAACAGCATGAGCACCCTCGCCGCCAGGGGACTGGCCCGGACCGTGCTCCGGCTGCACCGCAGCGCCCTGCTGCTGTTCGGGGTCTTCCTCGCGCTGTCCGCCGCCGGGCTGGCCTTCCTGCGGTTCGCCGGGCCGAAGACCGAGCGCATGCTGTCGGCCTGCGCCGGCGACGGGGGACCATGCCCGCCGTCCCTCCTGCGGGACTGGCTCGATGTCGGCGCCAACATGAGCTCCGCCGCCACCGTGATCGCCTGGCTGCCCCTCGCCGTGGCCTTCTTCGCGGGTGCGGTGCTCATCGGCGCGGAACTGGAGCGCGGCACGGCCGGCCTCGCCTGGACACAGACCGTCACCCCGGCCCGGTGGCTCGCCGCCAAACTCGCCGTCCCCGCCGTGATGATCACCGGAGGCGTCACGGCCCTCTGCCTGCTCTACCGCTGGGCCCGTGGCGCCCTCGGGAACTCCCTGGGCGACGAGTGGTACTACACCGATGTCTTCCTGGCGCTGGGCCCGGCGTTGCTCGCCTATCACCTGCTCGCCCTCGCCACCGGCGCGCTCGCGGGCCTGCTGATCCGGCGCGCCCTGCCGGCCGGGGGACTCGCCCTCGCCGTCACCGGGCTCGTGATGATGGCCGCCGACGTCTGGCGGGACCGGCTCTGGCCGACGGCCGAAGTGGTGTGGAGGGATTCACGGGGCGGGCTCCCGGGCAGCGCCTGGCAGATGGAGAACGGCCTGGTCACCGCCACCGGACAACGGGTCGAGCAGTGCTGGGAGCCGCATGTGGCGATGCCGCCGGGCTGCCACCCCGGAACCGGCATCCGCGAGTGGTACGCCGTCTTCCACCCCGCGTCCCACTTCTGGCCGATCCAGCTGGTCGAGACCGGCATCGTGCTGGCGCTCACCGCCGCAGCGGCGTTCGCGGCCTTCCGGGTCCTGCGCCGACTGCACGCCTGACGGGCGTGCCCGCGCGGGCGTGGTGGACGGGGGTCTTCACATCCGCGCGGGCGGTCGCCGGACGCCCCGGAGCGGGGCGGTCGCCGGACGCCCCGGAGCGGAATCCGCCCCGCGGAGGACAGGGCACCGCCCCCGCAACTCCTGGGCGCCACGCCCCCGCTTGCCCAGGTGTCATGTTCTCGTTACCAGGCATTCAGGGATCCTTGCGACCCTCACTGAATGCAGCCCGCCGTGCCCCCAGCCCCGCGAAATGGGCATCCTCCCTCCACGACGGCCCGCTCCGGCGCGCCCAACCACCCATTTGCGCGGAAGAATGGGGCCATGAGTCAGCAGCCCGCCGAGGTACCGGTCCAGCACGTCCAGCCGTCCGTGGGCTCCATTGCCGCGCACCGCCCCCACACGGTGTCCGCCGCGGTGTCCGACCTGGAGCCCGACATCGATGCCGACCTCGACATCTACGAGGAGGACGGCGAGGGGGCCGAGCTGCCCCAGGGCCGCTTCCTGGACCGTGAGCGCAGCTGGCTCGGGTTCAACGAACGGGTGCTGGAGCTTGCCGAGGACCCCGCGACACCCCTCCTCGAACGAGCGAATTTCCTCGCGATCTTCGCCTCGAACCTCGACGAGTTCTTCATGGTCCGGGTCGCCGGACTGAAGCGCCGCATCGCGACCGGCGTCGCCACCCGATCGGCCTCCGGTCTGCAGCCCCGCGAGGTCCTGGAACTGATCTGGAACCGCTCCCGGGAGCTCATGGCCCGGCACGCCGCGTGCTACCAGCAGGACGTCGCGCCGGCTCTCGCCGACGAGGGCATCCACCTCATCCGCTGGCCCGAGCTCACCGAGAAGGAGCAGGCCCGGCTCTTCACCCTGTTCCGGCAGCAGATCTTCCCGGTCCTCACGCCGCTGGCCGTGGACCCCGCGCACCCGTTCCCGTACATCTCGGGGCTCTCGCTCAACCTCGCCGTCGTCGTACGCAACCCGGTCAGCGGCCACCGCCACTTCGCCCGGGTCAAGGTCCCGCCGCTGCTGTCCCGCTTCCTGGAGGCGTCGCCGCAGCGGTACGTCCCGCTCGAGGACGTCATCGCGGCGCACCTGGAGGAGCTCTTCCCCGGCATGGAGGTGCTCGCGCACCACATGTTCCGGGTGACCAGGAACGAGGACCTGGAGGTCGAGGAGGACGACGCCGAGAACCTGCTCCAGGCCCTGGAGAAGGAGCTGCTGCGCCGCCGCTTCGGCCCGCCGGTGCGCCTGGAGGTCGAGGAGTCCATCGACCCGTACGTCCTGGACCTGCTGGTACGCGAACTGAAGATCTCCGAGTCCGAGGTCTATCCGCTGCCCGGGCCGCTGGATCTGACCGGCCTGTTCGGAATCGTCTCGCAGGACCGGCCCGAGCTGAAGTACCCGAAGTTCGTCGCCGGCACCCACCGCGACCTCGCCGAGGTCGAGTCCGCGTCCGCGCCCGACATCTTCGCGGCGCTGCGCGAGCGCGACGTGCTGCTGCACCACCCGTACGACTCGTTCTCGACCTCCGTCCAGGCCTTCCTGGAGCAGGCCGCCGCCGACCCGGACGTCCTCGCGATCAAGCAGACGCTGTACCGGACCTCCGGCAAGTCCCCGATCGTCGACGCACTGATCGACGCCGCCGAGTCGGGCAAGCAGGTCCTCGTCCTCGTCGAGATCAAGGCGCGCTTCGACGAGCAGGCCAACATCAAGTGGGCGCGGAAGCTGGAGGAGGCCGGCTGCCACGTCGTCTACGGGCTCGTCGGCCTGAAGACGCACTGCAAGCTGTCGCTGGTCGTCCGCCAGGAGGGCGAGACGCTGCGCCGCTACTCGCACGTCGGCACCGGCAACTACCACCCGAAGACCGCGCGGCTGTACGAGGACCTCGGCCTGCTCACCGCGGACCCGCAGGTCGGAGCCGACCTGTCCGACCTGTTCAACCGGCTCTCCGGCTACTCGCGCCGCGAGACGTACCGCCGGCTGCTGGTCGCCCCGAAGTCGCTGCGCGACGGGCTGATAGCCCGGATCAACAAGGAGGCCGCCCACCACCGGTCGGGCCGCCCCGCGTACGTCCGTATCAAGGTCAACTCGATGGTCGACGAAGCGATCATCGACGCGCTGTACCGGGCGTCCCAGGCCGGTGTACCGGTGGACATCTGGGTACGCGGCATCTGCGCGATCCGTCCCGAGGTCACGGGCCTCTCCGAGAACATACGGGTCCGCTCGATCCTCGGCCGCTTCCTGGAGCACTCGCGGATCTTCGCCTTCGGCAACGGGGGCGAACCCGAGGTCTGGTTCGGCAGTGCCGACATGATGCACCGCAACCTCGATCGCCGTATCGAGGCCCTCGTCCGGGTCACCGACCCGGCGCACCGCGCGGCCCTGACCCGGCTGCTGGAGACCGGCATGTCCGACTCCACCTCGTCCTGGCATCTCGGCCCGGACGGCGAGTGGACCCGGCATGCCACGGATCCGGACGGCCAGCCGCTGCGGCACGTACAGGAAATGCTCATAGACGCCCGGAGGCGCCGGCGTGCACAGCCCTGACCTTCCCCTGGTGCCGCGGGGGGCCGGCGCCGACCAGGTCCTGGCCCGGTATCTGCACACTCAGGCCGGCGACTTCCTCCGCAGCCTGCGGCTGCACGGCGAGAGCGGTGCGGACACGGCCGGCGCGGAGATGGCCGCCCGGTCCCTGCGCCGTGCCGCCCGCCGTATCGGCGGCACCCTCCACACCTTCCGCCCGCTGCTGGATCACGCCTGGGCGGACCAGCTCCGTACCGAGCTCGCCTGGCTCTCCGGCGTCCTCGCCTCCGAGCACGCCTGCACGGCCCGGCTGGCCCGCCTCCTCGATGCCCTCGCCCGCCTCTCGGGCACGGCTCCGGTCCCGGCGGCCCGGGTCCCGGACGGCGACAGCGACAGCGACAGCGACGGCGACACGGAAGCTCCGGCCGCGCCGGCCGCAGCCACCGGCGGAGCGGCCGAGGCCGGACGCGGCACGCTCACCGTCGGGGCCGCGCGTGCCGGCGCCCTGCTGGAGCGGCAGCTGACGCTCGGGCGGACCCGGGCGCACTCCGCCGCGCTGCAGGCGCTCGGCTCCTCGCGGTTCCACGCGGTCGCCGACGCGGTCGCGCTGCTCGCCTCCGAGGTGCCGCTGGCAGGGACCGCGGCCGCGCCCGGTGCCGCCCTGGCCGGGCAGGCCGACGTCGCCGAGCGCAGGCTCCTGGAGGCGGTCACGGTGCTGCCGCTGGCCCGCGCGGCACACCCGTACAACGCGGAGGCACTGGTCCACGGCCTGGCCGCCGCCTCCGCGGGCGAGGCCCAGGACGCCCCGTGGCACCAGGTGCGACAGCTGCTGCGGCTGCACCGGTACGCGCGCGAGGTACTGTCCTCCGTCGACGGCGGGCCCGCCCCGGACCCGCACCTCGCCGTCGCGGGCCGGACCCTGGACCGGCACCGGGACGCCGCGGAAGCCGCCGCGGCCGCCGCGGCGGCGGCGCGCACTCCCCGTATCGCCCCGGCCACGGCATACGCTCTCGGTGTGCTCCACGCCGACCAGCGGCACGAGGTCGAGGCCGCCCGCTTCGCCTTCCAGCAGATCTGGCAGGAGGCAGCTCCCGGACCGGACGGGCCCCTGGGAAAGCAGGCGGTGGCCGCGCCATGAACGGCGGCATGGAAGGCGAAGTGGTGATCCTCGCGGCAGGCTGCGTGTTGTGGCGCCGCCCGCCTTCTGGTCACGGGATTGAGATCGCCCTGGTTCATCGCCCCAAGTGGGATGACTGGTCCCTCCCGAAGGGCAAGTTGAAACGGCAGGAGGACGCACGTGACGGTGCGGTGCGCGAGGTACTGGAAGAAACCGGAATGACCTGCGCTCTGGGACCGGAACTGCCCACCGTCCGGTACGTGGTCGGCGACCGCCCCAAGGAGGTCCGCTACTGGGCGGCAGAGGCCATCGACGGCTCGTTCGTGCCGAACCGCGAGGTGGACCGCCTGCTGTGGCTGCCTCCTGCTGCCGCACAGAGCCACCTGACGCAGGACAGGGACAAAGAGCTGGTCACCGTCCTTCTCAGCACCCTTCACTTCCCTCACGCCACGAGACCTTGAGCAGAGCGGGATCGAACGGGGCGACTCCCTTGCAGTTGGCATCTCCGCACCGGTAGTAGTCGCCGCTCATGGACTCCGACGGCGGAGCCCCCCTCCCCCCTCCTCGAGGTCACGCGCAGATAAAGACAGAACCCCATCGACCGACAGGGTTCACCTCCCGTTCACCACCACCCGTCGACGGCTTCACCTGTTCTGCCTAATTTCGGGCTTACACGGTGACCGGCTCCCTGCCGCACCGAACACCCCGACGCACGCCGTCGTACAACGTCGAGGACAAGCAGAAGTCCCCGGCGGAGTCCAGGCGGCTCCTTGGAAGGAACACCCGAAAGTGAAGCTTCAGCGCAAGAACGGGCTTCGCGCCGCAGCGCTCGGTGCCCTCGCCGTTTCCGGCGCCCTGGTTCTCACGGCGTGCGGCTCGGACGACAACGCCGGTGGCACTGGTGGCACCAGCGGCGGCAAGACCAACGCCGCGTCGAACATCAAGTGCGGCGACGCCAAGGGCCAGCTGCTGGCCTCCGGTTCCAGCGCGCAGAAGAACGCCATGGACCTGTGGGTCAAGAACTACATGGCCGCCTGCACCGGCGTCGAGGTCAACTACAAGTCGTCCTCCTCCGGTGAGGGCATCGTGGCCTTCAACCAGGGCACGGTCGGCTTCGCCGGCTCGGACTCGGCGCTCAAGCCCGAAGAGGTCGAGGACTCCAAGAAGATCTGCAAGACCGGCCAGGGCATCAACCTGCCGATGGTCGGCGGCCCGATCGCGATCGGCTACAACCTCCCGGGCGTGGAGAAGCTCGTCCTGGACGCCCCGACGATCGCCAAGATCTTCAACACCGACATCAAGAAGTGGAACGACCCGGCGATCGCCAAGCTGAACCCGGGCGCCAAGCTCCCGGACAAGGCGATCCAGCCCTTCCACCGCTCCGAGGACTCCGGCACCACCCAGAACCTCGGCAAGTACCTGGGCAAGGCCGCCAAGGACGCGTGGAAGTACGAGCCCGAGAAGAAGTGGCCCGCTCCCGGTGGCCAGGCCGCCCAGGGCTCCTCCGGTGTCGCGGCCCAGGTCAAGCAGGTCGAGGGTGCCATCGGCTACTTCGAGCTCTCCTACGCCACGTCGCAGAACATCCCGGCGGTCACCATCGCCACCGGCGCCTCCGCCCCGGTCGAGGCGACCTCCGAGAACGCGTCCAAGGCCATCGCCGCCGCCAAGATCAAGGGCACCGGCAAGGACCTGGCGCTCGACCTCGACTACACCACCAAGGCCGAGGGTGCCTACCCGATCGTCCTGGTGACCTACGAGGTCGTCTGCGACAAGGGCAACAAGGCCGACACGCTGAACACGGTCAAGTCCTTCCTGACCTACACCGCCTCCGACGAGGGCCAGAAGGTCCTGTCCGAGGCCGGCTACGCCCCCATCCCGACCGAGATCAACGCCAAGGTCCGCGAGACGGTCAACGGCCTCTCGTAACCCGGCGTCATAAGGCGACGGCCGGTCCGGAGCACCACTCCGGGCCGGCCTCCCGCCACATCCGGTGCACCGCCGCCAGGGAAGCCGCGAATCCGCGGGCACTTCCCCCACCCAGACCGGAAAGATCATGGCTTCCACTACACCCATAGAGACACCACCGGCCAAGCCGGCAGCCTCGCGCCGAGCCACGTCCACCGGCCGCGCGGGCGACAAGGTCTTCCTGGGCCTCTCCCGCGGCTCGGGCATTCTGCTGCTCGTGATCATGGCGTCCATCGCCGTGTTCCTCAGCTACCGCGCAGCGCTCGCGATCTCCAAGGACGAAGGCAACTTCTTCACGACCTTCGACTGGAACCCGGCGGGCGACCCGCCGGTCTTCGGCATCGCCGTCCTGCTCTTCGGCACGGTCGTCAGCTCGATCATCGCGATGATCATCGCGGTTCCGATCGCTGTCGGTATCGCGCTGTTCATCTCCCACTACGCACCGCGCAGGGTCGCCGGGCCGCTCGCGTACATCGTCGACCTGCTCGCCGCCGTGCCGTCGATCATCTACGGCATCTGGGGCGCCCTCTTCCTGGTCCCGTACCTGGAGGGGCTGAACCTCTGGCTCGACGAGTACCTCGGCTGGACGTACATCTTCGAAAAGACCGAGGTCGGCGTCGCCCGCTCGCTCTTCACCGTGGGCATCCTGCTGGCGATCATGATCCTGCCGATCGTGACCAGCGTCAGCCGCGAGGTCTTCCTGCAGGTCCCGCGGATGAACGAGGAGGCCGCGCTCGCGCTCGGCGCCACCCGCTGGGAAGTCATCCGGATGTCGGTGCTCCCCTTCGGCCGCTCCGGCGTCATCTCCGCCTCGATGCTCGGCCTCGGCCGCGCGCTCGGCGAGACCATGGCCGTAGCGGCGGTACTCTCCCCGAGCTTCCTCATCTCGCTGCACATCCTGAACCCGGGCGGCGGCACGTTCGCCCAGAACATCGCCGCGAAGTTCGACGAGGCCAACGAGTTCGGCCGCGACGCCCTGATCGCCTCCGGTCTGGTCCTCTTCATCCTCACGCTGCTGGTCAACGGCGCCGCTCGACTGATCATCGCGCGCCGCAAGGAGTACTCGGGGGCGAACGCCTGATGAGCCACGCAACCATCGCCGACGCCCGCCCCTCCGGGCCCGCTCCGCACCGCAGGAACTCCCTGAGCCACCGCCGTCTCCCCCGCTGGGCCCAGCCCGTCTTCGCGGTCGTGTCCGTCGCACTCGGCATCGGCATCGGCACCGCCGCCGGCTGGGAGAGCCGCGTCCAGTGGGGTCTGATCGCGGCCCTGCTCTTCGTCGTCATCTCGTACGTGACCACGTCGGTCGTCGAGAACCAGCGCCAGGCCAGGGACCGCCTCGCCACCAGCATCGTCTGGGTGTGCTTCGTCCTCGCCGTCGTCCCGCTGCTCTCGCTGATCTGGGTCACCATCAGCCGCGGTGTGAAGGCCCTCGACGGATACTTCCTCACCCACTCGATGGCCGGCGTCCCCGGCTTCGAGCCCGGCGGCGGCGTCTACCACGCACTGATCGGCACGCTGGAGCAGATCGGTATCGCGACCGTGATCTCCGTGCCGATCGGTCTGCTGACCGCCGTCTACCTCGTCGAGTACGGCAAGGGCGCGCTCGCCAAGGCCGTGACCTTCTTCGTCGACGTCATGACGGGCATCCCGTCCATCGTCGCGGGTCTGTTCATCCTCTCGATCATGCTGATGGCCGGCCTTCAGCCGTCCGGATTCATGGGCTCGCTCGCCCTGACGATCCTGATGATCCCGGTCGTGGTCCGCTCCACCGAGGAAATGCTCAAGCTCGTTCCGAACGAGCTCCGCGAGGCCTCCCTCGCCCTCGGTGTCCCGAAGTACCGGACGATCCTGAAGGTGGTCATCCCCACCGCGGTCGGCGGAATCTCCACCGGCGTGATGCTCGCTGTCGCGCGTATCGCCGGTGAGACCGCCCCGATCTTCCTGCTTGTCTTCGGCAGCCAGCTGATCAACACCAACCCGTTCGAAGGCGCCCAGTCCTCGCTCCCCTTCTACATCTGGGAGCAGTACCGGGTCGGCAGCGAGGCGTCGTACGACCGCGCCTGGGCAGCCGCCCTCGTACTGATCGCCTTCGTCATGATCCTCAACCTGGTGGCCCGCGGCATCGCCCGCTGGAAGGCCCCGAAGACCGGCCGCTGACCGCGGCGATTTGGAAGTGATTTCAATGGCCAAGCGAATCGACGTCAGCGGCCTGTCCGCCTTCTACGGCTCCCACAAGGCCATCGAGGACATCTCGATGACCGTGGAGCCCCGCTCGGTGACGGCCTTCATCGGCCCCTCCGGCTGCGGAAAGTCCACGTTCCTGCGCACCCTGAACCGGATGCACGAGGTCACCCCCGGTGGCCGCGTCGAGGGCAAGGTGCTCCTGGACGACGAGAACCTGTACGGCTCGAACGTCGACCCGGTGGCGGTGCGCCGCACGGTGGGCATGGTGTTCCAGCGCCCGAACCCGTTCCCGACCATGTCGATCTTCGACAACGTCGCGGCGGGCCTGCGGCTGAACGGCTCCTACAAGAAGCGCCAGCTCGAGGAAGTCGTCGAGAAGTCCCTCAAGGGCGCGAACCTCTGGAACGAGGTCAAGGACCGTCTGAACAAGCCCGGCTCGGGCCTGTCCGGCGGCCAGCAGCAGCGTCTGTGCATCGCCCGCGCGATCGCGGTCGAGCCGGACGTCCTGCTGATGGACGAGCCCTGCTCCGCCCTCGACCCGATCTCGACCCTCGCGATCGAGGACCTGATCGGCGAGCTGAAGGAGCGCTTCACGATCGTCATCGTGACGCACAACATGCAGCAGGCGGCGCGCGTCTCCGACCGCACGGCGTTCTTCAACCTCTCGGCGGTCGGCCAGCCCGGTCGGCTCATCGAGATCGACGAGACCGAGCGGATCTTCTCCAACCCGTCCGTCCAGGCGACCGAGGACTACATCTCGGGCCGCTTCGGATAGGACACCCCGACTGCCCTGCGGTGCTGCATGGCGGTGCCACCGCAAGGCAAAGGGCCGGCCCCCTCTCGACAGAGAGGGGGCCGGCCCATTTCTCGTACGGGGCACATCTCCCGGGGGACGACCCCCGGCCAAGCCCCGACCAGCCTCAGCCGAACGCCAGATTCACGATCCAGAAACTGAACGCCGCCACCAGCGCCGCCGCCGGCATGGTGATGAACCAGCCCATGACGATGTTCTTGGCGACACCCCACCGCACGGCGTTCACCCGCTTCGTCGCCCCGACACCCATGATCGCCGACGTGATCACATGCGTCGTCGAGATCGGCGCGTGGAACAGGAACGCCGAGCCGAACATGATGGACGCCCCGGTCGTCTCCGCCGCGAAACCCTGCGGCGGGTCGAGCTCGATGATCTTCCGGCCCAGCGTCCGCATGATGCGCCAGCCACCCGCGTACGTTCCGAGCGACAGCATCACCGCGCAGACGATCTTCACCCACACCGGGATCGGGTCGCCGTAGTCCTCGACATCGGCGATGACCAGGGCCATCACCACGATGCCCATGGTCTTCTGCGCGTCCTGAAGACCATGGCCGAGCGCCATCCCCGCCGCCGACACGGTCTGCGCTATACGGAAGCCGCGCTTCGCCTTGGCCGGATTGGACTTCCGGAACATCCACATGATCCCGCACATCACCAGATAGCCGACCCCCAGGCCGACGATCGGCGAGACGAACATCGGGATGACGACCTTGTCGAGCACCCCGCCCCAGATGACCTCGGTCCCGCCCGCCAGCGCCGCGCCCACCATGCCGCCGAACAGCGCATGCGAGGACGACGACGGCAGACCGAAGTACCAGGTGACCAGGTTCCAGATGATCGCGCCGACGAGCGCCGCGAAGAGAATGCCCATGCCGCGATCGCCCTTGGGCGTCTCGATCAGGCCCTCACTCACGGTCTTGGCGACCCCGCTGCCCATGAAGGCACCGGCGAGGTTCATCACCGCGGCCATCGCCAGGGCGGCCCGCGGGGTCAGCGCCCGGGTGGACACCGAGGTGGCGATCGCGTTGGCGGAGTCGTGGAAGCCGTTGGTGTACGTGAAGAAGAGCGCGACCCCGATGGTCACGACCAGCGCAAAGGTGTCCACGAAGCCTCAGGACTCCTTGACCGCGATGGTCTCCACGGTATTGGCCACGTGCTCGAACGCGTCGGCGGCTTCCTCCAGCACATCCACGATCTGCTTGAGCTTGAGCACCTCGATGGCGTCGTACTTGCCGTTGAAGAGGTGCGCGAGGAGCTTGCGGTGGATCTGGTCCGCCTGGTTCTCCAAACGGTTGACCTCGATCCAGTACTCGGTGAGGTTGTCCATCGTCCGCAGATGCGGCATGGCCTCCGCGGTCAGCTCCGCCGCCCGCGCCAGCACCTCGATCTGCTGCTCGACGCCCTTGGGCAGTTCCTCGATGTTGTAGAGGACGACCAGGTCGACGGCCTCCTCCATGAAGTCCATGATGTCGTCGAGGGACGACGCGAGGGAGTAGATGTCCTCGCGGTCGAAGGGCGTGATGAACGAGGAGTTCAACTGGTGGAAGATCGCGTGGGTAGCGTCGTCCCCGGCGTGCTCCGCAGCCCGCATCCGTTCGGCGATCTCGGCCCGGGCAGGACCGTCCGCCCCGAGCAGTTCCATCAGGAGTTTCGAGCCCGTGACGATGTTGTCCGCGGACGCGGCAAACATGTCGTAGAAGCTCGTCTCCCTGGGGGTCAGACGAAATCGCACGTGGGGTCCTCGGGGTGCTGGGTTTCGGTCAGGCTGATGCTAGGCGCATCATCCGGCCACGGCTAACCGGCGTCCATTCAGTGTCGCCCATCGAACACAGTGATCAGCACGGGGCCCTGCCCGAACCGTCAGGGATCGGTACCATATACCCACGAGGGGTATATCGGGTACAGGCGTACAACGGGAGGACGCGATGACGACCACGGACACGGCCGGCCTTCCGGTCACGGACGACAGCCCCGGCCACGACCAGGGGGTGCACGGCTACCACAAGCAGAAGGACGAGCACCTCAAGCGGCTGCGCCGGATCGAGGGCCAGATCCGCGGTCTGCAGCGCATGGTCGACGAGGACACGTACTGCATCGACATACTCACGCAGGTCTCCGCCTCCACCAAGGCACTGCAGTCCTTCGCACTGCAGCTGCTGGAGGAGCATTTGCGCCACTGCGTCGCCGACGCCGCGGTCAAGGGTGGTGACGAGATCGACGCCAAGGTCGAGGAGGCGACGAAGGCGATCGCGCGCATGCTGCGCACGTGAGGGCCGATGCGACGCCCGTAAGCGTCAATGGGTGTCGGGCGTGGTCACAGCATTCACGTTGAGCACCTCGTCGATACGGTCCGGGCTGAGCCGCTCTCCGTCCGCGGCCGACGCCGCGATCATCAACTCACCGCACAGCTCGATCTCGGCGAGTGCCACGTGGTCCTCGACTGTCGCTGTACTGGGCGGAGCCACGTGCTTTCACCTCTTCCGGCCGGTGTCGGCTTCCTAGCGTAGGGAGCGGGACACACACCGCGCATGGCACGTCCGGACCATTTACCGACAGTGCGTTGCCTATACGTGGGGCCCTGAGCCCATGGCCCCGGGCGAACGGTCTCGACCCCTACACGCGGACCTTGCCCGCGTAGATGTCGCCGCGGTCCGGGAGCCGTACGACGACGGGGGCGCCGAACTCGTACAGCAGCGTCGTGGACGAGACCGCGACCGTACGGCCCCGGTTCTCGAAGCTGAACTGATGGCGCACCTTGCGCAGCCGGCCCTCGTCGTCGAGATACGCGTCGAACGGAACGGTGTCCTCGGTGAACCCTTTCGCCGCGGCGACGAGCGCTCCGCGGGCCAGCGGTGACGCGGCCCTCGCGGCGTGCGCGATATCGGTGGTGCCGCGGTAGTGGGCGACCCGTACCCCGGCGAGCTCCTCATGGCCGACGAATGTCGCGCTCCGCACCCCGCGGAGCAGCTCGGCCGCGGCCGCGGGATCGGTCGCGCCGCCGGTGACCAGATTGCCGTCCTCCAGGGTCGTCGTATCGACCCTGACCCACTTGTCGGGGGGTACGCCGGCGCCGCGGTCCTTCATGTACAGAGCGCCGGGGGCCAGCAGTTCGGTGATCGGCCGGTGCCCGCTGGTGCCCGCGGGGTCCTTCGGCAGGACGACGCGCAGCCGGCCCATGGCCCGGCGGAAGTCGTATCCGCCCTCACCGCGGATGGTGACGCGGGTGCCGCCCGCTGCCATCTCCATCGCGGTGCGCGCCTTCGACGTACCGGCTCCGGCCAGCACGTCCGCGGCCTTCCGTACGGCGGCGACGGGATTCGCGGCGGGCCGCGCGTCGGCCACTGCGTCCCCGCCCCCGGAACACCCCGCGGTCGCGGCCACGCCCGCCACGGCGGCGACGGCACACACGCCGCGCCTGAGCCTGTGCTGTTGCACCACCATCGCCTGCGAACCCCCAACACGTCTCGCCGCTGCATCGCATAACGACCGGTACCGTTGAAGGGTGCGCTTCTCCGCTCACCACACGACGACCATCGAACGCGGGTCCTTCGCCCTGGCGCACTGCACCTGCGGTTGGGCGGGCCCGGCACGCCGTTCCCGGGACCGCGCTCGCGCGGACGCCGAATCCCATGAGTGCTACGAGGGCCGCGAGTCGACGACGCACGGCGAGGACTGAGCCGGGGTGGCCCGGGCGTCGGCCCAGGGCCGCCAGGCCGGGGCGGAACGCGTCTGAAGGGCAGGCCGAGGCTGACGGACAGTCCAGGCCGGGCTCGGGGACCCCTAGGCCGCGAGGTCCTTCTGCCCGGGCGCCATGCCCGGCCGCGGCTCCGGAATGTCCAGCGTCTCGTGCTGCCGCTCCCGCGCCACCGCCCGGCGCGACCGCACGAGCCACCCCGCCCGCCCGGAGCGGGCGACCGCCGACATCAGCGGGGTGAGCAACGCCAGCGCGAGCGGCGCGAGGAGCAGTGCCACGGCCGTACCGAGCGCGAAACCGCCGAGGACGTCGGTCGGGTAGTGCACGCCCATGTAGACCCGGCAGAAACCCTCCGCCAGCGCGAGCCCGATCGCGGCGAGCCCGAAACCGCGGTGGGCGACGAAGAGGCCGACCCCGATGGCCATCGCCATCGTCGCGTGGTCGCTGACGAAGGAGAAGTCGGTCTTCCCGGCGACCAGGACTTCGAGCGTCTGGTGATCCACGAACGGCCGCGGCCGCTCCACGAACCCGCGGATCGGGATGTTGACGAGCAGTGCGAGACCGGCGGCCAGCGGCGCCCAGACCAGCGCGGCGACCGCCCCGACCGAGTCCTCCACCGTGCCGCGCCGGCGCACACTCCACCAGCACCAGAGCACGACGAGGACGAGCGCGAGCAGGATTCCGTACTCGCCGACGAACTCCATGACACGGTCGAACCACGTCGGTGCCGACCGGGCCAGCCCGTTGATGTCGTAGAGCAGGCTGACATCGGGATTCGCCCCGTCCAGTGCGAGTCCAGCCATCCGGTGCGGCCCCTTGCCTCGTGTCGCCTGCGTCGTTCTGTGTGCCGCGGCACACACTCCCGTGTGTGTGCCGCTCCCGAACCCCCGTGGTCGGTGCCGTGTGTACGTACTGCTCCGTGTACGTACTGCTCCGGTCCAGGGAACGACCCGCTTCGCGCGTCCGTTCCTCTCTCCACGAAACGATCACCATGACGTTATCGAAGAGTGACACATCGTCGCAGCTCAGGGCCGTGGCTTAACGGAGAGTTCCGGCCAAGGCCGACACTTCGTCAGCCCCGCGTCAGGCTGAGGGCGGAGGCGTCGGCAGTGCCGCGGCGCCGTCCTTGGTGACCCGCGTCGCCCCGAAGTAGTCGGGAGTGTCGATCTTGTCGAAGCGGATGACGGCCCCGGTGTAGGGCGCGTTGATCATGTATCCGCCGCCGACGTACAGCCCCACGTGCCGGATCGCCCGCGAATTGGTCAGGTCGTCCGAGAAGAAGACCAGATCGCCCGGCAGCAGTTCGTCGCGCGAGGGATGCGGCCCGGCGTTGTACTGGTCGTTCGCCACCCGCGGCAGCTCGATCCCGACGGTTCGGTACGCCGCCTGCGTCAGCCCCGAGCAGTCGAACCGCCCGCCCTGCTCCGGCGTCCCGTTCCCGCCCCACAGATACTCCGTACCGAGCCTCTGCTGCGCGAAGTAGATCGCCCCGGCCGCCTGCCGCGACGGCGCCACCCGCCCGACCGGCCGGGCGAAGCTCTTCTCCAGCGTCCGGATCACCTTCACGTAGTTCCGCGTCTCCTTGTACGGCGGCACACCGCCGTACTTGATGACCGCGTACGCGCCCGCGTTGTACGCCGCGAGCATGTTGTCCGTCGCGTCGCCGGGCGCCTTCTTCACGTACCCGGCCAGCTCGCAGTCGTACGAAGCGGCCGACGGGATCGCATCGGCCGGGTCCCACACATCACGGTCCCCGTCACCGTCCCCGTCGACCCCGTGCGTGGCCCACGTCCCCGGGATGAACTGCGCGATCCCCTGCGCCGCGGCCGGGCTCTGCGCCCGCGGATTCCAGCCACTCTCCTGATACAGCTGCGCGGCGAGCAGCGCGGGGTTGATGGCCGGGCAGAGATTGCCCCACTTCTGCACCAGCGGCTGGTACAACGCCGGCACGGCCCCCTTGGCCAGCGCGACAGCCCCCTTGCCGGCCCCGCCGCCGAGCCCCGCGGCTGCGGAGTACGTCCCGACGACAAGCAGACCGACGAAGCTCAGACACAGCCCGATCGAGGCACCCGCGACCAGCCACGCCTTACGCACCGTCAACCACCCTCCGCCGTACGGCAGTCCACCGTGCGTAAGTGTAGGTGGGAGGGCCGGGGATCAGGGGGCGGTCGAAGGGGGCGGTATGGGATCGTTCGCAGAAACCTGAGCTCCTTCGGCCGTCAACTCGCCATGGCCGGGGACCCGTAGACGGTGAGGGACGCCGAGGGACGGCGAGGCCCTTCCCGGACCGGGGGACGACCTCGACGGCCGGTGCGGCATCCCGGGGTTCGGCGAGCCGGTCGTCCGGGCAGCTCGCCGGCCGGTCACCGTACGTCACGGCACAGAAACTCGGAATTCCCTCGACCCAGCCCCTGGCCCGGCTCAGTTACCCATGGGTAGCGTGTGCCGTACACCTATCGGAAGCGGAGAGGCGGCCGTCGTGGCAGAACCCGAGGCGTTCTTCGAGCGGATCTCCGAGAACCGCTTCGCGTCGACCGAGCACACCCGTGGCCCCTGGGACGCGGCCTCCCAGCACGCCGGGCCGCCCGCCGCGCTGCTGGGGCGGGCGCTGGAGGAGCGGCCGGGGGCGCGGGACGACATGCGGATCGCGCGGGTCACGTACGAGATCGTCCGCCCGGTGCCCATACGGCCGCTCGAAGTGACCACGACCGTGCTGCGGGCCGGGCGGAGCGTGGAGCTCGTCGAGGCCACCCTTGCGCCCGAGGGCGAGGCGCCGGTGATGCTCGCCAGGGCACTTCGTATCCGTACGCTCGAGGAGCCCGGACCGGCCGTCGCGGCCGGCCCGCAGGTGCCCTCGCCGGGGGAGACCGCCAAGACCCCGTTCTTCGCGGTGCCGTGGGAAGTGGGCTATCACACCTCCATGGACACCCGGTTCACCGAAGGGGCCTTCCAGGAGCAGGGGCCCGGCACGTGCTGGATGCGGATGAGGATGCCGCTCGTCGCCGGCGAGGAGACACGGCCCCTGGACCGCGTCCTGGTCGCCGCCGACTCCGGCAACGGCATCAGCAACGTCCTCGACTTCAGGCGGCACGTCTTCATCAACGCGGACCTGACGGTCCATCTGCACCGCCACCCGGTCGGCGAATGGGTGTGCGTCGAGGCCCGTACGAGCGTGGACACGGCCGGTATCGGTCTGGCGGACTCACAGCTCCACGACGAGAAGGGCCCGATCGGGCGCAGCGCGCAGAGCCTCTTCATCGCGCCTCGCTGAACCCTGCCCGGCCAAGCGTGCGGTGACCCACTGCGCGGCAGGCGCCATCGGCAGCGCGGTGGCGAGGTGGCGAGGGGTAGGGGCGAGGTGGCGCGGTGGCGCGGTGGCGCGGTGGCGCGGACGCCGAGCGGGCAGGACGCATCGGCGTCAGCTTCAACGCCGTCGGGATCGACCACGTTCAGGGGACACCGCTCACGGAGCGGTCGCCCGAGGACTTCAGCGCGGCGCGCGGGCATGACGCCGGAACAGGTCCTGGACCGCCGGGGCCGGAGTTCCCGGGGCCTTCTCGGACGCAGTCCGTCGCTGAACGAAGTCGCGGACGTGGCCGCCCTGATGGCCTCGGCGGGCCCACCGACGAGCCAACTGATGCGCCACCAGCTGAGCCAACTGCTGAGGCGACGGCCCCGCGTAAGTGGTATGGACCAGCTGCCGCTACTCTGTGTCACGCAGCCAGGAAGGCTGAGGTCAACCCCACCGATGACCACGGTGGGGCGAACAGCTCAGGAGCATCAAGTGGAGAACGTGCAGAACGTGGGGAACAGGGCGGCGTCGCGCCGCGGCGGCGATGCCGGGGGAACGGTCGCCGCGGTGACGGTCATTGCGCTCATCGCCGTGGCCGTGGCCCTGCTCGGCTATATGGTCACCAACCGCTGACCATGTGACCAACCCTCATGCAGGGCGGCGCCGGACTCCGGCGCCGCCCTGCGCGCATGTGAGCTCGCGTCACAGCTCCCGTCGCGGCGCCGTACCCGCTCCCGCCCCGTCGCCCGCTCCGTCCCGGCGCCCGCTCCCGCGGCCCTTCCTGCTCCTGTTTCAGCCCCTGGGTGCCACAACGACAGTCATTGCCCGGAGTCACGCCCCGTGATACACAGAGTGACGATACGCGTCCTCACGCAAGAATCCGGCCACGCCGCCCCAGGTCAGCGCGGCCGGATCGGTCATACGTGCGGGGATCGGGTAAAGAGAGCCGCCAAGTCGGCGCACTCGGACGGTTTCATCAGCGAAGATAGAGCGATGGCCTGTGCCGTGGGGCAGGGGCAGACAACTACCCAACAGGGGCGGTGAGTTATATGTACCTGGCGGCCGAGAAGGGCGACATCACCACCATCATCGGCGGAATCGCCCCGAACTGGGGGCCTTTCGGGAGCCTCGGGAACGAGGCCCGCGTGATGATCGAGGTCGTGATGGCCGTTGCCATCCTGCTCTGCCTGGGCATCGCGATCTGGGGAGCGGCGAAACAGCGCATCGGCGCGACGGCCCTCCGGGACACCTTCAGCGCGGAACAGGGCAAGGGCCTGATCGTCGCCGGGCTGACCGGCGTCTTCATCATCGGATCGCTGGGGACCCTGTTCACCATCGTGTACGGGATGGCTGTCTGACCGGCCGTCACCCCACTGCGCCCGTTTCCAACCGTCTCTCCACCCAGCTCTCCACCCGCCTCCGACACCATCCGTCCGTCGCGCCCTAGGCAGAGGTTGCGTCTCCCTGATGTCGAGTCATCACACCCCACCCGCGCGGAAACCAGCACGGCTACCGTCGTACTCGGATGCGACATCGCACACGGCTGAGGGGGCGTACACGGCATGAGCCACGACGACGAGACCGACGGCTTCGGCAGCGGCGTCGGCGGTACGGGCCAGACCCGCACCCGCCTCCCCGACGCCGGTGTCGGCGACATCTACGGCGGCGCCCGCCGCCCGGCCCGCAACAACTCACGCTCCCTCGTCACGGTGGTGGGCGTGGTGGTCCTCCTCATCGCGGCCATCGCCTTCGCGAACCGCGGCGACGGAGCGGACTCCCCGAAGACCACCGAGCAGGCGAAGCGCACGGCCCCGACGGCGGCGACGGGGGTACGGCCGGTGACGGGGAAGGACGGGGAGATTCCGGTGGGGTATGCGCGGGATGAGCAGGGGGCGCAGAGTGCGGCGGCGAACTTTGCGGTGCCGCTCGGCTCCGCCGACATGTTCAACAAGGCTCGTCGCCACGAGATCGTGAACGCGGTGTACGCCCCAAACGTGGCGGCCGCGCGTCAGGGTGACCTCGACAAGGTCTACTCCGACAAGGGATTCCTCACCCGCATTGGGCTGCGCGAGGACGGCACCGCCCCGAACGGCCTCACGTTCATCTCGCGAGTCATCCCCGTGGGCTCGAAGGTCGAGAAGTTCAGCGGTGATACGGCGAGCGTGGCCGTCTGGTTCTCGTCCCTCTTTGGCCTGGCCGGCCAGGGCTCCGAGAACCCCGTGTCCTCGAGCTGGTACACGACCACGTACGAGCTGAAGTGGATCAGCGGGGACTGGAAGATCACCAACTTCGCTCAGAAGGACGGCCCCGTACCCGTCGGGCGCGATCAGGCAGCCTCCGGCGCCAAGGATATGGCCGACGCCGTGGAGCAGTTCGGAGGATTCACGTATGCCCGGTAAGCGTCCTGGCCGCGTACTTGCAATCTCCGCCGCCCTTGCCGGACTCCAGACCACAGTCGTGCTCACGGCGACGCGAGCCGCGGCCGCACCGACGCCAACCCCGACTCCCGGCGTGAGCAACAACCCCTGCGACCTCATTCGTGGCCCCGCACGCGACTACTGCGAAAACGGCGACGGCGCCGCCCGCCGCGCCCCCTCCCTCGACGACCCCGCCACCACCCTCGACCCCCTCTCCTCCCTCGCCCGCGGCTGCGCCGACGCCGCCGCCTGGGTCGTCGACACCCTCTCCAAGGCCGTGAAGTCCACCGCCGAGGTGGACTTCACGAACACCACTTTCCTCGGCCAGTACGCCGTCGTCTTCGCCGCCGCCACCTTCCTCACCCTCCTCCTCTGGCTCCTCGCCGTCGCCAAGCGCGCCATCCGCGGCGTCCCGCTCGCCACCGCCATCTCCGAGGCGATCGGGTTCCTCTGGCTGACCGTCCTGGCGTCCGCCTTCACGCCGCTGATCCTCTACACCCTCGTCTCCGCAACCGACGCGATCACCGATGTGATCGCGCAGAGCACCGGCGGCCAGACGGACGTCTTCTTCGGCAGCTTCAGAGAGGCGCTCAAGAAGGGCGACGACATCGGCGGCGGGCCGATCATGCTGATCGTCGTGTCGCTCGTGACGGTCCTCGCCGCCGGCATCCTCTACCTGGAGCTGTTCATCCGGGCCGTTCTGCTCTATGTGGGCGCGCTGCTCGGTGTCGTCGTGTACTCGGGGCTCGTCGACAAGAACATGTGGGGGCACGTACGCCGCTGGGCCGGGATCATGATCGCGGTGATCCTGGTCAAGCCGGTCATCGTCATCGTGCTCGGCCTGGCCGGGGCACTGTCCGCGGACGACGGGCCGGACTCGTTCTCCGCGGTCGTCACCGGACTCGCCATCATCCTGCTCGCGATCTTCGCCTCCGCCATGATCTACCGTTTCGTTCCCGGCTTCGGCGACGAGATCGCCGCATCCCGCAACAACCGCATCCAGAACAGCGCAGAGAACAAGGCCGCCGCCGTCATCAGTTCGCCCGCCGCCCTCGTCTCACAGGGCATCAAGACCCACAGCGGCCGCAGCGACCAGCAGGGTGGGTCCGGAGGCGGCGGCCACTCCGCCAATCCCGTCTCCGGCGGCGTCGCCGCACACAGCTCACGTGGAGGCGGAGGCGGAGGCGGCACGACCGCAGGCGGAACCGTCCCCGCCGCCGCACCTCCGCCCCGTAGCAGCAGCCCCAGTACCCCGCACAGCCACCGCAAGAACTCCGGCAGCAGCGCCGGCACAGGCACAGGAAGCACAGGAGGTGGAGGGCGTTGACGACGCAGTCCCAACCCATCACGCCCCGCCGTACGTACCTCATCGGCCGCGCCCGGCCGAACGCGATCGTCGGCAAGAACCGCGAGACCGGCGAGATCGCCCTGATCATCGCCGGCGCGTTCCTCGGCATGATGAGCGGACTGCTGGTCCCCGTCCTGTCCCTGCGGATCGTGCTGCTCATGGGCTTCCCACTGCTCGCCCTCGCGGCCGTGTACGTCCCGTACAAGCACCGCACCTTCTACCGCTGGTTCGAGATCAACCGCAGCTACAAGCGCACCCTCCGCCGCGGCACCGTCTACCGCTCAGCCGCCATGGAGGCCGGCACCCGCGTCGACGGGCGCGAGGTCGAGGTCGGCCCGCCGCCCGGCATCGGCCGGATCAGCTGGCTCGCCGCCCCCTTCGGGCCCGACGAGATCGCCGTACTGCTGCACGCGGACCGCCGTACCGTCACCGCCGCCATCGAGATCGAGGGCCCCGGCGTCGGCCTCCGCGACAGCGAGGACCAGGAAGCCCTGGTGGACCGTTTCGGCACACTGCTCAAGCATGTCGCCAACGGAGACGGCTTTGTGACCCGCATTCAGATGCTGGCACGCACCCTCCCCGCCGACCCCGACGCGCACGCGAAGGACGTCGCCCAGCGCGGGGACACCCAGGCCCCCAGCTGGCTCCAGCAGTCGTACGACCAGCTCCAGTCGATGGTGTCCACCTCCAGTGAGCAGCACCGCGCCTATCTCGTCGCCTGCATGCACTACACCCGCGAACTGGCCGCCGAGGCCCACGCCATGGCCCGTGCGGCCGGCCAGGCGAGCGGCACGAAGAAGCTCGACAAGGACGCCGGCCTCGCCGTCGTCATGGCCCGCGAGCTCACCGACATCTGCGCCCGCCTCGCCGAGGCGGACATCCGCGTACGCCAGCCCCTCGGCCAGGGCCGCCTCGCCTCCCTCGTGCACTCCATGTACGACCCCGACCACCCCATCGACCACATCCAGGCGATGACGAAACGAAACGCTTGGCCCGCCGAACTGGACGCCATGGAGCCGACGTACCTCCAGGCCAAGACCCGCGAGTCGTCCACCCGCGCCCCCTGGTGCCACGCGACCGCCTGGGTGAAGGAGTGGCCGATGACCCCCGTCGGGGTCAACTTCCTCGCCCCGCTGCTCGTCCACACCCCGGACGTGATCCGTACGGTCGCGGTCTGCATGGACCTGGAGCCCACCGAGGTCGCCATCGAGCGGATGCTGACCGAGAAGACGAACGACGAGGCGGAGGCGAGCCGCGCCGCCAAGATGAACCGTACGGTCGACCCGCGCGACATCGCCGCCCACGGGCGGCTCGACCAGCGGGGTGAAGATCTCGCAAGTGGCGCGGCAGGCGTCAATCTTGTCGGGTACATCACTGTGTCGTCGCGTACGCCCGAGGCCCTGGCCAGGGACAAGCGCACGATCAGAGCCTCGGCGGGCAAGTCGTATCTGAAGCTGGAGTGGTGCGACCGCGAGCACCACCGGGCCTTTGTGAACACGCTGCCGTTCGCGACCGGCATCCGCCGCTAGCGCGCTGATACGCGCTGATACGCGCTGATAGGGGCCTTGATCCGATGCGAGATCCGCTGTCCGTCCTCACCGAGTCCTTCACGTCCTTCCTCTTCGGCAAGGTCGAGACGACCCGCCTGCCCGTGCGTACGTCCACGGGCCAGGCCCAGGCCGTCTATCTGCCGACCGCCGCGCCAGGGCTCGGCGACTCGGGCGTGATCATCGGCCGCGAGGTCTACAGCGGAAAGGGCTATATCTACGACCCCTTCCAGCTGTACGGGCAACAGCTGCCGGCCCCGCACTGGCTGGTCCTCGGCGAGTCCGGCAACGGCAAGTCGGCGTTGGAGAAGACGTACGTACTGCGGCAGCTGCGCTTCCGCGACCGGCAGGTCGTCGTCCTCGACGCCCAGGGCGAGGACGGGGTCGGCGAGTGGAACCTCATCGCCGAGGAGCTGGGAATAACACCCATCCGACTCGACCCGATGGCCGCTCTCGACGGCGGTATCCGGCTCAACCCGCTCGACCCGGCCATCACCACCACGGGCCAGCTCGCGCTGCTCCGCACCATCATCGAGGTCGCGATGGGGCACGGGCTCGACGAGCGCTCGGGCTTCGCCCTCAAGGTCGCGCACGCCTACGTCAACGAGACCGTCACCGACCGGCAGCCCGTCCTGACGGACATCGTCGAACAACTCCGCCACCCCGAGGCCGAGTCGGCGGAAGCGATGAACGTCGCCATAGACGACGTACGGGCCTGGGGTCTGGACGTCGCCCTGGTCCTGGACCGGCTGGTCGACGGTGACCTGCGAGGCATGTTCGACGGCCCGACGACCGTCGGCATCGACCTCGACGCGCCGCTGATCGTCTTCGACCTGTCGCACATCGACCGGAACTCGATCGCCATGCCCATCCTGATGGCCATCGTGGGTGTGTGGCTGGAGCACACCTGGATCCGGCCGGACAGGAAGAAGCGCATCTTCCTCGTCGAGGAGGCCTGGCACATCATCAACAGCCCGTTCGTGGCGCAGCTCTTCCAGCGTCTGCTGAAGTTCGGCCGCCGGCTCGGTCTGTCCTTCGTGGCGGTCGTCCACCACCTGAGCGATGTGGTCGACGGGGCGGCGGCGCGGGAAGCCGCCGCGATCCTCAAGATGGCGTCCACACGGACCATCTACGCCCAGAAGGCGGACGAGGCACGGGCGACGGGCCGGGTACTGGGCCTGCCCCGGTGGGCCGTCGAGATCATCCCGACACTGACTCCCGGCATCGCGGTGTGGGACGTCAACGGCAACGTCCAGGTCGTCAAACACCTGGTGACGGAGGCGGAACGGCCCCTGGTCTACACGGACCGGGCGATGACGGAGTCCTCCGCGCTGCCCGACGACGTACGGGCCGCGGAACGGGAGGCGGAGCAGCGCGCGGCCCTCATCGAGCAGCAACAGCTGAACCCCCGGTCCTCCGAGTCGACGGTGGCCTGACATGCCGCACGACGCACGCGAGAAACGGGGCGCCGAGGAGCGGGGCATCCCGGACGGCCTGCTGGTGGGTGTCCTGGGCTTCCTCCTCGGCCTGACCGTCCTGGTCTGGACGGCCACGGGTCTGGCAGGCCTCTTCGCCCGGGGCTCCTGGCCCGACGGAGTGACCTTCACGAACACACCGCTCGCGATGCGCAGCCTCGTCTCCGAGCCGCACGACCTCCCCACCGCCTGGCCCGGCACACCGGCGGCCCAGCTCTCCGGCTACGGCCTCTTCTGGGGCCTCCTCATCGGCCAGTTGATGATCCTGGTCGTCCTGACGGTCTTCGCCCTCGGCACCCTGGCCCGCTGGCGCGCGGTCCGGGCCTCACGGGGAGCCTCGGGCGAGTCGCCGGCCAGGGCCCGCCCGGGGTCGAGACACTCCACCGGTTTGCCGTCGACCACGACAGCGGCGGGCGCGGGCCTCGACCCGGGTACGCCGTCGAGTACACCCTCTTCCATCGCGGCGGGCGCGGCATCGGACACGAGCCACAGCACGGGTACGTCCGTGCTCTCCGCGCCGGCCGTCGGGACGGCGGCACCGGCGGCCGACGCCGTGCACACCGCCCCCGGGATGTCCGGGGTGCCCGGGGTGCCCGCATCGCACCACCCCGTGGAGCACACCGTCCCCGCGCCCCGCCGCCCCCGCCTTCTCTACGGAGACCCGTCCGCCCGCCGGCCCTCCACCCTTCAGGCGATCCGGGACGCCGAGGGCCCCGCGCTCGTCGTCACGTCCGACCCCACCGTGTGGGCGGAGACCAAGGACGCCCGGGCCAAGCTCGGCCCGGTCCTCGTCTACGACCCGGGCCACCTCTGCGAGACCCCCGCCCGCCTCCACTGGTCGCCCACCACCGGCTGCGAAGACCCCGCCACCGCCGCGGCCCGCGCCACCGCACTCTTCGCCCCCGTACGCCCGCACTCCCGCCTCGACGCTGCCGTCGCCGACACCGCCGAAACGCTCCTGCGCTGCTGGCTGCACGCCGCCGCCGTGGACGGGCGCCCGTTCAAACAAGTCCACCGCTGGGCCGTCGGGAACGGCGCCCACGAGCCCGTACGAATCCTCCGCACTCACCCCAAGGCCGCCTCCGGCCTCGCGGGACTCCTCGAGTCCGCTCTCACCGCCCACGTCGAACGCCGCGAGATCGCACAGGAACTGACGGCCCGTACGCTCACCTCCCTCTCCTCGATCCACATCCGCGAAGCCTGCACTCCCAACCGAGCAGATTCGCTCGCCTTGGAATCATTCGTGGACGAGGGGGGCACCCTTTATGTGGTGGGTGAACCGATCGAGGAGCCCCGCACCCGCCCCGGTGCGATGCCTCTGCTGACCGCCCTCACCTCAAGCGTGGTCGAGCACGGCCGCCGCATGGCCGCACGGTCATCCGACGGTCGGCTCGACCCACCACTGACCCTCGTGCTCGACGACGTCGCGGCGGTGGCTCCGCTTCCCCGGCTTCCGGAGCTGCTGGCAACCGGTCAGGACCAGGGCCTGCCGCCCCTGGTCCTGCTCCGCTCCCAGGAGCAGGCCCGCGCCCGCTGGCCGGAAGGGACTCTCACTCCGTGACGGGCCTCACCAGCTCGTACTCCAGCTCCCGCGCCGGCTCTTCCCCCGACGCCGCGCCGGACTCGCCGCCGGACTCCCCGCCCGGCACCGCGATCGTCTTCCCCGTCGGCACGAACCCGAAGCGCCGGTAGAACGCGGCAGCTCGCGGGTTCCGTTCGTCTACGTACAAACGCACCCGCTGGATCGGTGGCCCGCTCAGTCCCCACGACCACGCCACACCCGCCCGGAACAGCGCGTCCGCAAGGCCGGCTCCGCGTGCCTCGGGGCGTACGTACACCCCCACCACATGCGTCTGGTCCACCCGCGCGGGCTCCCCGAACCGGATGATTCCGTCCGGCCGCTCCACCAGGACGGTGATCGTCCCCGACCAGGTCCCGTCCGGCGCCTCGGCGACGAACTGGTGCACCTCGTCCCCGGTGGCCCGGGCCGTACGCTCCTGATAGAAGGAGTCGGGCTGGGCGGCCGCGTGCTCGTACGTCTCCAGGAAGGCGACGGGCGCGGCGGGGTCCTGCAGGGCCGCGAGCCTGATCTCGCGGCACTTCTCCCACTCGTCGGCCCGTACGGGTCGCATCACGTGTTCCATGTCCCGATCCTGGCGACCGCCCCGCCGCATGGCAACGCGATATCGCCCGCGTCCGGCTGAACGCAAAAATGCCTCAACCCCCGGACGATGTCCGGGGGTTGAGGCTAAAGATTGTTCGGCGGCGTCCTACTCTCCCACAGGGTCCCCCCTGCA